>NZ_JBIPDG010000019.1:0-53971 GCF_044006275.1 Providencia sp. 2024EL-00732 | reverse complement strand
CCAGAATTCATCCATGATAACAGGGTTATGACCTGCCCTTCTGTTTTTAAAGTATTTTCCGCGAGGTAACTTATCTTTTCTATTGAGTTTTTTGATATAAAACTCGAATGCAGGTGAATATTTTTTTTCCCCTTTTAACGCTCTTAACAAATCAGAATGATTTTGAATAATTGTTACTACTTTCATTTTACCCCCATCATTTTATTCACGATAAGTTCAGCCCCTTGAGGGGTATAGTGTACCCCATCTTGAGAACGAACAGGAATACCATTAACCTGATAACTAAACTCATGCCCTATCACTACAGCGGGATCGAAACAATTAATTCCTGTCGCATTACAAGCATGATTTAGTGCCTTGCGAGTATTACTCACAGCAATTTCTTTCTTAGTATCTTCCAATACAGGCGGTAAAACCCACGTAACCAACGCTTGTTCATTTGCGCTTTGCAAGTGCTTTATAAGCATCACCGCTTTTTGTTGGTAATTGTCAATGTCATTACCTTGAATCCCATCATTAGCCCCTAATGAAATAATGACATTATCATAACGGGTTGCATCTAATGTTTGGATGTAATCAAACCAATTAAGTGTGCTTTTATCATTCAAGCCTGTACTTTCAAGGAAAAAACCATCTGTAGGGATAATAACTTTCAAACTTTCTGCTATCGGAAACGCTAAACTATCACCAATCACTAAAACCTTAGCTGAAATAGTGAAAGGCATTAAAAATAACCCTACAACCATAATTTTTTTTAAAATCATTTTAACTTACCTCGATTAGCCAATTAAAACCAAAAAATAAATAGCCACATGTACCTTTTTTAAAAGGTCATAAAAAACGTTATGTTGGTTATATTTATTTTTCCAAAGCTAATTTTGTAAATTGATTATAGACTGTAATCGGAATATTTTCGACGACCCCATCACACTTAATAACGTTGACATTTTCACTAAAAGACCCATTGAATTTGTTAGTTTCTAATAACTCACACTTATTCCACCTAGCCCCCATCTTTATATCTTCATCATTGTAGGTCGGGACAGCCACTAACACCAATCCTCCCGAAACTGAAATTAAAATAAACACCAAACCCGTAATAAAAAAATCATTTTTGTTTTTTTTGAATCCATAGGTTCCAAGTATAATACCCAAAACCATTAAAAACAAAACAACAAAACTTATTATCCTAGATATTTCAACGTAAAACATAGTTACCTCTTTTATTTCTCAGCACTTTAACTTTCATTATTTTTAATTAACTCCCATTTAAAATTAAGTTTATGATAAATTCCAAATGATAAATAGTATAAAAACAAAGGGGAAAGAGATAAACAGAACAAACAAAATACTGGGATTAAGAATTAAAAAAGTTGTCAATCCTCCAATAGCCATGATGAAAAGCCAAAAAAGCAAAACATATCTTAAAACATCATAGCTACTTTTACGAAAGGTAAGAATAAAAGTCAAAATTGACCAGCCAAAAGCCCAACCATACCCCGCATTAAGGTAGGTATCTGTAGTTCCTTTTTGTTGATACTCAAAAAAGAATAACATACCTGAAATCCAGAGGGTTAAAAGAGATAAAATCCTAATAACCCATGTTAAGACTTCATGTTTATTCATTATTCTTCACCTTTGCCTCATTGAGATATTGATACCGCTTATCAACATCCAGATTATCAAATGCCAATAATGCAGCATGAATTACATCAGGACGAGTAATGATCGTGTTAGTATAACCATCAATCAATTCAAAGAAGGCTTCGGGTAAACGAAAGGTAATGGGCTTCTTTGGTGGACTCGCTAAAACACTTAAAAATGCATTGCGTTCATCAATACTGAGTGCATCAAAATTAAGCATAGCAGCAATAAGTACATCAGCACGATGAAAAAAAACCGTCGTTGCTGAATCAACTATATCGATGGTTGGCTCACTAAGCCTAACACTTAATGTATTTTTTGGCTTTTTCAAAATCCCCCCCTAGCTTACTATAATTAAATGTTAATTTTGGTGTTCACTATCGTTATTAACATGTTCATAATATCTCTTTTTATTTTCATATTCAGATTTTGAAACTTGAATATTATAGCTAATCCCATCAACAACACCTTTCAAATGATAGGTTTCTTCTTTCTGATCCAGTTCTTTATTAATTAAATGAATTTTCAATTGAGAATATAGCTTTCCTTTAGCTCGTGCATCTTCGTATCCATTTTTAATTGATTTATCAGCATCATTGAACAAATTAACAACTAAACTGATTAAAAAAACTGCCATTGCTAAAAACAAAGCTATCACAATGATACTTGTTAGCATACCCCACACCCTCATATCTCATTGTTTGTATTGATTATCTTTGTCGGAATTTTCCCTAACCAAGAACGCTCAGGAGCCAACTTATAAATGACATAATCATTCAATAGCAACGCGAAGAAGATAGCAACCACATAGCGTTTTGGGGGATGGGCTTTATACTTAACAAACAAACCAATAATCCCACCAAACAAGCAAATACTCACTACTTTTAAAATAAGAACTGTCATACCTTCCTCAACGTTAATTAACCCGTAATCAATACGGGTTAATTATCACTGATTATGCTTTTTTATCCATAAAAGATTTAAATGTATTTTGAAGATTTAGTGTGTTACCAATTTCAAATCCCGCGCCTGCATCCGTAATGATTAACGACCCATTCGTTGATGATTCGCGGATCGTGTCAAATTTAGTCATTTGTAATAAAAACGCTGCCGCAAGCTCTTCTGTTGTCCCCATTGACTCCGCAAGCTTAGAAATAGACTCTGAGAAGCCTTTAGCAATAGCGTCACGTTGAGAAGCGATACCTTCGCCATATAAGCGTTTAGCTTCTTTCTGCGCTTCCGCTTCGGCTATTAATGTTACTTTTTGGGCTTCAGCTTGATTTTTTGCAGCTTCTAAGTTTCGCTGTGATTCACTCACCGCATCATAAGACTTACGAACCGCTTCTGAAGGGATGGGTTCATCAACCAGTACAGCCTTAATCTCCCAACCAAATTCCGCCATTTTCGCCCCTAGGTGCTCAATGACTTCATCTTCCAATTCATTTCTTAGACCGTATAACTCCATGAAATTGTGTTTACCTGCCTCCGAACGAATAAAGCTACCCACAAAGGACAGGATTTGATCGTGAGGTTCTTCAAGCTCATAACATGCCTTAACGGGATCGAGAACTTGAATTTGAAGAGAAATAGGATAAGTAATAAATAGGTTATCTTTGGTTTTCAGTTCCAAACTTTCTTCTAATGAAAGTAAATTCGTATCAATAGTATGTGCAACTCGCTGAAAAGGTGTGGGTAATTTAAGTGAAATACCCGCTTCTTTTGTTGATACGTATCGCCCAAACTGTTCAATAATTTTCACTGTTTTTTGTTTCGTTATCACGATACAAGTCGATAACCAAGCCAAGCAAAAAACAAGAAATATAATTGGAATTAAAAAACCTAAAACGTGAAATTTTTCCATCATTAAAACCTCATTTAAAATGTATTAAAAAGCTAAATTGCCCTTTAGCTTTTTTTAAGATTTTCGTTTTACAAAAAGAAACCAACTGACGTTAAAAACAATATACTTCTGATAAAGATTTAACTTAAAACCAAGTGTACACGCCGTGTACGTTTCGGTCAATAAAAAACCTCACTAAAAAGCAAGGTTTTTATTTTACTTAAAGAAATTTATTCAAGACCCATTTCTTTATTATATTCTTCTGCGTAAATAGTAAGGGTTTCATCCGTTTCACCGTATTCGTCTTTGGCTTTCGCAACCCAATTCGCCATACGTCCACTACTATATTTTTCCCACTCACCACCTTTTTCAGGATTACGCCACGCTAAACTAACTTTACGAGGTTTAGCTGCCCCCTTACTTCTTTTCGTCGTCGTTTGACCCGTAGCTAAAAACTCAGCAGTGATTGGCTGTAAAAATTCAGGCGGAACAGGAAGACCCGCTTCTTCAAGCAAGGTAACGGCTTGTAGGCGTTTTTCATTACGCTCTACCGCTTCGGCTTCGAATTGACGGTATTCAGCCTCTTTCTCTTCTTTAATACCAGCGAGCTTACCAAGAATATCATCAATTAAATCAATCGGTGTATTTTTGAAACAGCTTCGTATGGATGTAATACTGGATAGTGTTTTTCTAGTGATATCATATTCATCATTTTTGGTTAATTCACTCATTTTTTCCCCTTACTTTCAAATTCAAATGTAATTTTACCCGTTGTACTATCTAAAACTAGTTTAGCATCAAATGGATTACCTGCTTTACTTTTAAAACCTTTAATCATGCCTGTTTTACCTTTTTCAATCAACGTTTCTGCTTGATTACGGGTAATGGTTTTACTTGACATGACTTTCCAGACAACAAAGCCACACCGTGCCTTACAACTGGCTATCGCCTTGCTATTTTCTAATAACTCACTTTGACACAACGGACATTTAACGGAAAGCACATTTTCAGAAGAAGATGCATCCACCTTTAAATTATTTGCAATATCTTCTCTTAAAAGACGTTGAATATCATCGTAGAGTTCATTGACGAAAACATCAATATCCAGTTGACCTTTTTCAATTTCTTGCTGTTTTTCAGCCCATAATGCGGTTAAATCAGGCTGTGTTACATCTTTCGGCAGGGAATGATAAAAATCTAATCCCGCTTGGGTAGGAATGAGTTTTTGCTTTTCAATCGTAATAAATCCGCGATTCACTAACAAAGGAACAAAACTATCACGAGTGGCAGGTGTCCCTATCCCGCCAAACTCCCCTTTTTTACCTGCATCTTTCGCTTTTAGTGCTGCTTTAATTTTTGGATCTGTCACATAATCCGCAATCCGAGATAGCGCAGCAAGCAGTGTTGATTCTGTAAAAATAGGCGGTGGAGTCGTTTTTCTATTTTCATATCGGCAACTCTCACACGTTACACTCACACCAGTACGAAGTTTCGCAATAATGGCATAATCACTGGTTGGATCTGTTTCTTGCTCGGTATCTTCACTGTCATCATCTTTATTTTGATAATAGGCTGTATAACCTTTGTCTTGAATATCAACCGCACTACAACTAAACGTCTCTAAATCCCATTTGAGAACAGCAATCGCCTCTTTATAAATTTTAGGCGGTAAAAATTGCATAATATAGCGTTCTGCAATAGTGAGATAAACAACACGTTCGTCATCTGTTAAAGCCGTTAATTTCGGTACATTAGTTGTCGGAATAATCGCAGTATGGGCGGTAACATTATCGCTGTTAAACGCCTTACTTTTTTGATTTTCATTAATTGGGTATTCAGAAAATTGGGTTAACCCATTTTTTAGTGCAGAAAGCAATTCAGGGGCTTCTTGAAATTGTTCATTTGAAAGGTATTGGCAATCAGAACGGTTATAAGTAATCGCTTTGTGTTTTTCACGTAAATCTTGCGTAATTTTCAGTGTTTTTTTCGCTGAAAACTTATTGGATTTACTCATAGCTTGCTGTAATTTCAATAAATTAAAAGGCAGTGGGGCAAATTCTTTTTTATCACACACCGCAGCCGATACTACATCAAACGTTTTCCCCATTAAATGTTTAGAAAGGCGATCAGCATACCCTTCATCAATGAGCCGCTTTTTATCATCTTGTGGGGCATTCTCGCTCACTTTCCAGTTCGCATTAAACACCCCATGATCCGTTTTAAATTGACCGTGAATAGTTTGATAAAAACTCTCTTTATGGTTTTTATTATCAAGAAAACGCTTACAGATTAAACCTAAGATTGGCGTTTGAACGCGACCAACGGAAAGAACCCCTCGATAACCTTTTGCCCGAGCTGCTAACGTATACGCTCGAGTCATGGATTTACCGTAAATATCGTCTCCAACACTACGTGCTAACGCTTTTAAATACAAACCTTGAAATTGCTTATTATCTTTTAAATTATTAACCGCACGTTTTACGGCTGCATCCGTATTATCATTAAGCAACACGCGTTTAACGGGCTTTTGGTAATTGGCATAAATCAAGACTTCATCAACCAATAATTGCCCTTCATCATCAGGATCGCCCGCATGAACAGCACTATCGGATTTTTTAAGTAAATCTAAAATAATATTGACTTGCTTTTTCGTACTGTCTTTTGGCGCAAGCTTTACAGGGTATAAACGCAAAGGCAAATCAGCCGAATTCCACTGCTTATAAGCAGGGTTATAAATTTCAGGCTCTGCACTTTCTAATATATGACCAAAACACCATGTGACAACGTCACTTCCACAATCAAAGTAACCGTCTTTTCTATCCACTTTTCCACCAAGTGCTTTCACAATATCTTTTGCGATATCGGGTTTTTCAGCAATCCATATTCTCATAATTCACCTCTTTAAATTTAATCATTTTTATAACTATAAAAAATTATATGAAAAACATTTCACTGCCCTATTTTTCACAATCTTTAGCACTTAACAGGTCAAAATAATAATGAATAATTTCATCTATTGGGTTTTTTAATTCATCCTCACTACTAATTACATGCAATTCTGCAGAATCAAAATCACCTTTAAAATCAATACGCTTAATTATTTCATTATTGATATTTGATTTTGAAAAAAGATATTGAACATCAAAATCAGTTTTATTGGTCTTTCTTGAAAATAAAGACGCAACACTATGACTATTAATAGCGATTGTTTTTAAAACCTCAATATCATTGATTTCAATTTCAAAGTGAAAATTACGTTCACCCTCTTTCCTTAAACTAAGAACACCGTAACAATGACTAAACATCGAATCAAAAAATGTGTTAGCTTTTGTTTTTACTTGTTCATTAACAGAATTATATTCTTTCATTTTTAGCCTTTACATTTGAATTAACATTTAATGGCACTTTCAAGTGTTGGCAGTCTATCTGAATAGTGGGAACTTAATCTTTCTGATTCAATTGAATGCAACAGCAAACTTTCTTCCCTCATATTTAGAAAATCCCCCCACTCATATGTTGTCCATGTATCATGACTTTCTCGTTTTTCATCGGGGGTATAAAGTGATTTCATCATGGGCTGGATATGTACCGGAGCTATACCTTTATAAGCTTGATGTCGTCTAGATTCCCAGTTTTTATAACCATCGCCCAAAAGAATATTGTGAGAGACTAAATCATAATCATGATCTTCAATGTAAGTCGTGACAGTGTGTTGAATTACACCTAGCCCATCAATTTCCCATTGGTATTCCGTAGTAAACCAATCTAGCTTTTTATCTGTTTTTAATAAAATCCCCTCAAGGGCTTTTCTACCTTTTAACATTCCAACCCAAATCGTTTTATTTGGGTAAGGTCTTTTTGTGGAAAGAGATTCCGAGGTCAAATTAAAATCCAACTCAGGTATAGTAATTGATTTCAAAAAACACTCATTTGCCAGTCGATGTAACAGTGCAGGAACTATGTGTAAATACATTTCATTACCTCTATATTTTCATTTAACCTCAACCCAAACCATTAAAATGAATTTAATCGTTTTCTCGAGGTTGGTATTTAATCAATTTAGCTTAACTTAACCCTAACAAAACAGAAACATCATCATCGAATTCATCTGTTTCATAAAATCGATAAAGGTGAGATTTAAAGAGGCATATTTCTTCTTTTAAATTAGTAATTTCACTATTAGAACTGATGATGAAAAGCTCACCGTAATAAAAGTTCTCAATATCAATCCCCATTGACTTTAAGGAGTCAACCCCTTCTAAATTTCCATTAAAATATCTACGCGAATTTTCTTTTGTAATATCACCTATAGTCATTATATTTTTTTCAACACAGCATAAAGAAATTCTTTCCAAAACTGTTAAATCGTTAATTATAAACTCTTTATAACGATACACCCACTCACCGTTTTCCAACACATGATCATAAGGATCACTCAAATGAAGTAATCCAATGGTGTTTTTAAATAAAGGACTGAAAAATAGTGTCGTATTATAATCGTAGCTATTCATTTTTGTCCTCTCCTATCATATTCAGGAAAAACAATTTTCAGCGGCATCCCGTTAGTTTTTATCATGTATTGCTTCACTAATCGCCCAATTTGCTCCTCGGACATGTAAAGTTCAATATCAAGTTCACCTTCTTCAATCCATGACACCAATTCACCATCAGGAAAATAAACATGATTCTCACACAAAATTATTTTTTTATTCTCTATCATTTTAATTTTTTCATCAAACTGATTTTGAACACCTAAACCTTTAAATGGTAAATCATTCAACATTACCTTTTTTTTCATCAAAATTTTGATTAAATCCATAGTAGAATAAATCAAAATACAAACACAAAGCACTGAAAAACAGATAATCCAAAAATCTTCAAGATTAAATTTAGTTGGCATTATCCCTCCTGCTCTGTATTAATCAACCCTAATGCCATTGACGCACTTACAATGGCTTGTAATTGCGGCATTGGCACATATCGATGATAATCTAAAGAATAAAACCGTTTCGTTTCTTGGTTGTACAAGCGTTTATAACCTGTAAATTTTTTATCAACTCTAACCCCCATAAGTAGAGGTGATGTGCCTTTTTTAATGTAAAACATTTTTTCATCATATGAGCATTTTTTTAATATCGCATGAAGATATCGACAAACCAATGCAAACATCCTCACTCCTGACTTTTCATACTCTTCATGATTTCCTTCAATGAAATTAATTTCACTTTTATGAATTTTAAACTTCCCATGAGTCATAATAAAACCAGAGCGGGACGGAAACGTCCAAGTGCCATAAAACGCCAAAAAACCATGATGCTTTTCAATCCAAGCCTCAGCAACATACTCATCATCATTATTTTCAATGAACTCTCGATATTGCCCCATAAAAAAAGTATCACCGACTTTCATTTTTTTTATTTTGGCTTGATAATAATAAGGCATTTTACAGTAAAACATAAAATCCCCAAGCGTTTTAATCTGATTTAATTTCATTTTAATCCCCAGTAATTAAAAAATCGATAAAAGCGGGTTGCCCCGCTTCAGATTAAATTAACGTTCACTACCGCTTTCTCTATCAGGACGATAGCGATCGGCTTTAAAGTCCTTATTTAAGGTTTGTGATAATGGTTTCCCCCAACGTTCTTCTTCATGGACGTACTGACCTGAACCATCATAAAACGTTGTCGTATAAATTTCAGTGGTTGTACAAATCGCTTCAATGCCATTATAGCGATTATCATTCCAATAGATTTCGCCATTATCAGGGCAATTGCGACCGCTTCTATCTGAAATTTTGTTTTTCCCGTAATTAGTATAAGTCTTATAACGTGTTTTATAACCGTAAGGTTCTGTCCCGCCATCAACAGCACAGCTATTCCAGCTTGGTAGTGGCGGCTTAAATTTTTTCAATCGCTTTTTAAACGCGCTGTGAGCCGCCCCACAGCCCTCACCAAATCCAGCAGGTAAACACAACCATATAGCACATTCATCTTGACTGGCGGCTTGTGCTTCATTCTCAGGAAGTACCCCCAAGTAACCGACCATTCCCATAACTGCAAATGCCACAATTTTTTTCATTTTCATAAAACCTCTCAATCAAAATCAGGTTCTTCAACAAAACTTGCATCACGTAACAATATTTCATGCAACGCAAGAGCAAGCGCATCTTGTTCAATATTCAGCACAGGAATATTAGGAATATGCGTTTCCGCATATTTTTTACGCTCAATAAAATAAGGTTCGTCAAAATACACAATTTTATCGGCAATAAATGGACGACTAAATTCACTTTTAACGATTTCACGTAACGCCATTCCTGATGCGTGTTTAATGTCTCTTAATTCAATTATCTCTTGTGGTAACATCAAAGCACGTTTCTGAATGCTCGTGCTTGTTGATTTAGACGAAGACTTTCCTTTACTTACACTGGTACTGATAACTTTCATGTCATAATACCCTAACGTTTCACTCATTTTTTTAACAGAATCATCAACCTCCTTTGGTGGATAAAACAATTCAACAGCACAGTTTTTCAAAATGGTGTTCCCCCCATTTTTCCCATAACCTTTTTTTTCATCAAATAACTGCTCTTGGTTTTGCAAAATAAAAACAAACCGCATGTTATAACCTGCTGTAAAAGCCAGTGAAGTTTGAATGATTCCCAAACACCCCATAGAAGTAAACTCATCAAGCATCATTAAGCATTGGTATTTAAGTGTTTTATCGTGTTCTGGTAACGTTCGTACATTTTCATTTAATAACTGACTAAAAAATAAATTGGTTAACCGAGAATATTGTTCTAATGCCGCAGGCGCTAAACCAAAATAAACCGTCATACGCTTACGTCTAACATCCCGTAAATCAAAATCGTTTCCATCTGTTGCTGCTGCTGTTATCGGGTTTGCAAACATTTTCATATTGGCATTAAATGTCAGCATAATACTTTGTTGTTGTTCTGGTTTTTGTTCTGCGAATTGACGCATTAACATAACCGTATCATTAGATAACAAGGAAAGCTTAGGTCGAGGGACAGAATCATTCCCATTTTTAACCTCTACGACGAATTTTTCCCACTCAGCTTTATTTTCATCGGTATTCCGTGCTGCTATTTCTTTTAAAAACCAATCACCAAGGCTAGTTCCGTCTTTGGGAACTGATAAGTTAAAGACTTGCGACATAGTAACTTTGTATTTTGGTTTTATACTTTCTTCATAATGAACACCATCTTCATTTTCAACTTCAATATCTTGAACAATCGTTTCACTTTCTGTATCAAGTAAAAACAATACAATAGCGTTAAAAACGTTAGCAGATAACTCCGTCCACATATCATTTTTATCTCCTGTTAAAGGAAATAAAATAGTGGCTATTTTTGTTAAATCCCCAAAGCGATTAATCGGATCACGTCGAATATAAAAAAGCGGATTATAACGATGGCTTTTTAACACAACTCCATTCATTTCATTTGTTTTTTTTATTGCCTCCATATTTTCACTATCAAGATATCCATCAGGACAGAACAGATAAACTTCTTGATTCAATTTATCTTTTCGATGCCCTGCTGTAGAGATAAAGTTTTCCAATTTAATATCGAGCACAACGAGAGATTCAAAATAATAAAGACAATTCGGAATAACGATACCAACCCCTTTACCGCTTCGGGTTGGCGCATAGAGCATTAAAAACTGTTGCCCCATGTATTGAATATATTGCCCTTTATAACGCCCTTGAAACATTTTTCCAATTAAAACGGCTGTCGAGGCTTTTTTATTCACTTTATTTTTAGCTGGAAATAGTCCTGATTTCGCTAAATCCATATCCGTGGCAAATCTAGCCGCCCCGTGTAACGTTTTTTTCGGTTTTAAACCAATAATAATAAAAATAACCAATGCTAAATAAATCACTAGGGGGGCTATTCCCCCTGCAAAGCCAACCAATAAATATTTTTGATACGCTTTTTGTCCTACATAAAGTTGATAGGTATCGATAAAGGTATTCCATTTGACTGTTTCAAAATTTATCGGCATTCCAACCATTTTAAGTAATGCCATACTGGAGGTAAAAAAACCCGCCACAACGACAATGACAAACAAGAATGCCAAAAAAATAAACAAAGGCTTTTTGTTAGGCATGACAACTCCAACGAATAAATAACACCAGAATCCCATTTGCTAGCATTTGGCATGATCCTGGTCAGATGGCCAATTTCAATTTGCTAGCAAATTAACCTCAGCTCATGCACCGGCTCATTGAGTTTTGCTAGCAATTCACAATTACATTTCAGATAAAATTTTCATTTTTTCATGAGGATTGAAATAGACTTCGGTCATATAGGTTTTATTAAAAAACACAATAATATCAATGCTCGATTTAATCGTTTTTTGGATTAAATCCATATCTAACGTCAAACCAACGGTAGACTGTTTAACTATCGAGGCAAGACGAGCAAAAGAGGCATACGTGTTATTCGCATGGATGGTGGTAATACTTCCTTCATGCCCTGTGTTTAATGCCTCGATGTAGCTCCACGCTTCATCACCACGTAATTCCGCCAAAAAGATATGGTCTGGCTTCATTCGCATAGCGGACTCAATCAAGTAACGAGGTTGAACGCCCCCTGCTTTATAAAACAAATGCACATGGTTCCGATGATAAGGCAGAGGCATTTCATGAACGTCTTCTATCGTAATAATGCGCCTATCACGAGGAAATTCATCAGCGATAGCCTTTCCTACTGTCGTCTTACCTGACCCCGTTCCCCCAACAATTAAAAAGTTACATCGCGCTTCAACACCTTTTCGGAAAAAGTCTTCATATACATCCGTATTGTCTTGCGCTTTTTGATACAGTTCCCACAGTTCCTGTTGTTGTGGTGTTAATGCTCCATTGGCTTTTTGGGCTTGTTTCGCTGTTTTAAAACGCCCTGACTTCACATAATCGCCCAATGTAAAACGGGTTAAAGACGGTTTACGAATAGTCATTGAAAATGTTCCTGCCATACAAGCAGGGGGAATAATAATTTGTGAACGTTCCCCATCAGGCAAAACCAATGATTTAATCGGGTTTTTTGAATCAATAACCCCTGCGCTGTTATACGTTGCTAATGTCGTTGCCAACGTCATTAAATTTTCTTGCGTTGCCCCGCTTTCTTCAAAATATTGCCAACCTGAGCTATCTTCTAAAATAATTTCATTCGGTTTATTGATGATGATTTCAGATACCCCTTCCATATCGAGATATTTTTGAATACCCGTTTTTTCAAGATAACTTCGAACCATTGAATCTTTTCTAGTCATAGGAACCTCAAAATAAAAGGCAAGCAGCAAAGCTCTTGCCTTTATTAATTACTCAACCTTGTACACAGGGGAAAAATCAATATTTCTAGGAACAATCACCGTCAGCATTTCACCTTGGTTGATGTACGCTGTAGGTGGAATATTGATTGAATTTTCTAATGCCAATTCCGCCATGTTACCCGCTGTATTTCGGGTATTATCAACAGTCACACTGCTATTTTCCTTACTCACATGACTTGCAGCCGCCGCCAGTGCATCATCGATAAAGGAAAGCATGATAGCCCCACCAAAACGCTCCCAGAAATGACTATCAATCCATGCAGGTAAACCCGAAGCCCCTAGACCATCAGCACCTAGTGCATCGATACGGACGCGAATATTGCCACTCTTAGCGGTTGACCAGTTAACAAACACACGCGCAACGCCTTGTTGCATCACACGCGTTTGTTCACCTTGCAACATTGCGCCAGAACGGAGCAGAATGTTCTTACCGTCGTCGGAATAAACATTTTTCGTTAACTGACACATCACAACCGCAGGGTAAGAGGTCACTATTTTAGTTTTGAGGACACAAGGCATGGATGTACCCGCAGACAATAAATATTCCCGATCACGAATAATCCCAACGCTACCATCGGCAAAGCTTGCTCCTTTTAAGAAGTCATTTTCACTCGCTTTAACGTGTCGTTTATCCGCAGGTTTATTTAAATCAGCCTCTTGTTTTTCAGGGGTAGAAATAAAGTTTTGAGCAACGAGAATTTCCCCTTGTAACCGTCTTTCTTCGGGCGTAGGTATTTTATTGCGATCATTTCGACCTTCACTACTTACAGGCTCTGCTGGAATTTCAATCGCATTACTTTCGGGAGGTCGTGTTTTAGCAACTTCCACCGTCTCATTTTCGCTTTCATTTTCGGTTGAAATTTCATTAAGCATTTGGTCTAACGATTTTTCAACTTTCCCTTTTGTTTGTGCTAAAGCAGAACTTGACGTATTTGTTTTTTCGTACTGTTCCTTATCTGAAATTGAAACTTCAACCTTTTCAGGTTCTTTTTTCATTTTCAAAAAGGTCACACCGCCACCAATTAAAGCCAATAGTGCAACACCAATAACAATAAAGATTAAAACGAACTTTTTACCGCCTTTACCTTTTTTGCCCTTGACATTATAAAGCCCACGGTCACCGTCTAATTCACTTAAAACAGGTTCTTCTTTTTTTATTGGCTTTTCAATTGGTCTATTTTTTTTACGTTTAAATAATCCCATTATTTACGCTCCACTAATTGTTCGCCTGTTGTCGTTCCACTGTAGTTATAACCGCGTTGAATAGTGTGATCGGTCTTCACATCCATCACGCTTTCACCTAAGCGCAAAACAAATTTAGGGGCGACTTCATGAATAACCATGACATTTTTATCCATGTGGAAATTCACCAAATGCTCTTTACCGTCAGGTAAAACACGATAAACCACAGGTAAATCCGTTGCGTTATTCCATTTAAAACACGTAAATTCACCGTTATCCCAAATACCATTGGGTTTTAACGTCATATCGCCACGAACTTGATAACGATTATTAATTTTACCCCCGTCAAAACACGGTAAATCAATTTTGCTTTTACCTAAGAAAACTGTCTGTTTTACAGGCTCAGGTTTTTTCGGGTAGGTATAACGTAATAAATAAGTCGGTTGGGACTCACCACTACTGGTTAATTGAATAGCATACGTCCGCTTATTGGTCACTAAAGCAATATTGGTGTCAGGCTGTGCCGCAATTGGACGTAAAAAGATATTATTCCCCCTCACAGAGACATTCCAAGCAAGCGGATCACCTAACCCCATACCCGTTGCAGAATCATTACCCTCAACATATTCATCACTTTCAAGCTGAATTAAGGTTGCAACGCCTTCTTTCACTTTAACGACAGTGACATTGTTAGGATTATAAAAAATTTCCTGAACGCGGGGATCTGCCCCACTAGAACGGGGCATAGCAGCAGAAAATGCTTGTGAAGATAACCCTAGCAAAATGGCAATAGATAATGCCGTTTTTAGTTTCATCATTTCACCACCTCGGCATCGACCCGATAAGACGCAATATTTAAGCCTAATGGATTAATCAAACGCTCTTCTTCGGTTTTAATTTTACGATTAAAATCGAATGTAACCGTTGCAATCCATTTAGACGGTTTATAACCAACCGCAGGCTTACCATCCAATTCACTAATCATTTTAGTAAAACGAATTTGCGCGGTATCTTTATTCAAGAAAGTAATACCGTTCACTTTCACTTGAATTTTATTGCGATTCGCAAGTTTTTTCAGTGGGCTTAATTCGTCATTCAACATATAACTTTTATACGCGTCGAAAATAGGGCGGCTAGCCGTCATTTCAACAAAATCATACATTGATTGGATCATGTACCAATCATAGCCTTCACGATTTTCAACAAATCTCGCCAAGAAATAGCGAACAACCGATTCATCAATCGTTGCGGTTTCTGAATTATACGGCTCTAGCTTATCAACATACCCTGTCGTACTATCAACACGTAATAAATAAGGAACCGCGGTTTTCAATGGTGCTAAACTCGCAATCGCAATAGCTAAAGCAGTAACAGATAACAGTAAAAACCCCGTCAAAAAGCTTAACCATTTAATTTTATGGTTTTTACTTTCAATAATATCTGTTTCAAACATGGCGACAGCTTTAAAAAGTTCTTTTTGCTGCCTTTTCTCATCCGACTTTTCAGCAGGGCTTTTAGTAGATTCAGCAATAGACTGATTAAAATAGTTTTCATTATCTTTCATATTATTTCGCCTGAATTTCTTTTAAGTTCGTTGTAATTTCAACCCATTTACCTTTCGCTTTTGGTGCATCAGGTGGATTTGTCGCATTACAACCTGAAATTAATAAAACCAAAGCAAACCCAAAAAATAATTTTTTCATTTTAAACCTCATTTAAATGATTATGGCTTTATCCGTCCACCGCCCTTTAACGATGTCCAACCCGCTTTAACCCCATTAGATATTCCACTACCTGCACGACTAATACCACGCGCAGCAGCACCACCCGCAGCGCGTAAACCTAATGCGCCAGCCGCTTTACTGACAAATGAATTCGTTGCGCCTGTTAATCCATTAATCCCCACGCCCCCCGTTAAAATACTCATTAACGTAGCAACCTGTTGAATCAAAAAGACTCCAATAGCAAACACGATACAAATAATAAAAGCAGACCAAACGCCTTGCGTAAATTTATCACCCGTTTCACTGCCAGTAGGCAAAATATTTAAAGCTATATACTTATTTATATACTCAATTAAAATTCCAAATAAAATTGCATATCCAATATTTAAAAAGATATAGTTAAAACAACTTCCTACCCATGCAGTAAACATTTGTCGAGTTGCAGGAAAAGCGGAAAAAGCTATAAAAAACCCGCCTAATGACAATAAAATCCCAACCATGACCATAGCAACTATTAAATATGCAGTCGCATAAAGAACAAATGCACCACCAAATATAGATAAAGTGAGTATTTTACTTACCATTAGTAAACCAGCTACTATAGTATCAGTAACCCCACTTGCATCTTGGAACTCTTCATAAGACTTTTGACCAATCAACATAATTTGGTCAATCATCTGGTCAATCATTCCTCCCATAGAAGATGCGTCATCATTTATCAGTTTTGCAGCAATTTCTTGACCACTATTCATAACCGCAGGAACAACGGAATCAATATATACGGAGTTTGCGCCTAAAAATGCAGTAACTATCGCAAGCACCATAAAATGTTTCACAAACTCATTAACAATGATTTGCTTTTCACTGTAAATGATTTCCCACGCTTGAACGATATAATAGAGAATAACTCCTGTAGTCCAAATCGGAAATATTATGCCATAGATAGCTTTAAAATTTTCTGCTACCTGTTTAGTTAATATAACCTCAATGGATTTAAAAATCCCTTCAGCTAATCCCATATCCATAAAAACCTCTCAAAAAAGGAATAATCCTTTTTATTATTTAGTTAAATCAATAAATCCTTTAGGTTTAAACGTCTCCATCTCAGAATTCAAATATTTAACTACAGCTTCTTTTTTTTCTATTTCTTGCTCCTGCTCTTGTTTTTTCATTTCAAGCTCAACGGTTTTCATCGTATTTTGCATTTTTAGATTTTCAAGCTGAATTGTATTTAAAATCTCTTCACGTTTTTGTGGTGTTGTGGCATCCCTAAATTCGCGTTGTAGCTTATCTAATTTAGTTGATTGAGATTCTAAATTCGTTTGAATTTTTTCATAACGCTTAATTTGCTCAACCTTACGTTCATAATCGGCTTTTAATTCCGTATTATCTTGAACGTCAACACCTTTTGATTTCAAATAATCATCAATTTCAACTTGTTTGATATCAGATTTAAAATCATTTAATGTATCTTTTAAATATTCGGTTGAAGAATCGAAAATATTACTAAAATCGGTATATCCTTCTAAACGTTTTTTCGTTTCCTCTGCTTCTTTTCGAAAGTCATCCAACTGACTTTTTGCGGTTGCAACTTGAGTTTGCAATTCTTTTAGTTGATTACGAGCTTCTAAAAGCATTTTTTCAGCTTCTGCGATAGCCGCAACATCAATCGTAGGAATACCTCCTGCAAATGAAAGCGGAGAAAAGACGAATGACGCTAATAACGTTAATGTAATGATATTCTTTTTCATAAAACAACCTCTTTCCGATTTTTAAATTCTTGATAAACAGAATCTGGTGATTCATTTAGATTTCCAGCTTTAATTAAATCTTTGCGAATTTTTTCACATTGAATAAAAACAGGAATCCAATCATTAGGGTTATCACCATAATCAGCCCTAATATTTTCACACAATGAAATTCCACTTCGACTTCCTGAAATAATAGGCAGGAAATCATCAAAGCCGTATAAATCCAATTTAGCGAAAACAGAACTATTAGACTGTTTAATCAACATTTTGCGAGATTCTTTGCCTAACTTAACTAATAAATCAAATTCCTTAGCCGTTAAGCCAATACTTTTATATCCCGCCCATTCAGCATCTGGATTCGGTAAACAAATCTTAGTACTCGTTTGCTGGACAATTGCTGCAAAAATCGCGCAATTAACCGCATCTTCGGGGCTTTGACTGGTTAGCCACATCATTTCCCCTTTCATACGCCCCGCTTTCAAAATGTCTTTTATCATCTCTTGCGTCATTGGGAAATTCGCTGGCTTCCAGAACTCTTCAACGATGGTTAGCATTAACCCACCGCTTTTTTGCATCCGACTTTTATAGAAAAACAAAACACTTAAAATCATTTCACAAGCAGGGTGATCTTGCCCGCCAACACTTTCTAAAATGACGGTGGTATCAAAACCAACTTTACGATAGTCAGCAGGATTAAAAGTGTTCGTTTCGCTGTCAGTCGCCCAACCAAACTCACCGCCTTCACACCATTTTAATAAGCGTAACTCTAAATCGGCATCGGCAACAGCTTGTCTTAACGCACCAAAACGACGATCTTCACGAGCCAGCCCCATGACGGCTTCAACCGCTTTATCCAAAATTTGGGATTCTCTATCTGTACACGGTGAACCATCATTATTTAAGGCTCCACGCTTAACCCAACGCTTTAAAAACGACATGAGTTCTACATCGTCACTATCCCCTATTTGGAAAGGGTTAAGCCCTGAAAATACCCCTTCCTTTAATGAAAAGTAACTTCCCCCAAAAGAACGAACAAACAGCTCGGTAGAACGGTTGTAGTCAATAACAAAAAGGTCAGGATCAAAACGCTGTAAAAATGCCGCCGCCGTGCCTTCAAACGTTGTTTTACCTGAACCCGTAGCCCCTAGGATTAATGCGTGTCCAGCAATCAATTGTCCCCTAACATCTTTATTTAAATCGCTAAAATGCGTATTAAAAAAATAGAGAGTATCGGAAATACTTTTTAACGGCATAATAGCTGTACCGTCACCAATCGGATTACCTTTTTCTTTACCATAACTAAAGTTATGAAGTGAAAATAAGCAAGCAAGGTTATTACTGGTGCGTTTTGTGGCTAACGGACGATATTCACTCATGGGTAAATGCGAAAAATACGTAAAAGGAGCTTCATTCGTTGATTTAATAAAACGAAACCCTTTCCCACTTGTTAAAAACTCAGCCGCGACTTTAATTCCATTATCTTTTGCTTTTTCGACTGTTTGACCAAATACGGTTAAGACTGAATGATAAGAACCAAATAGCGTAGAACCCGAAGTAACCCCTTCTTGCCCTAACAACAGTTCTTCTTGTTGTGTAACACCTGCATCTTGAGACGAACTCAACTGATTCAATTGAGAATCAATCTTTTTGATACTCTTTGTTGGGGGTTCAGCAATAAAAGATTGTGTGAGAATAAACTCGTAAGGCAGTTTTAACAAAAAATCCCACTGACCGATTTTTGTTCCACGCGGAAAATCTTTAACCACGTAGTTAGTGCAATAAACACTATTATTTGACTCTCTCGGTCTAATTTCACCCACATCAAAACCAAAGAAAATATCACTATTGGTAATCGTATTTTTTATGCGTGAACCAGACAAAGGAATTGCTGTTGGTTCATGATTAACAATGTAAGATAAATAATCGCCCGCAATCTCACTTAAATACGACGATTTAACCCCAAAAGGAACAACCTGCATTCCATTTAATGTGGCTTGAGTTTGCTGAATCATTTCATTTAATCGTTCTATACCATCATACACGCTGCCTTTATCGGGCTTAACAGAGATACCTAACGTTAAAATATAATCGGTTCTAAAAAAATCACCTTGAAGGAGTGAATCAACGTATTTATCAGCAAACCCCTGTAAAAAAGGATTATTTTTAAATTTATAGATATGATCTACCGTCATTTTACGTTTGATGATGTGAGACCAGACAAATAAATCACCTTGTTTTCCTAATCCCATAAGAAACTGTGAAAAATCATTAAATTTATTCACAATTTCATTATCATTAAGAGATTCGAAAGGAAAACCTTCAATAAATAAGGGAGCAATTAATTTTCCTGTTGAAAGATAAACAATATTTTCATCAACATGAAAGTTGTATTCAGGAATAAATTTATCCGCTTCGATACTTTTAACATTCATTTCATCACCCTTTAATACGTAATACAGGGCTACCTAACTTCAAAAAGAACCCTTTTAATTTAAATGAAACAACAGATAGCGCATTTGGATCGCTTTCCGTTAATGAGCGAATAACCACAATACAAAGAAAGCACAACGCAGCAGGCACAAGCCCCAACAAACCAAAAAGGTTCACACCAATGATTGCGGTAATAAGGGCTATTCCAAGAAGAGCTAGTAACAATAAGATAGGAACCCCCATCACTAAAGCGGGACGATTTAATCCGTTATAGGATAGATAAACATCGTTCAATTCGTCATTCTCTTGATAATCACTCATGATTAACCTCATAAAGGGGGGAGTCCCCCCCTTTCAATTTATTATTTGAATAATTCAAGACCCCAGTCACCCGCCATGACAATTCCCCCTGCTACGGCACAATAACCAATCCCCATAAACACATCACTCCACTGTTTTTTCTCCATCAGAGCCATAACAACGAGCCACGTTAAATAAAGAAGAGCACCGACCCCAACAAAGATATAAAGCCAATCAACAAGCTCTTGTAACGCATCAGTAGCTTTATTTAAATTATCGAGTCCTCCTGCGGCTAATGCAGGATTTGCCATTGCTAACATAGCGATGGCTAGTGTTAGTAAAAACAGATTTAAATTTAATACTGAATCTTTATTTAAAGAAATTCCGAAAAAACGAACTTTACTCATATTAATAATCTCCAAAAACATCCCATTGATGTTTATTTTTTTCATGTTGACTTAATACCGCTTCACGCTCTAGCGGTGCAGATTTTTCTGGCTGATTGGATTTAGCCAGATTTTTGATTTGAATTTCAGGAACAGAATAATTTTTTTCTGCCTTCAATTCGATTCGTTGAACATAACTTTTTCCATCCCAAGATTCTTGTTTAAACCCCCTCGTCATATTTCCTGAGTAGTAACAACTAAATGCTTTTCTTAATGCCCCCTGCTTATCATTTGGATTATCTTTCAATGCCCGCTCAAAACATTTATTTAAAATATCCGCACCTACTTTAATATTGGTACAGTGATCGAACACGGTTTCATTCGTTAAGTTATAACCTGCGAAATTCTTACTGTAGATTTGCATTAATCCCGCGCTATACGTTTTATTATTGGCTGCCAATCCATTTACAAACTTAATCGCATCATCTTTTTTATCAAAATAATGACTTGTTTTATCGGTCACATTTGCAACGACATAAGGCTTACCCGCTGATTCAACACCAACAAGCGCATGTAAAGTGATAGGACTAACATCAGGCGCACATTGTGAAAACAACGCGCTTAAAACCGCTGCTTTAAGCATAATGAAACCTTTAAATAATTAGTTAAAATCGATTTATTTCTTTTATCAAATAGCGATAACTTGCATTAAAAACATCTGCAAATCCTGAAAAACACAAATAAAAGAAATAAACAAAAACACAAGGTAAAAATAAAACCATCCCATAAATTGACTTTGCAATTTTCATAACATCACCTTTCATTGAATGGTTTTATAAACCATGCCTATTTTATTTTTTAAAACTGGTGTTGACGCAATTTAAAATCATTTAAAATCTATTATTTGATTTTATGGTTCTTGTTATTTCATTTAACTCATACCGATTAAAAACGATAACAGAAGTTGAATTCAATGCTGGTTGACATAAAATATTCATCGGATTTTCAATCCTGATGATACTTTTACCAGTTCTTGGATTTTCATCCATAATTTTACTGATACCACTGCCTAACTCACCACTTACGAGGACATTTGTCATACCATCTTTAGCTATTCCCCACATTGCAACATTATAATTTTCACTATTCATCATCTATTCCTTATACATAAAATAATTGAGGGTTTTATTTCAATATGGGCTTTAGGTTAAAAGCCCATACTCATTTAAATGATTTTAATTAAAACCCAAAAGCAACCCCTGCCCCATAGACCGCACTATCTTCATTATTCCAAGAAATAGAACCCCGAAGATTAACATTATCACTCACTCGATATTGAGAGCCGATAGCAACCGCATTACCATTACGGTAATTACCTAAACCAAGCCCCATACTAAATGTATTTTCATTCGTGTAAGGAATACTCGCCATAGCAGAAACGGACGCAATCCCCGCATTCGCACGGTCAGCATTTTTATTAACTTTATTTTCAATGCGGTTGAAATTATGGTTAACGTCAGCCTGTAGTTCACCGAAACGCTGATCGGTATACTGGTTACTAACAGAAATTGCTTCTTTTTTCGAATTATCAATATTTTGATTAATGATAACGTTGTTATCTTTAATTTTGCTATCGGTATAAGCATTCGAGTTTTTTTCAGCCGTATTTGCGGCTGTTTCAATATTTTGATTAATGATCACATTGTTATCTTTAATCTTCATATCGGTATAACCGTTTGCATTCGTTTCCGCTTGTTCTGCACGAGAATAAGCATTGTCCGCTTTTTGACTGGCATTATTTGCGGTATTTACCGCGTTATCAGCTTTGGTACTAGCCTCAGTCGCGATACTATGAACTTCATCGACCTTAGTAAGCGCACTATCCGCTTTTGCATTGGCTTCATTTGCCGTATTGGTTGCAGTGGTTGCAAGTCCTTTAGCTTCATCTGCGGATTGCTGCGCGTTATTTGCCGTATTTAATGCAGTATCCGCTTTCGTATTGGCTTCATTTGCCACATTTAATGCGTTATCGGCTTTTTGATTGGCATCGTTGGCAACATTTAACGCATTATCGGCTTTTTGATTGGCATCGTTGGCAACATTTAACGCATTATCGGCTTTTTGGTTGGCATCATTGGCAACATTTAACGCATTATCTGCCTTTGCGCTTGCGTCATTTGCCGTATTATTGGCTGTCGTTGCTAGCCCTTTAGCTTCATCTGCGCTAGTTTGTGCGTTATTCGCAGTGGCTAAGGCGTTATCCGCTTTATTTTCGACAGCATCTAATTGACTTTTATTTACCGCATCGGTCTCTTGTGTTCCTGCTGCAACATTCGTCAGTTGTTTTTCATTTCCAGCACTACCAAAAGAAACTGAATTTTCGCGATCTGTTTGACTATTTTTTCCAATAGCAACGCTATTATCAAAACTCGCTTTCGAATTATGACCAAAAGCAATACTATCTTGACCAGAAGCATTAGCCCTTGTACCAACGGCTAATGAATAATTACCAGAAGCACGTGATAATGCCCCGACACTGGTAGCCTCATAACCCGTTGCTTGAGTAAAATTACCTACCGCCAGAGATTGATAGGTAGATGCTTCGCTACCACTACCTAATGCAGTAGAATTTTCACCTGTAGCATTGGCTCTATCGCCAAATGCAGAAGCATTCGTCACTGCATTCGCATTCATCCCCACCGCTGTTGAATAGTTACCTGCCTCAGCACCTACACCGATCGCAACAGCACCTGATGAAGTAGCCTTGCTGTCTTTACCTATCGCAATGGAATTATAATTTCCACCCAATGCTTCTGCATTATCACCAATAGCAATATTATTACCATCCGCATTAGACGTTAAGCCAACAGCTAAACCTTGCCCTTGTCCTTTATCAACTTTAGTCGCTAACCCAATATCTAACTGTTGCTTATTAGTCGCATCGTTCGCTTGCGTTCCTGCTGCAACATTCGTCAGTTGTTTTTCATTTCCAGCACTGCCAAAAGAAACCGAATTTTCGCGATCTGTTTTTGCATCCTTACCAACAGCGACACTATTATTATGAGAAGAAACAGCATTATGCCCGAGAGCAATACTATTCGTACCAGAAGCAATTGATTGTTGCCCCAAACTTAAAGAATAATTTCCTGTAGCTTTAGAACCATAACCCACAGCAGTACTTTCAAATGCCGCAGTTGAATCATGTCCAATCGCAATCCCCCGCGCATCCGATTTAGCATTATCACCAATAGAAACAGAAGAACAGGTCGATTCGCTCCCAATACCAATCGCGATCCCTTTACGGCTGTTATCAACACATTTATCGATTCCTTCAGTAATGGAAAAAGGAGCAATATCCAATTGGGAGTTCCATTTTTCAAAGGCAGCACTGGCACTTCCCGCAAAAGCCAAGCTGATAACGGCTGCTATTGCTGTTAGTTTTAAATTTCGTGTCGAATGTGCTACATTCAATTTGTTAGTTTTCATTAAATAATTCTCACGGGTTGTTTTTAAACTAACGGTTAGTCACATGGCAGTGTGACTAACCATTTAACTTTCTTGCTGTTGCATCCATAAACACAACAATTTCAATTCATCTGCTTTTGAGCGTTCGCTTTCTTTTACGCGATTTTCTAACCAAAGGTGAAAGCTAAGTGGTAATTCTAGAGATGCCCATTTCGCATTTTTCGTGTGGGATTCTAAAATTGACTCTTCCATACCCGACAAATCAGGATTTAACTTCATCATTTCGGCACAAAGTATTTTTATTTCTGAACGTTTAGCCCGTTCGTTACTTTTTGCTCTCGGCTCTAACCAAAGATGAAAGCTCACAGGAAGTTCAACATTAATACATTTTATATTTTCATTTTTCACAACAAACCCTCATTAACCGTAATTAGATTTAACCTATCATACTGAAATTTAAGCGTTTGTAAGTCCCCCTCTAGGGGGACAGGAAAAAAGTACAAAAACAAAAAAACCACCGTTTTTCGGTGGCTTAGTTAAGTTACAATGAATAATGTAATAAATATTTACAATTTAAATTTTGTCTAAATTTAGGGTTACTAATTCCTTTTTAGTCGATATGAAGTTATGCGCGAGTATGCGAAGCATAATCAATGATCTCAGTTCTTGCTGAGAATCACATTTAAGTTTCTGTTTCGCTCTTTTAAAGTGCGTTTTCACGGTATCACTTTGTACGCCCTGCTCCTTAGCAATAACGCTAACGGGTTGCCCCATAACAGTATTAAGAATAGCGACACGCCCTTCCGTGGGACTCAATTCAGGAAAGAGTTGCGATAATGCATTAATATGGATACGATCATTTTCAGTCATGTTAACCTCTGACATAGGTTGATATGATTAGTTACGTGGGAGGGCGCAATCCTCTCGCGTAACGTCAATGAACAAGATTAATTATTCTGCTTTTTTGTATACTTTTTCTGTTTTGTTATAAACGGCTTTCAAAGTAGTATTTTCAACTTGAAATACCTTCTTATTATTTTCGGAAGGCATCACAAGAAAATCACCATCTTTAACTACAAAACCAACTACACTATTAGCAGCGTATTGCGGTTTCGCATATTTGTTTACTTTTGATAAATCAATATACTGTCGATAATCAACTTTATATTGTTTATCGCTCTTATCAAATGATAAAACCATTTGATCTTTATTCTCTGCTTGATAAACCCCTGCCAGCTCTCCATTGTCACCTTCATTACATCCTGTCAAAGCCACAACACTGAATAAAATTGCTGCCATTAATTTTTTCATAAAATCACCCTTCAAAAAATTGATTGTCATTTGAGTTAAGTTTAAACAACTTACACTATAGCATCAACAAATAAATAGCTATCATTAGAAACAGATTTTTTCAATTCACAGACACAAACACTATAAGAGTAGAATTAAAATCATTTTAAAAATCAAAAAATAATTTCCAATCTATTCTCTGCATTGATTTTGATGGTTGGAAGTTCTGATTCATTGGGTAAACCTTTGATTAGAAAATTATAACAATCAACAAGAATAGAATAAAAAAAAGATAAATCAAAACCTGATTGACGGATAAATAAACCACCATTTTCATTAAATGAATTAGTAACACTATTTATATCAATATAAATTTTTTTTCTACTAGACATAGTTAAAACATTTACACCACAAAAGCAAAAATTTTTATTTTTTATAAAAGATAATACAGGTGAACTAATAATTAGTTCATGTTTATTTATTTCACATTTTAGACCCTTCAACTTCATCAAATACAAACAACGTTTAGCATTATTTAGAATATTTAAATTTTCATTTATTAAATTAACATCTCGATTAATTCTATTTTTAAATCTTATTGAATTTGTTTTTTTTCTTAATGATACTTCGATTTCTTCCACTAATGATGGGGTTTGTAATTTTTCATTTTTAAGACCATAAAAATTCAATAATTTAGGAATTTCATCTAAAGCATCAAGGTTAAAAAATTCAGAATAACCATGATTCTTACTCATATCTTTTTTAAATCGTTTTAAATAGAGATGCAATGCACATTCGAGATTGTAAACGCCTTCTTTGGAAATGGGAATAATGTAACTTTCATCAAAATCTGGCTTACCCCAATGGCAAAGCTGTTGAATTCGATTAGTCACATTATCAGCTTTTCCAATCTTAACAGCATTAAGATTTCGATAAACCAAAACATACACATTCGAGTTATTTTTGTTCATTATTTTTATCCCAAAATGAATTATCCACGTTATTTCCAACAACCTTATGCCACGCAAAAACTTTCTCTAAATCAGGTTTACTCAAATTTAACTTGGGATCATAAGCTCTCAATTTTTTTAAATAGTTTCTCATTAATTCTATACATGTTCTAGCCCAATCCCCCTCAGCCGCGCTCCCCTTTGTTACGCGAGGTCTATTAGGCATTCTTGGTCGTGCAGGCTTAATTTTATCTATTAGTTTTTCATCAATATAACAAAAAACTATTGATTCCACTTTTCTATTTGATTTAATTTCTTTGTAAGTTACTGTAATACCAGTTGTATTATTTATTATTGTTACTGCTGGCTCTATAACTCTTCTTTTAAACTCTCCATACTTAGGATAAAGCCCATCCATACCAAGTGCGATTTTTATCCATTCAATATCTAATGGATTAGTACATATAACACCATTTTCCTTTTTGTTTTTATTCATTAATTTATATTTCATTAGCCAACTATAAATTCTGAAAGCAACAGGAGAATCTAATTTAACCATTTCTTCCAAATTTATTTGAGTAAAAGATTCTTTCAATTCATATAGGTAATCTCTTACATCTTCGGAAAATTTTACAGTTACATCACCATATGCATCTCCAACACCTTGATTTATCCTAGTAAACCAGTAAATAATGTCTTTTTCTATTCTCTTCTTTTCTTCATTATATGAAAAAAGAACTACTGGTTTTGATGCTAAAGATTCCACTACATTTTTTACTTGTTTATAGCCAATCTCTTTTAACCCATAAATGTCTATATACTCTTTGGCATAAACGGTATAGAAACCCTCTGGTTGAGGTTTTTTACTATCTATTTTTGTTAAAATTAAATAAAGCCAACGTATTTCAGGTAACGTTAAGCTATAAGAACCATCAATCAAATCATTTGCTTGTGTAAAAATAATCGAATCTTTCTTTTTCATTTTACAACCCCAAAATATCATATTTTCTAAAGTATATTTCACTTCCATAAAGATGTACACATTTTTATTTTGGTACATACATGTATTGATAAATCTGTACATCATTGGTTAAACCCAAACAAGCCATAAACCCAAGATTAAGATCGAGTTTTTTTAAAAAAAACCTTAAAATTAAAATTGAAAATAATTTTAAAAAGTCGAATAAATCACAACATATTGATTTTAATGTCAATTTTATTTTTTCACTTCGGTTTGTCTATTTGTGGATAAGTAAAGTTATCCACAGAAAATTTGTACATCTTTATTGATAAATCTGTACATCTACTTTGATAAATCCGTACATCTTTATTGATAAATCTGTACATCTTAAAAATAACAGCATTGATAAATCCGTACATCTTTATTGATAAATCCGTACATCTTTATTGATAAATCTGTACATCTTCAAGTTTGCAACAGATTGAAATTAATAGTTTTAAATTTCATAAGAAAAGAAAGGAAATATACTATGTAACATAGGAGTATAGAAAAGGAATTTATAGAAAAAGAAAAAAACAACAAAAAATAAAAATCACCTAAAATAAATTTCCCCTTAACAACTCAGTGACCCTGCTCTCTTCAACATCGATGATATTCCGCTTCCTCGGTTTGTTCGCTCCCGTTGGTCGGTCTCAAACCTGCGTCGAGCGGTGCGGGTTAAGGGTTTCAATATTTTTCACTTCAAAACTATCAATACGTGGTCCTATATTAATAACTTTTAATTCAATAGGTTAACACCAATAAATCCCGTTTTCCCGTAGCTTTGTGGTCACATGTTTATAAAAAATTAGGCAACGATGAACCGGTTAGCAAAGAACTGACTCCCTAATACAGGATCTAACGCGATCCAGTTTGTGATCCTCCCCTTCGTGCAAAACAGAAGCTCACCAAACGCCCTCTAAGCGATTTTTTATCTTGCATCCACTCTAGGTAGCCAATTTCAATTAAAATTGCTCAGAATCGATTATAGGAAATATTTCAGATAATGAATATTGTATATCAACATTGTTGATACATTGGTTTGATACTGATATCCTGATGGTGTGTTGGTAGTAAATATACTCGGTTAGAGGGCAAGACAAAATGACACAAGTGATAGTAAAAAAATGGGGAAACAGTCCATCTGTAAGATTGCCTGTCGCCATTATGGAACGAGCATCCCTGAATGTAGATGATACGGTCGAAATAGACGTTGAAGAAGGTCGGATTATCATCACGCCTGTTAAGGCGCAAGAGTATTCCATAGATTTTCTTTTAGGAAATATCACGCCAGAAAATATCCATGAAAAAATGGATTTTGGAAAAGCTACGGGTAAGGAGTTAATTTAATGGTTTCGCGTTATGTGCCTGACTCGGGTGATTTAATATGGATTAATTTAGATCCTGTTGAAGGACATGAGCAAGGTGGACACCGTCCTGCGGTTGTATTGAGTCCATTTGCCTATAATAACAAAGTAGGGTTATTGCTCTGTGTTCCTTGCACTACAAAGGGGAAAAATTATCCTTTTGAGGTTGAATTATCGTGTAGTGGAAATGAGAGTTTTGCATTATCCGATCAGGTGACTTGTGTTGATTGGAGAGCAAGAAAAATAACAAAAAAAGGGACTGTCAGTTTATCTGAACTGGCAGAAATAAAAGCCAAAGCAAAAGCATTGATAGGCTAATTTATATTTCGTGTGTTATTTAATATGAATAAAGAAACAGTTACGAGCTTGATTGAGAATGGAATTTATTTTTTAGATCATGCAAAAGATAACATTGAAAAAGATTTAAAACTAGCCTTAGTTACTTTCTGGACAGGTGTTGAGATTTTACTCAAAGTTCCGATTGCTAATGAACATTGGAATTTACTTATAACTAGTAAAAAGAGAAATGAGATAAATATAAATGCTTTTAAAAAAGGGGCGTTCAACTCAATAACATTTGATGAGACAGTAAAAATATTAGGTAATATATTAAATAATCCAATTCCAAAAGATAGTTTAATTCACTTAGATAAAGTCAAAAAACATAGAAATAAAATAATTCATTTTCATAATGACGAGATAATAAACTCCCAAGAAGAGACAAAAAAAGAGCTTGCTAATGCTTGGTTTGCTTTACATTCATTTATCATTAACTGGAAGTTTTTATTTAAAACGGATGGCGTCTACAATCCATTGAATAGACTGGATTATTTTCTTTTAAATAATAATAAATACTATATAGAAGCAAAATTTAACAGTGTTAGAAATTATCTTGATGAAATAATAAAAGAAGGCACAGAAGTACAACAATGCTCATATTGTAATAAAAAATCACTAGTTTTCAATTTTAATAATGATATACAAAATATTTATAATGGCTCTTGTAGTGTTTGTAACAAAACAACGGTTTCTTTTAAATTTAATTGCCTTTCTTGTAATTCAGAAAATTATTTTAGTAATTATAGTGATAGCGTATCATGTAAATCATGTGGCTATTTAAATGATAAAGAAGAATATTTCAATACATTATATGAACTAGATAATTATAATCATTTTGTTTATACAGGATGTTGCGAATGCATGACCGAAGATTCTGTAATAGAACTTAATTCTAAATACATTTGTAAAAATTGTTTGCAAATATTTGATGAAGTAAATACATGTGATTGTTGTCAGTATAGAAGTACGTATGTACAACACGATTCGTATTATTTAGGTTGTGAATTTTGCAATGGTAGAGAATACGATGAAGATGATTAAACTAACTTTTTAACAATATAACTTTAAGCGTTTATAAGGAAATTAGATGAGGAATTTAAAAACAAAATTAGCCGTAGTGGGAGTTTTAGCATTTTTTTCAATTACGGGATATGCAAAATCAATTTATTGGACAGAATCCGTTAATCAAAAACTAGAAACATTACAAGCTATGGATAAAAATTTAGGAATTGCGACTAAATTGGTTAATGCGGGGGTAAGTCATCAATGTGATAAAATTATCAATGATGATGAAATGTTAAAAATCAATAAAGTTTATGCGCTAAAAATTAATAAGATCCAATCATTGCTTAATGAAAATGATAGCAACAAGCAACCTGAGTATGAGGCAGAAATTAGCTCAATTGAATGTATTTTGAATTAAAAGGGCGCTTGATGCCTAACATAAGCAAAAAAGAGAAAGTGCGGGGGAAAAATCCCCCCGCTAGGCATTACCGTTCTTCGTAAGAAAGGCTAGCCTGAACTACTGTATTTCCACTATTCACGCTGATAGAACAAAGCCTATCGCGCATCAGTAAAGAGAAACACAGCACCGTCACACAAACGGCAATCAGCCCTATCAGGGCATACTTGGTCATTCTCCTTGACTCCTAATTGATTAGGAGGCAAAATCTTCATTGCTTATGTGAAGAGTCTTGCCTCGTTGGTTGAACTAAAAAACAACTAACGGGGCTTTCTTCTTTCTGGCTCTCACAAAATGCTTGAACCAGTCAGGATCAAGCACCCGCGATTAGCATAACAAATCTTTTTTCTTTCCAACAGTTTTTCGGTCTGTAAGACTCTCTAACGGGTTTAATTTATTAGGTGATGTTTTCCCTATCTTTTGTCTCCGACCGTCTGACAATGGTGTTGTGTCGCGTTCTGTGCCCGTTTAGTTCGCTCCGCTCACGGCTAATCAGCGCGGGGAGGTGTTCCCTGCTCTTTTCAAATCCCCCCGATTTTATCGGCAAATTAACATAGGGCGTTTTTCTTGGCTTTCGTGGGTTGCCTTACATGCCCTAAAGGGCATAAAAAAGGGGCATTTAAGCCCCTGCAAACTGAATTTTTAATCCTAATGCTTTCGTTATTTTTGTCACAGTTTTAAAAGACGGATTTCCTTCACCAGATAAAGCTTTATAAATCCCCTCTCTGCTCATGCCGGTATCTTTTGATAATTGACTAATATTTCGAGCTTTAGCAATATTGCCTAATGCTTGAAAAAGATATTTATTATCATCTTCTTCTAATGCTGCATTTAAATAAGCTTGAATATCTTCCTCTGTTGTTAAGTATTCAACAACATCAAACTTCTTTAATTCTTTATTCATGTTAAAACCCCCATTTCTTCGCTAATTCTTTTGCTTTTTTTATATCGGCTTGCTGAGTAGTTTTATCGCCTCCGCAAAGCAATAAAATGATTTGATTATTTTTATTTCCAAAATAAACGCGATAGCCTTTTCCTTGATGAATTCTTAATTCTGATAATCCATGACCTATTGGTTGAACGTCACCCATATTACCCTCAGCCATTCTTTCAAGTCGGATTAATATTTTAGCTTTCGCTATTTTATCTTTAAGTGAATTCAACCATTTTTCAATTTCATCAGTCTGCTTAATTTCTATCATTAAGAATACTCCCTTATCTATAACTAATTATAAGTTTTATAACTCGGGTTGTCAACTGTGGTTATCAGTTTATTTATTTAATAAAGGTAAAATTCAATGATAATAATACTTGCATTAACGCCCGAAAACGGGCATAATATCTATATCGAAACGGGGAGTGTTCCCTACCACTAAATGCCAATAGGCAGGAGTTTTAAAATGACTAAGCAAGAAATCGCAATTGAAGCTTTAGACCGCGCAGAAAACAACGCATCAGAAACCAATTATGAGACCATTTTTAATGGCTTTATGGCAATGGGGATCGATAAAGATGATATTGAGCCTCGCGTGAATGTATTTACGTTTAATGCATGGAAAGCGAAAGGTCGCTTTGTGAAGAAAGGCGAAAAAGGTGTGAGAGTCATCACTTACATTCAAGTCGATAAAAAAGAAGAAGATTCCGACGAAGTTAAAAAGGTATTCAAGAAACGCCAAACTACCGTTTTCCATATTTCACAGACAAGCCCAACGGATGATAAAACGGAAGTCATAGAATCAGCTAGCACCGAAGAAAATGTAAAAAGTGAACAGGAACACCCAGCGGCAGCAAAGACAGAAGAAAAAGTCTTAAATTGGTACGAAGAAAAGCAAGCTAGACGTAAGGAGCGTTATCTTGAACTAGCTGGAAATGCGGCTATTCAGAGTGGCGTAAGTTATTCTAGAGCCGTCAAAATGGCTGATGCAATCCCGTTTGGACAACCTATTTTATTAGGGCATCACAGCGAAAGACGCGACAGAAATTATCGCTCTAAAATAACAAAAAACTTTGAAAAATCATTTGAGCAAAGTAGTAAGGCGGAATATTACGAAAATAAAGCGGCATCAGTAGGTAAAGCGGGGATATCCAGTGATGATCCCGATGCAATTTTAAAGCTACAGAAAAAATTAACGCGATTAGAGAAAAGTCATGAAATCATGAAATCAGTAAATAAAATTGTTAAGAACAAAAAAATGACACATGATGAAAAATACAATGAAATAATTAAATTAGGAATTAAAGAAAAAGATATTAATGAATTACTAACAGGTAATATTGTTGGAACAATTGGCTTTGCGCCTTACGCATTACAAAATAATAACGCGGAAATTAATCGCGTTAAAAAAAGAATTAAAAGTTTATCAAAAATAAAAAACAATGATAACGTAATAGAGGAAAATAATAAGTTTATATTTAAAATTAATTATGAAATTAATCGTATTATGTTTATTTTTGATGGTAAACCAGAAAAAGAAGTAAGGAAAATATTAGGTGAAAATTCTTTTAATTGGAGTAGCTATAATAATGCATGGATTCGTAAAATAAGTCACAATGCTTTATACGCGGCTAACTCAATCAAAAAACAATTATTGAGTATGTGATAATCAAAATAAAAGCCCTTTAATGAGGGTTTTTATTTTCTTGATGTTTCCCCTATCTTTTGTCTTCGACCGTCTAACAATGGTGCTGTGTCGCGTTCTGTTCCCGTTTAGTTCGCTCCGCTCACGGCTAATCAGCGCGGGGAGGTGTTCCCTGCTCTCTTCAAATCCCCCCGATTTTATCGGCAAATCAACATAGGGCGTATTTCTTGGCTTTCGTGGGTTGCCTTACATGCCCTAAAGGGCATAAAAAATAAAATACAGACAAATAATACTTGCATTGGCGCCCGAAAACGGGCATAATATTTATATTGAAACGGGGAATGTTCCCTACCACTAAATGCCAATTGGCAGGAGTTTTTAAATGAGAAACAAAAAAGAAAGAAAACCAAATGAACCGTTTGATATTCCCGCTTTTCATGAATCTGTAAAAATTGAATATGAAGCAGGTCTCCTCACGCTTCATGAAGCAGCGATTGAGTTTTATAAAGCTAATTGGACGCATTATATAGATATCGAATACACAAAACGACAGCTTGGAATTTAGGTTTAAATAACCCCCTGAAAAAGGGGGTTATAAATAGACTGTATAAAAACGTTTTAAAGAAATTCATTAAATAGCTTTTTACTTAGCGCTCGTTATCGGGTGTGGTGTTTACATCGAAACGGGGATGTGTTCCCTACCACTGTGCCAATCGGCAGGAGTTTTTAAATGAGTTCACCTGAATCAACAGCTTCATCATACTTTGAGTTAATTTTAGTTTTAATCATATTTCTTATGTTTGTCTTAGGATGGAGTAATACTATTGAAAATTTTCAATATGAACGGCTTGATCATATCATAAATGATTGTTCTGTAAGTGAACAAGTAAATAAGAAAGTAATTTTATCATGCAGATCTACTAGCTCAGGTGATTATTATCTAAAAGATATGGATATAAAAACTTACAAAGGATATCAAGAACGCTATAGAGAAATAGAGTTAGATAATGCAAATGATATATTAGATGATTTTAAAAAATGCAAGAAGTATGAGAGGGATTATTATTATCAATATTTTTTATGTGAAAATGACACATTGAAAAAAATAAGTAAAAAAGAATATGATAATGCAATTCAAACGATTGATTTTTATGATGAAAAATAAAATTAATGGTTAGGTTATCTCAGAGTAAGAAATTATTTTAACATGAAAATAATTTCTACTACTAAAAGCTAATAGGCAATATTATAATAAGGTTTTTATATATGGAAAATTCAAATCAAGAAGGTACATTCGCAGGTTTTTGTACGGCTCTTAGCCTAAGCATTGCTATACTTATTATTAATCATGATATAAATAGTCGGTTTTTTATATCTATTTCAATTATTTCAATTGTTGCTACTATTTTATTTGTATTTACACAGTATAAATTTGTAATCCTAAAGCCATATATAGTTATTATATATTTAATAATTTCATTAATTAGTTTATACATGCTAATGATGTCTAGCATAGATGAACAGAATAACGAAATAAGAGACAATGCAATAAAAGCTCGTAAACAGGCGGAGTATGTCATAAACAATTGTGAATTGAAAATAGTTGGCGCTAACGGGGGCTTTCTATCATCTCCAAAAAATGGTTATTTATGTCATGATGGAATAATTTATTATATTTCTGATTTTTATGCAGAAAATATTATAAAATAACACTTGCATTAACACCCGAAAACGGGCATAATATCTATATCGAAACGGGGAATGTTCCCTACTATCAATTGCCAATAGGCAGGAGTGTTAAAATGACAACATCTAAATTAGTTTTTCGTAATGGTTCGGTTTCTGTGAATGATGTTTTTGTATCATCTTGGGGATATGAGCAAACTAACGTGAATTTTTATCAAGTCATTTCGTTACATGGTAAAAAAACCGTTACGGTCAGGGAAATTCGAGCTGAGGCGGTTCTTGATAGCTCTATGTCTGGTAAGAAAAAACCTATTTTAAATGATTTTATTGCCGACCCGTTACGTCGTCAGGTTAAAGAACATGGTTCTGAGCCATTAATTAAAATTGAAGAGTTTGAGCAAGCCTCCTTAACCTCTATTGATAAAGAACACTTTTTTAGCTCTTGGTATTAATTAAGCAATAAAGCCCATTCGTGGGCTTTTCAATAACAGCAAAGGGATGATTATGAAACATGTACCTGATAATGAAGTAAAAATTATAACTAATTTGGTTGACTCAATACTGGCTCATGAAGATTTAGCTATTTGTGTTCGTGACGAGGAAGATGTTGCAATGCAAACGACTAGAAATAGAAAAGATATACTATCAGTAATTGGAGATACAGAAGTAACCATCTTAAAAATCAAAAAGCTGTTAGTGTTATCAAAAGAAATTTCAAAATTTAATCGTAGCGAAATTGAAAACTATGGATTTATAACTTTGATTCACGGTAATGGTGAAGATGTTATAAGTGATTATAGTGAAAATTTAAAAGGTATGTTCAGCTTATAATAGATAAATTAACTTATCAGGCGTTTTAACGCCTGATATACGGAGGATGAATGATAAATCCAAAAGATGTACACCCAAAAGACTTAATTTTCTTTCAAAAAGAATTGAAAAAATCCGATCAGGAAATGGCGGAATTATTGGGTATTAGTGCAAAAACATGGATAAATAAGCGATCTAGCACTCAAGTTATTAGAAAACAGTTATTAAGCCCTGCTGAATGTGAATATTTCATGCTATTGACGGGCACACATCCCCAATATGGTTTAATCAAAAATAAAAAGTGATCTAATTAAACTATTTTTAATTACATCATTTGGGATTTTCCTACTACTTAATGCCAATAGGCAGGAGTTTTTAAAATGACAAACAAAAAAGCCACTTCAATCGACCAGCTTTCACGTTTAGACAAAGAAACGGTCAAAACCAAAAAATCATTCATACTCGATATCGAAAAATTAGTTTTACCAACAGATTACAATATTCGCTATGCGGGGTTAGGATTTGATGAATACTGGTCACAACCGCATGTTCAAGAGTATGTTTCGCAATTAGCCAGTTGCTATGCAGAAGGCGACCGTTTCCCGCCAATTATTGTACGTTTTGATGAGCAAACACAGACAGCGGTGATCGTCGATGGTGCTCACCGATACATGGCGATTTTAGAAGCGAACGCGAATTTAGGGGCTGAAATTATTCGCCATGAAGTATCAGAATCAAAAGGAGACGAAGCAAAAAATATTTTGCTGATGATAAATACAGGGCAGCGATTAGAGGTTACACCTGTTGAAATAGCTGAGGGGATATCACGATTAGATGCATTCGGTTTCACGGTGGAAGAAATTGCCGCAAAAGTAAGAAAAACAGTTCAATATGTTTATTACATGAAAAAAGTCAATGACTTACCGATTGAGACGAAAAAACTTATCCGACAAGGTAAGTTAACCCTGACAAAAGCCCTGCAAGGCGACAAGCCGAAAAAATATACACCACCTAAAAAAACAGTGACTAAGATTTTAGATATTGTGGCAGAGGCACAGCCTGAAATTAACGGGGATTCAGTGAATGTATCTATCCCGCTAGAACTGTATAAACAACTGTTTGCGCCAGAAATTGAAATCAGCGAAGATAAAGGTAGTGATTGATAAATAGATAGAGAGCAGCTTAATATTAAGTTGCTCTTTTCAAAGGAAAATAAATGAGCAATGAATATGAGTTAGTTTTTAGAAAAGTAAAAGGAAATACCTTTAGTGAGTGTTTTTCTGTTTTTCATAATGGTGAAAAATATAAGTTGGTTTTTCAAAAGTTTAAGCGTAATCAGGTGTCAAAAGCCGATAAACTCAAAGGCATCAAGCCAACTCGTGAAAAACTGTTAGAAACTGAGTATTATTTCACTACTCTTAAGAATATAGAATTTTCGCTGTTACCTTGCAAAGAACTCACTAAGTTATTTTGTGAAGAATTTAAACTTACTTGGAGATAACTCGAAATGAATAAAAATCAGCCTTATCTAAAAAAGGTTTTTGGGTTTTTCTTTCTCTTTATACTCCAATCTATAACGGTTATACGAAGCTATAACAAGTATGGGTTTGATTTAAATACAGTTTTAATCATTATTCCTGCTTTGATTATGTTGATTTTGAGTGTTTTATATTTAAAGGAATATTTGCTGTACAGAAAAAATACAGGTAATGAAAATGAACTTAATTAAACTGGAAAAAATAACAAGTTTTATTCTTGCAATTGTCATTTTTGCAACGATTGGACTACTTTTGTCGGGCAAACAATTTTCGATTGAGATACCTGTGTTATTAGTAGTATATGTTGTCGCTGCGATTAATATCGTATTGCAGGCGTTTAATCGCGGAGGTAGAGTTAACCGTATATTATCAGCCATTCTAACATTTATTTTAATTATCGGCTTCGGATTAGGTGTATTTGCTGCAATCCTCCCGTTATCAAGTGGTAACTAAGATGAATTTAATTAAATTACAAAAAATAATTGCCATTATTTTCACTATAATGATTTTTGTTGCTATAGGTCTATTTTTTACTAATCAGTATTTTTCTATTCATCCTGCTTTTTACTTTATTCTTTATGTGATTGCTGGCGTTAACTTAATTTTAATGACATATAATCGCGGAGGAAAAATCAATAAAATACTCTCTGCGGTGATTACTGCGTTGCTGCTAATTGTTTTAGGAATGTACTTTTCTTTGGATTTTGGTATTTGGTTAATATCAAAGATAAGTTAGATGCAAGAAAATAAGGATATAAAATGCAAACAGACAATGACAAGCTTTTCAATGAAATATGTTACTTTAAGTTTAAACTTAATGAAATCCTTGAAAAGGAAAACAATATATATAAAGATGAAAAAAATGGTAAAACGTTTATTTTTAGCTTTTGGAGTTGGTATAGAACTGTCCCTCTATCGTTTTTTATATATATAATACTCACAATTTTCTTTGTTTTTGCTGCAACGCAAGCAAACGAAAGAAGCGAGTTGATTTTTATTGTTATAGCCCTTGCATTTACACTTCCTATTATATGTGTATTTAGTTTAGATATTTTTAAGTTATTTAATAATGCGAATAGAACCTTAAAATTACAAGAAAAAATAAATAACTTATTGAATCAATACAATCCTTATAATGAAGAGCAGTTTTCTCTATTAAAAGATAAATTGCAAAAAACTCAAAGTACTATTGTCTATAATCACTTTTTGAATGAGTGGATATCAATAGAATTTAGATGTAAGCCATGCAAATCGAAAATGTGACGGATTAATACCGATGAATAAAGTAGAGTTATCCACGGCTTTAAAAAATCGAGCAGGATTACCGCACCCTTAAAAGTGCGGCAATCCGTAGCGCACGGGTAGCCGATAGCGTAGCGTAGGCGTACCTGCGATTTTTTAACTGCGGTGGGTAACTCGGTATCACAAAGTTTGAGATGCAAATTGCTAGCAAAATAGGGTTAACCGGTGTGACTAAAAAGCGAATTTTGCTAGCAAATTAAGGTTGGCCATTGACCAGGAAGAGTGGCATTTGCTAGCAGAGATAAAAACTTCCTGTTCTATAGATTTCCTTTATCAAATGCACTGTGCTGAATTTTATTTTGTCAGGTGATGTTTCCCCTATCTTTTGTCTCCGACCGTCTGAAAATGGTGTTGTGTTGCGTTCTGTGCCCGTTTAGTTCGCTCCGCTCACGGCTAATCAGCGCGAGGAGGTGTTCCCTGCTCTTTTCAAATCCCCCCGATTTTATCGGCAAATCAACATAGGGCGTTTTTCTCGGCTTTCGTGGGTTGCCTGACATGCCCTAAAGGGCATAAAAAATGAAATACAGAGAAATAATACTTGCATTTACGCCCGAAAACGGGCATAATATCTATATCGAAACGGGGAGTGTTCCCTACCACTAAATGCCAATAGGCAGGAGTTTTAAAATGACCGCTAAAGTAATTATGACGATTCCGTTTAATCAACCAAAAACGTTTATTCTTGTGTATAAAGGGTTAAATGTACATGGAACCCCTGTAAATGTTGAGACGCAACCCAGAACATTTACCAGTTTGGAAGAACTGGCAATCAAAGCTGAGCGTTTAGAGGTAATGGGATATTTTGAAATTGTCGCGAATGAAGTGATTTAAAAGAAAATAACCGCTAGAGGGCAATCTAGCGGTTATCACATCAACATAGTTAAATGAGGTTTAAATATGTCAAAAGAAATGTTATCACTGATTGAATGTGTTAAGCAAGGAATCCCCGTTAAAATGCCAGCCATGACAGGCAAGGAATTTAAGGTCTTTATGGACGAAATAAAAAATCATGATTCGGTAGATTTTGTTTATTCAGCCGTCCTTTCTGCCCTGCTCTTTTTGTTTTGTGTATCAAGTGCACAAGTCACACTTTAAGGTTTTGTAGCTAAAGCCCATTCGTGGGCTTTTTGAAAGGGTTTACTATGTCAAAGCTCACTGAATCCCAATTATTTGATTTGCTAGAGTATTTTACGGAGTTGGCGAACGAAGGTTACATTAATCTGAGTAGCTCGATAGAATCACCAAATCCTGATTTATATAACAGTATGGAAAACTTACATCTTGGGTATTACGACTTAATCACATTTTATTTTAAAGATGGTTTTCCTATTGGTTTTAGTGATGTATTAGCCATGAATCACTACTATTAGGGGTTAAAATGATTGAGACTAACTATATTGATATCAATAATATTGAAATTGCACGGGTAGAAGAAGATAACGAAATCCAAGTTTATGATGATTCAGGGAAATTTTTATTTTCGCTTCCTAGATCATCAACGTGGGGCAAGGAACAAATTAATGAAGTGATTAGGGTTGCAAATTTCTTCTATTACTTGGGAAGTAGAGATAAAAAAAACAATTAATTGCTTGCAATTGCGCCCGAAAACGGGCATAATGTTTTACTGAAACGGGGAATATTCCCTACCACTAAATGCCAATAGGCAGGAGTTTTAAATATGTCACAATTAGATATCGATATTGCAAATACTATTTTATCTCAGTTAGGCGGTAATCGTTTTATTGCTATGACAGGCGTAAAGCGTCATTTGTTATTAGCCATTAAGAATGGTCTGCAAGTAAAATTACCGACTCGCTTTGCTCAAAAAGGAATTAATTGTGTTCAAATTATCCTTGACCCGTCAGATACGTACACAATGAAATTCATCAAGCTGAAAAAAATTAAATTTGATTATTCATCAGAAGTGATTTCAGAAGTTAATGGCGTTTATTGGGATCAACTTCAAGAGATTTTTACAGAAGAAACAGGACTTAATACACATTTATAACAATATTGGGCTATCAAAGGATAGCCCACTTTATATCTAGTAAGGAGATTGTATGTGGATTAATGAGTATATGAATGAAATAACAGCTTTTTTTGGAGCGCTAGGTGTTGTTTTTGCTTTATTATTTGGTGCTGTTAATATGGCATATGGGAGTTATTTTATAACTTTAAAGAATAATTTTTTGAATGGATTAGTTAATTTTTCAATACTCTGTGTTTTTTTATCTGTTGTTTTTTTATTTATTTACCTATTATCTTATTCGTTTTATAATAGTGAGGTAATTAGTTTTAAAATTTATTTTTTGTCAGTTATTTTTTATATGTGGATTTTGATGTTTATACTTTGTTTATTATACTGTTTCTTTTCTTGGGTAGGGGGCGCAAGTGACTTGTAAAGTTAAAAGGAAAGTAAATAAAATCCTTTTAAAAAAGGATTACAATGTAATAATTGAATGTTTTAAATTATGCTTAAAAAGTTCAGGAAATAGTGTAAAAGGTGACGACAAGGATTACTATTTTTTAAAAAATGGAATAGTTAATTTTTTGAATCACGGAGATTTGTTGTTGAGAAAAATTGAAAACAGCCAGTATTTAAAACGAAGAAAATTAAAAATTAAAATAGTCTATTTTTTTCAAGGCATTTTAGAGGCTCGTCAACAATTAAGATACGCTAGAATGCTGTTAGCGATGAATAAACAAAATAACGATGAAAATAGCCAGCTCTATATCAATTTTGCAGAGCACATCATACGCGATTATCCTGAAATGCTTAAACAAGCAAAGCGAAGAACAAAAAAAATATACCTGATAGTTTCAAGTGTCATATTGCTGAATATCATTTTACTATTGAATCCTTTATAAGGACTGTTATGAAAAACATGATGTTACCCTCACTCTACGCTATAAGCACTCTTTTATTGGGAATGTCCATTCCTTACGCCATAAGTTCGGGTACTTCTATAACGGATGTAACGACACAGCAACAAATAGCGGAGTTATCAAAGAAAATTGATAACTTGGAAAAATCGCGTTATTACCTGATCACTTCCAGTAGAAGTGGCGCCTATATGTCTCGTTGGAATCGCGGGACGGTTTTAAACGATTTTGTCATTACTTCGGTTACGCCCACGGGAAGCGTTTCGGAATGTTACGGGTTAATTGAGCACATAGAGAAACAGAATAAAGTGATTAGCGATAAATATAAGGATGTTTCTATCGCTCAAGATTTTGAGTGCGTCAGCAGCTTGGATATGAAAGGCATTGGTGAACCAGAAAAAAATTGAAATGAAGAAAAGAAAATAAAAAACCCGCGTATCATTAGCGGGTTTTTTATTGCAAGGCAGTTACTTTAAAAAATAACCAACCACCTGAGCACCTATTGCTATTACAGCGATCCCAACAATCAAAATTAAGTTAGAGTGCCGATTAGTTTCTTTAATTGTTTCTACGCCTTCTGAGAACACTTTATCTTTTGCTTCACGCAGTTCTTTCTCAAAAACATGGACATTATCACGCATTGATTTTGCTATAACATTTATTGCCATACTGCTAATGGTCTCTACTTTAGTTTGTAAGGCTTCAACCTCTTGATTAACTTGTTGACGGGTTTCAGTCAGTACATCACGGAATAAGGCGACTTGTTGATCGAGATTTTGCGGTAAGTCCCCTATAGCTTCATGAATGGCATCTAATTTTTGAGATAATTCTTCAATTGATGTTTGTATTTGACAGGCAACACGTTCATCAACGGTTTCAGGTAAATTGACTATCAATGATTTTAATAGTTTTTCTAATTCATAACCATTTTCTAATAATCCATTCATAAAAAAACCACGAAGCTCAGGATTATCTTGTATTGCTTCTAAAGCTTTAAGGGTGTTTAATTCCTTTAATGGACTTTCATTTTTTTCAATTTCTGACATAGATTAATCCTTATTTGATTTATTAGATTGGTAAAGTTTTTTAATTCAGTATAGAAATGTAAATAAAACTAACATTCCTATGAAAGAGATAACCTTTAGATTAATACAGTTTTTTAATTCAATAAAAATGAATGTAAATAAAGTTAATATTCCTATAAAACCGATAGCTGAGAGAATAACGATGAGAATATCCACTATATACATATAGCCTCAAATAAATAAAGGGCGTTATTACGCCCTTTTAAAATCATTTTAATTCGAGCGTTTCAAAGACCGCTTGTAGGTTGGACTGATAACTATCAAATCCCATCTTGTAAAATTTTAAAATATTCAGTTCACTTTTTTTCGTTTTATCATCTTCGTTTTGAATTTTTTCTTCTAACTCAGCGAGAGATAGGTCACGAATAAAGGAGTATTCAATATCGGCTTTTTTTAATGAATCAAAAAGCCCTGCGTTGTTGATGCCAACATCAATGTTATCAAACTTAAAGTTGTAGAGTTCAAGTTTATCGCTATCAATCAATGTTGAAAATTGTGAGTGAATGTCTTTTTTAGGATTAATGCGATTAAAGACAACTTTAATTTTATCCGCATCAACATCCATGTCCAATAGCATTAAAATGGTTTCGATAGTATCACGCTGCTGTTTTTCTTCGGGCGTGACAGGAATGATAAAGTAATCTATAAATGAATGTGAACCTATAAATTCATTTTTTAGTTTGTAGTTAAACATTTCAACGTTGGATGCACCAACATCAACAATGACATCATCACTGCTTAAAATCGTTTCAAAGATTTTATCAAAATCGTCTGCACCGAGTTTTTCACCTGTACTGTCTCCATCATCATTCAATGTTTCAACGCGAATGACTTCTGATTCAGGTAATCGAGGTAATAAAAGATTTTGGCAGATAGTTGTTTTACCTACATTACCACTATTATTCATTACAACTGTTTTCATTGTTTAATCCTTTTTCATTATGTCTTGATATTTTTCGCGTTTAGCTTGTGAAACTTTATTTTCACAAAATCGATTGATTTTATTGTAAACGGTCATTTTATCTGATATCCCCTTTATACCAATTTCATTTAAATCATCAAGTGTTAAATTGTGATCTGAAATCAATTTCATCGATAAAGGGTTTAAATTTGTAAAATTAGAAAAATCAATATTATTATTATCGCTTTTTTCAATCGTTGTTGTCGATGGTTTTTTTACACCCTGATTGAAATTTTCTTTATGCACTGTTTTTCTTGATTTATCAGATTTGATTAATCCTAGTTTTTTCTCCGTTCGATAGAACATGTTTTTGATAAAACTGACTTGCATAGATGAGTGGGTTTTATCATTGATATACTCAGTTACAGATTTCCAGCCGTACAGTTCTTTAGCTGCTTGTAATTCATTGTAATGAATATCTATGATTTTTTGTAATGATTTAAACTTTTTTTCTCTCAAAGAAGCACAAAAAGCATCTAGTTCATTCATTTTTTCACCTCTATTGAAATTTATCATCTAAAAATATGTATGTCAAATTAGCGTGTATTCTTTTTGCTTTCTTTTTGTATTCTTTTTGTGTTCCTTTTGCTTTCTTAATGTTGTTTTTTCGTTTTTATGCTTTCTTTTTGTGTTTTTAATGCTTTTCTTTTGCTTTCTTTTTGGTTGTTGTTTTTACACCTAAACTAACAAAACAAAATTACAGGCACGAGGGCGATGTATACATGAGGCTAAAGCTTCATGTATAATCGACGTGCTTAGGGGGAAATCCCCCTAATACCCCCGCAAAGCGGCTTTAATTGGAAATTAAAGGAGTCTCTACGAGCCTATGAAAGAATCAAAAATAGAAAGAAAAAACATGGTGTCGTTTAGATTGACCGATGAGGAATATGCACCCTTTAAAGACATCATTGAAAAAATGGATGTCAGTAAAAGTGAGTTTTTTCGTATGATGGTGCTTGGACAAGTTAATGCAATACCAAAACTTGAAACACGAAAACCGCCAGAGTATGACCGAATCCTCTTTTTGGTAAACAAAGCTAGCAATAATCTGAATCAGATAGCCAAGCAAATAAACATTGCATACAAAGAAAACACGATAACCGAAAAGCAGCTAACCGATTGGTATCGTAAGTTGAGCATTATTACCGATAATTTAATGATGGGGATAGAACGTGTTAAGTAGGATAGGCGGTGGTAATAGTGGAATTGTTTATTACCTTGAAACAGGGCAAAAACAAGGGCGTGAACTTGGGCGTGATGATTTAGACTATCGACTATGTTTAGATGGTAACATTGAGCAATTAGATCACGTTATTGAAAGTATTCCTGATAAGGGGCAAGAACGCTACTTGCATATTTCACTTTCATTTCACGAAAATCAAATCAATGAAGAAACACTGAAAGCGGTTTGCGAAGAATATAAAACGCTTTTAATGAATGCGTATGATAAAGATGAATATTGTTTTTATGCCGAAGCACATATTCCAAAAGTTAAAAATGTCGTTGATGAAAAAACGGGTTTACTAATTGAAAGAAAACCCCATATTCATATTGTTATTCCTGAAAAGAACTTGGTAACAGGGAAACATTTGAATCCTAGAGGTCGTGGTGAATTTAACATTAAAAGTCTTGATGCTATTCAAGAACACATAAACAACAAGTTCAACTTAGCCAGCCCGAAAGATGGAATTAGAGTGAGTGACCAGAATCATGCGAATGTATTATCACGCATGAAAGGCGATCTATTCAGTGAAGCAAAATCAGCGTTTAAACAAACACTAATTTCTGATATTGAAAGTAAAAACATTAGGACAGAAAACGATTTTTTAACGCATTTATCACAGTTTGGGGAAGTCAAAACTTATAATCAAGGTAAATCGAATCAATATTATGGTGTTAAACAACCAAATGAAACTAAGTTTACCCGATTGAAAAGTCCCCTATTCTCTAAACAATTTATTGAAACGAGGACTATTCCGTTAATTAAACCCACTCCCAAGCAAATTGAAAAAGCGTTACATGAGTGGTGCAGTAAAACCAGCCATGAAATAAAACACATTCACCCCGCAGGTGAAAAACTTAGAAAAAGCTATGCAAAATCCAATGATATCGAAAAAGCGGATATGCTTTTAACATTAAGGAATCAGTATAATGAGCGAAACAAACTTAAACGAGAACCAAGAGAAAAGCTTTCTAGACCATTACAGCGAGGACGAAATACGGAGCGAGGTTTTAACCTTAATTCCCAAAGAACTCAATCCAGACCCACGCAAGAGCGATTGTCATCTTTGCAAGAACGCAACATGGTTCACGAGTTACGAGGATACGGACAACGAACAACCCAACAACCTAACGCTGTATTGTCATCTCATGAACGTAGTGCTATACAAAACGCGGAACAAGATAGACAACATTATCGTAGCGGAATGCGACGGACACAGGATTCAGGAAGAAGAGGAAGAGTAACCAATCCAATTCAACAAACGCTTCTTAAATTGGAAAATAAGCCCACTGATAATGATTTAAAACTGATGAAAGAGATTAGACAGACGATTGAGCCAGAACGTTTTCTATCCTACTGCGTCAGTAAGTATAATATTGATCCCCAATTGCATAAAATTACGTTCGCAAAAGATAATAGTCCTCGGTTTGGTGTTGATAAACTGAATTTAAATGCGAGTGATTTTTTAACAAAACATTTAGGTTTATCATGGGAAGATGCTAAAATGGATTTATTGACGATTAATGAATCTCAACAAAAAAACGAACCTTTCTTATCTGTTTTATCAAGAGTTCCATTGAATCGTGAACAATCCAAAGAAAGGACTTCTTCACGTGAAAATGCAAAAAAAGCATTAAATGCTTTTTATCGAGAAGAAAGAAAAGGTTTAGAGCTTGGGTATAAAACAGAATTAAAGTCATTATACGCCATTAAGGATCACCGTAAAAAAGAAGTCGAACGTGGATTTTTAATGTTTAATCATTTGAAAGATATTGAATCTTTAAATAAAATCACGCAAGCGAAAAGAAGTACTGTAAATGCGATACATAATCATTGGAAACCGAATGATTTACATCAGCAGGAACTTCTTAAAACCGTTTTAACTGAAAAAGGAAATTATACTATGAATAAAATTATGAATGCAGATACCGATTTTACATTTGAAAAATCTGTTGCACGCAAACGTCAATTTAATGATTTTGAAACTCAAGTTAAATCAGGGGAGAAACTCACGGATTTGGTTGCTCATAAAAAAGATAAAGAGGTTGAATATCTAAATCACAAAACTAAAGAAGTTGTTTTTAAAGATACAGGAACGCATATTGAAGCAAAAAGTATCATCAGCAAAAATGAAGCTGCAATGATGTTAGAGTACGCAGAAAAAAAATACGGTGGTGCATTACGCTTATCAGGCAGTGAAGCATTTAAAGAAACAATCGCCCTCACTGCTGCCGAAAAAGGAATGAAAATTATTTTAGAGCCAGAAAAATATCATGAAATGATGTTAAAAGAAGTGACACGCCTGAAAGACGCTCAACAACAAACTAACCAAGAGCTAAAAGAACAGCAAACCAACACGATTACCGAAAATCCAGACATTAAACTCGATAATCAGGCGAAGCCAGAAAAAGATAATGCAGTTAAAGAAGTTGAATTTTTAAGGAATGGGTTAGTTAACGATAATATTTATCGTAATAGCCTGATGAATACTGAACAAACAGAAAAAATTAATTCAGCAACTGATCAAGTGTTATCTGGTCATATCAATAATGATAAGTTCTTAACTATCAAAGCAGAGGTCAATGCTGAAATAATCAAGGAGCGAACTGGTATAGACGTACCTATTCAAGATTTAAAAAATGATTTTAATGATCGTTTAACCCCTGAAAAAACAGAAACGCAGCAAATTAGCAAAGAAATAGCTGATATACAGAACAGTGAAGCTCTAAATCCACTTCCAAACAACCATCAGCTAAAAGCCACAGATCAATCTAAAGCTGATTTAGACGCGGATATGACATCAAAACAAGCACAAGAAAAAACACAAGATACTGCCCCAACCATTGACAGCAAAGAGTTCAACAAGCTTATCGTCGTACCAGTTCATAAAGACGATGGTTTTGAAAAATCAGTTGAGTTTAAGGTCGCCTTTAAACACGATGATAAAATGGTTACTGAGTTAAAAGGCATTACTGAATCAGATTTAAGCCGCATGGGAATTAATACGAAAGATATCGATATGCGTAAAGTTGAGCCTGTTTCTATCAACATTAGTAAGTTACCGAATGCTAATGTGGAATCCCCGCTTAAACACGCAGAGAAGCAGCTTAATGCACACGTTGAGCATATGAAATCTAAATCATGGTCTCGCAGTGAATTCGATGCACTTAAAGAACAACGTGGTAAACTAGAAAGTAATGTTGAAAAAGCCAAAGAACAACATGCCCCAGAACAGAGCCAACAAAACGAGCATAAGAAAACCCAAGAGCAAAATAAAGGGCGTAACTTATAGTTCCATGCTCCCTCATCATAGACTTTCTGTGGTGAGGGAGATAAATTTAATCACTAGTCATAAAAAGAGGTGCGATTAAGAGGGTTTATGTTAAATGCGGAAATTTTTTGTAAAAATCGCCCTCTTACTTGACTTAAAGTTAAGGAACCCCTTTTTTTAGAGGCACCCCCTACCCGATCATCACAAAACCGCCCCGCTTTATTTTGTAGTAAAATTACAGAATTTCCCGTTTTAGATCATTTTGTTAACATTATTTTTTTTCGCTCGATTTTTTGCTCAAAGCATCTATTTTTACATTTTTATAAAAAATATCATGATATGATTAAATCATGATAGCATGAATGCATGAAATAATGCTTTTATTGTATTTGGTTCTATGACAAAATGCTACCTATAACATGAAATAATGAAAGGATGAAATCATGATAGTGTCATGTATCGGTCAAAAAGGTGGTGGTGCTAAAAGTACAATCGCAAGAACATTAGCCGCAGGTTTTACTGAGGCTGGATGGAAAACTCATCTTGCTGATATCGATGAAAAGCAACAAACGTCATTAAAATGGTGTAAGCGTCGAGAAGAGGCTGGACTTCCTATGATTGACTGTGGGTTATATCGTCGAGTTGATACGGCAGTGAAAATTAAGGATCAATATAACTTACTCATAATTGATGGTCGCCCCGCTGCTGAAACGACATCATTAGATGTGGCTAATGAATCTGATTTGGTTCTGGTTTCTACAGGAACAACGATTGATGATCTAGAGCCATCCTTAGAACTTGCGAGAGAGTTAATAAAGAAAGGTATCAACAAAGAGAAAATAGTTTTTATTGTTGTTAAATCACCGTCGGATGCGGAAGGGGTAAAAGCACAGGAAACAATAACTGCTTGGGGATTTAAGGTTTTGAAATCCATTATTCCTTTTAAGACCAGCTACGGCAATGCCCTAGATCAAGGGCGTTCATTAAGTGAAACACCATTTAAATCATTAAATTCAATTGCTAAAAACATGGTTGAAGAGGTTCATGATATCATTAATACATGATATCATGAATTAATGTTTTAATTATTTAATGAAGAGAAAGTAAAAATGAAAGCACCCAAAAAAAATATCAAGCTCACCCCTCCTCAAGAAAATGAACCTACATTGGATGTAACAGGGAAGGGGGCAAAGCCTGATGGAGACATTAAACCAATTCAAATAAAGATACCTGTGAGTAAGCATAAAGAAATGAAAGCTTATGCAGCAGAGCAGGGGATCACAATGACTGAAATGTTATTAACAAGCTATGAAATGTACCGTAATAAAATGAATTAATGAAATCATTATATCATGATCAAAGCGCTTGTCTTAACATAAAAATACGTTAAATCAGTATGATAAGGGTTATTTAAGATGGATTATTTAATGGACTTAGCCCCTAAATATTTTTACATAGCTAGCGTGGTTGCGGCTATTATTGCAGTGGTAATTACTTTTTCTACTAAAAAAAGTAATTATAAGCATGAATTTAAAGAGCTATCTCAAATTTTGGGTTGCCTTTCTATTGTTCTTGGAATGGTATACCTAATCAAATAGTGATTTAATGAAATCATTAAATCATGCTGAATTGAAAAAGGTCTAACATGCTTAGAAAAACACTTATCCCTGTTTTATTAATGATGTTACCTGTTGTATCAATGGCACAGGTAAAGGACTTAGATGAAATAAAAGTGCTTAATGCGAATAGAATCGATGATGCAGAACAGGTTGTGCAATTTGTTGATTCTAATTTGTGTAAGTATGTAGGAGAAATGAAAGAGGTGGGGCAGGGCTGGATTATTAACGTAAAACAACGGATATGTAAAAATCAGGTAGAGCCTGTGAATATGATTGCATATCCTAATGGTCGTTACATTACGCCTGTCCCTATCGGGAAATCATGGCTAATAATTAATAGAAATTAGAGCATGCAATCATGATTTAATGATATCATTAAATCATTCCAACGCGACAAAAAGGAATGTTATGATAAATTTTAAATTACTTCCTGTTTTGATGGTATTAACGCCAACATTGGCGATAGCCTCTATTAATATCAGAACGTCAAGTAAGACCATTAAACTGAATGATTGCCAATTATCCGTATCAGCTCAAAAAGCAAAACAACGCTGTAAAATGGCAGGCATGACCTTAGAAACAGATTCTAATGGAAATATCAGTGTAAGAACTAAGCAAGTTCAAGCAAAGACAGATATAAAGCAGGATAAATTAGACATCAATACCCAAATACTTAACGGCATAATTGATGAACGATAATTTTTTTGTGTCAGTAATTGTATTGTACAATACAAAGAGGTTGATATGGCTAAGTTAATGCTACGAACCAAGCAAGAAGAAGATGAACAAATAGAAAAATTGAAAGCTTTTTTAAGTATGAAAACGGCTTCAACCGCTATCCTTGCGGCAGCTACTGATTACATTGCTCTAAGCCGAGAGAAGGACGAGTTAATTAGGGAGTTAGCATCTAAAGATCATGAGCTTGAGGAGATCAAAGAGACTATTAGGCGGTACAAACAAGCCCAAATCAGTCTATTTAAATGTGTTGACTAATCATGAAATAATGAAAACATGCATTAATGCTATTAAGGAAAGGTAGATGGGGCAACCTAAAAAACCAACAATTAAAGCTTACACCGAACTACAGCAAGCTTATGATTACTTTAATCAAACCTTATTTGATAACGATTTACCAGACTTAATCATAACATTACAGCGAGGAAAAAATACAATGGGGTATTTTTCCCCTGAACGGTTTGTTGGTGAATCAAAATTGTCTGAACTGGCAATGAATCCCGACTATTTTGGAAGCTATCCACTGATAGAAACCTTATCGACTTTAGTTCATGAGATGGTGCATGTTTGGCAGTATTATATGCCAGTGAAGAAAGCGAGAAAGGGCTATCACGATCAAGTGTGGGCTGAAAAAATGGAACAAATTGGATTAATGCCATCGAGCACAGGCAGAGAAGGGGGAAAAAAAACAGGTCAACAGATGAATGAATACATCATTAGGGGAGGGCGCTTTCAAACGGCTGTGTATGACCTATTGAAAAATGGTTTTTCAATTTCTTGGTATGACCGTTGGGGCGCGGAACAATATATTCCGTCCAAACGGTATGAAGCGATTTTGGATGATTGGCTAAGAGTTACGCCTGATAACGAACAACAATTAATTGATAAGCTGACGAGAACAATACAAAAAGACGAGGTTCAACTTATTAATATAAAAGAAAGTGAAAGCCAGAACGTTCCTGATCGACATCAGGAAGAGGAAGAACCAGAAATAACGGTTAGACCACCTATAAAAGGTACTGGAACACGGGCTAAATTCACCTGTAGTGCATGTGGGCTGAATGTATGGGCTAAACCCTCAGCCAATATCCTATGTGGTGATTGTGGTGTTAGATTGGAAATTATTTAATTAGGTTTTTTGTAGTGTACAATACAATTTAATTGTATTGTATAATAAAGGCGTTTAGATGATAACGTAACGTTATACTAAAACCACCTATCAATGGTTTTAAGAACCTCGCCCACCACGTGAGGTTTTTTTTATACTTTTTTGCTAGCATTTTTCATTAATCCTGGTTGTTGGCCAATGTAAATTTGCTAGCAAAAAACACTAACTCGATGCACCGGCTAATCGTATTTTGCTAGCAAAATGCGTTAAATTGAATCGGAGCCTCTTTATCTCTAACTAACCATCCCATCATTAATCGATAACTTAATATTCGACCTAGGCATTCGTTTTCTAGGCGTTGCATTGCCAGATAGAATTCAGGATTTTCACAATCATCATTGTGATCGAGATATTCACAGACATGTTGACTCAATTGGATAAAAGCAAGGTGTTCACGTTCAGGGGTTAATGGTCCTGAATTTTGTTCAATCTCTTCTTGGGCTTTCTTGCAAACAAGTACTGCCTTTGTTAAATTGATATCTTGTTCTTGGCTGAAATTGCTCAATTGATATTCAATTGCTTTAAAATACGCTTTCATTTGCATTTATTACCGCCCTCTACAATTCTTATTTATCACAGAACTTAATCACAGTTCGCATTATCATATTTATGTTAAATGAGTATTATAACCATTTGTTTTTATAGGTGATTATCAAAGTAATTATAATCACCTAACTAATTTTAACCTAACGACACCCTTTCTTACGTTCTTCGGAATCACTCAGCATCCTCTCCCAATACTCTACCGCCTGATGATTACCTTCACTTTTAAAATAAACAATAAAAGAAATACACAATTTTTTTAGATACTCTTCAACATAATCTGATAAATATTTGTCATTATGATAAATAACCTCAAGAAACTCATTGTAAGCTTTACATGCGGGATAGGTGCCTTTATAACGTGAGATATTCTCAAATAATGTTTCTAATCTTTTCTGTTTTTCATGTAAAAGAAAATTTTCATTTTTGATTTCTTTTACTTCATCTTGAGTAAAACCACCGAGAAATTTAATAAAAAACTTTTTCATATCTACCTCTTACTTTAGTTTTTGTATCTTAAATAAACAGATATCGCAACCGAATAGTTAATGAACATTTCTTTCGTCATTTCACTTTCGAACTGACTTTTAAAGTCGTCAAGTAAATTGCTTTTTACTTTAAATTGAGCCTTTGAAAATATTGTATCAAGTCGCTTTAAGCGTATAACATATTCATGGATCGTCATTTTTGTCATTTTCTTAGCTTTAATTAAATACTTTTTAAAACCTTTCAAATCAAAAAAATAACATTCAGGCATACAATAAATATCGCGACAGAATCGACAGAGCATAATGAGTTCGCTTTTCATTAACAACCAAGCCGCCTCATTAATTTTCTCTCTCATTTCCGAAATAGCATATTTAGTTAAAGCTTGTTTTTTATAGACAAGAGAGGTTCTTTCTAATTGTTTATGACAATGTTGGCAATATAAATTATCTTTTTTATATTCATTTAGATACGATTTAATAGAGCGAGATTTAAGCGTCTTTTTTACCATCAGCTTTATCCTCATTTTTAAATAAACCCAATACTTTTCCCATGTAATATATCCAATAAATCCAATAAGCCAGAACAGTGAGCATTCCAATATTCATCATAGTAAGTGCAAACGGAGGTGTATTATTTATATCAATTAACACTTCATCGTAAACAAAGTAATGTCCATAAAAGTAAAATGCTAATCCGATACCTGAATAGGAAAATGCAATACGATACATGAGTTTTGTTTTATCAAAAAATACTATCGCTATTATCGTAACTATCAGTACATAGTTATTGACGGTTAAAATCATTTCAATAATCGGTTTTAATGTATTCTGAAAATCACTTACAGTATTCATAGTTATTCCTTAAAATCGATTAATTAATCAATTTTATAATTACCTAAACTTTATTTGACCTGATAAATTTATAATCTTTTTTGATTAAATCTCTTTTCCTGTAAGTTTCTACCTCTAACTCTACCCACTTACGCACTAACGACAAAAACTCATCAGGTGAAGTCTTAACTTTATCAATCAGTGTATCAAAAGCCTCTTTGTCATTGGGTATATACTGGCTTAAAAGACTATCAATATAGTCCTCTACACTCGTTAAATGCTTGCTGATTTTAAATACCCAAATCAAAAAACAAGCAATTCCTGAAGCAAAAAAACTATAGAATAAAGAAAGGGATATAAACTTATCTAAAATCAAATTAAAACAAAACAGAAAAACAAAAAACAAAAGCATCCCCAACCAATAAAACTTCAAGTTAATTTGTCTTTTTGCGTAATTATACCCAACCTCAGAAAACATCCTTGTCGTTACTTTAATATCATTAAAAATAGCTCTATTTTTTTTTCTGGCTTCTAATACTAAATGGCAATCATCCATTTCAAACCCACCTTAATTCGTCAATTAATATGATCTGGCTCGTCTGTAAGCTTCATTAAAAGCCGAGCTATTTACACCCATCCAGAATTCATCCATGATAACAGGGTTATGACCTGCCCTTCTGTTTTTAAAGTATTTTCCGCGAGGTAACTTATCTTTTCTATTGAGTTTTTTGATATAAAACTCGAATGCAGGTGAATATTTTTTT
>NZ_JBIPDG010000018.1:0-66433 GCF_044006275.1 Providencia sp. 2024EL-00732 | reverse complement strand
CTAGGGTTAGCAAGCGCAGCCAACACCCCTGCTATTTTAAAATAGATAAATGCCAATACTCAAAATAGTTCGAATTGTAGGTAGGCGGCAAGTCGCGCTAAGCCCTAGGAGCATACATAAGTATGTGACTAGGGTTAGCAAGCGCAGCCAACACCCCTACAATTTGAAATATGAAGAGTATTTTAGAGAAGTTGAGACTCGAGCCAAGCCTTCACATCCAATGGAGCCGATTTTAAACTATTCGAACCTCGCGTTATGGTCGCTATCCCCACTCCGAGTTCATTTTTAAGTTCTCTTTGGCTCATTTCGCCGCGCATTAGCTCTTGCACTATTTTAACTCGGGTCGATAAGGCTGTACGCTCATCTGGCGTAAGTAATAACTGAAGAACTGGCAAATGGATATCTTGTTCAAATGCCAATTGTAATAAATTCACAAAGCGCAGCCAGTCAGCGTTCTCATCCGCGGTCAAAGCCGGGTCATATTGTTGATTTGCTGTCATCGTCTATCCATCCATACTATTTAACTAGTACAGATAATAACACACTCTTATTAGAAATCATCAACCAAACACAAAGCGATTGCCAAGATGCCAAATAATGTGAGTTATACGCTAAAGCATTCGTACTGTAGCAAGGCGATCAGCGAGGATAGCTCGGGGAGCATACACCTGTATGTAACACGAAGCCCCAATAAAACGAAATATAAAAAATATGAATACTCAAAATAGTTCGGATTGTAGGTAGGAGGCAAGTGATGCTAAGCCCTAGGAGCACACACAAGTATGTGACTAGGGTTAGCAAACGTAGCCAACACCCCTACAATTCGAAATATGAAGAGTATCTTTAGTATTTCATATTCCATTCATTAGGAAGCAAAATCTTCATACCTTTTTGCCCCATAAAATGGCGATAAAACAAGTCATAGGATAAAACGTTTTTCACATAACCACGGGTTTCAGAAAACGGAATACTTTCAACAAATGCAATTGCATCAATGCGTCCGCCACTATTACCTAACCAACGAGTTACCCTTGAAGGGCCTGCATTATAGGCTGCGCTGGCTAAAATACGGTTATTTCCAAACTGCTGGTATACATCTTCAAGATAGGCAGTTCCTAACTCGATATTGGTAGTTGGATTAGTCAACTGACTCGTATTCACATAATTAATACCTTGCTTTTTAGCGGTATGTTTCGCTGTTGCTGGCATTAACTGCATTAAACCTGTAGCCCCTACGGGTGAGCGTGCTTGTGGGTTCCAAGCGCTTTCTTGGCGAGCAATTGCCATGGCATAACTCTTTGGAATATCTTTTGATTTTGTATAGAGGCTAAATTCTTTATCCCACGCCAATGGGAAGCGCTCTTCCAAGTGATCCCACAATTTTGCTGTGATCGTAGCTTGAACGCTAAGATCGGGCCACTTGTTATCAAATGCATAACGCGCAAGCTGTTCTTGTTGATTAGCAGGGAGAGAAGCCACTAAGCTAACCCATTCAGAACGCGCAAGATTTTCCAGTTCCCAGTACATTAACTCACGCACGCGTTGCACTTCAGGTAACTGATTAATACTGGCATCAGGCTTAGCGGCAGTATTGACATAGACAGGGTATTCAATATTTAAAACCTGCGCAGCAACCATTGGGTAAAAACCACGTTTCTTGGTTAATTCACGAAGCTTTGCTTCACCCTCGGCTTTCTTACCCGCATCAATGAGCGTAATAGCCTGCCAGTATTGCCATTCTTCTTTATTTTTCACATCAGCAGGTAATTGCCTCAGCCACGCGGCTACTCCGGTTTTATCCCCTGCCCCTAAAGCAAGGCGGACTCGGCGTTCTTTCAGTGATGATGAATGACTTTCCTGAATAGTTTCATCGCGCCATTGCGCCTGTTCTGGCGTGACATCCCCCATATATTGCCATGCGATACTATCTTTAAGCGCTTGGCTTTCTGTCATATTCATTTTTTGTGCAGAACTTACCGTATTTAATACTGCACGAGCTGCATCTGGGGATTGACGTGCATAGCGGCTAAAGCCTGCTGTCGTGGCTTGGCGAGTAAAGTCGGTAGGAGTTACTGTTTTAGCAAAAGTGACAACAGACGCTGGGTCATTTTGTAGTTTAATCAGCGCATCGCCTATCGTTTTATAACTCGGTGGTAAACGTTTAGCCAAATAGCTCGCAATCGAAGTATTCCCTTCTTTAATTGCCAAACTAATACGCTCAAGGGTCATTTCAGGGGTTAAATAACCTTCTTTTTCCCATTCATTGAAAAGCTTATCACACGCTGATGGCATAGAACGGCCGTTTAACCACGCTTTCTCTGCACCTTGCCAAGCAACTTGCTTGTTACCTACTGCCCAATTTGCAAAATAAAAATTACATTGTGCTTCAGCCGGCTTTGGAGCTTCAGGACTAAATTCCAACAATGATTTCCATTCTTGGCGGCGTGCTAATTCATTAACAAAGCGAGTTTTTAAATTTTTTGCGACAGGTAGCGTCGGGTAAGTGTTAATAAATTCCTGAACTTGGCGAGGTGATACAATATCTAAGTCTTGAGTTAGCTCACGATAAGCAAGATAAGGGTAAAGTGGATAATCATGCAAGGTCGGCAGTAAGCGCTCGACTTCATCCATTTTATTGGCATCCCATGCAACCTTAATTGCCTGATAGCGCTCCCGCTGCGCTTGTAAGGAATCAGCCCATACGGTGCTGGAAACCAGCAACATTGTTACTGGTACTGCCGCTAACCAACCTTTCATATTCACTCGCTCCATCGCTAAACTAAAGTCAAACTACAGGGAAAACCTTAACCTATATATACACATATCCCAAATAATTCGAGTTGTAGGTAGGCGACAAGCGAAGATAGACAGAGAGCATAGATAAACTATGTGACTCGGCTAGCTGAGCGCAGTTAACACCACTGCAACTTGAAGGATTACGGGTATATTAAGCATATATCAATACTATGAATGCTACCGAAAGTTTTTATTTAGTAACAGCGGAGAGTTCTTGATTATTTCGACTTTACAGTCTTTTACGTATCAGCCACTTTATGAATAATTTAAAGTCTTTGCCCCTCGGCAATATTCAGCGCAATCAGTTGTATTCGTAACTTTGTTATGTGTTTCGATTAAATACCTGACGTAACGCCCATTTTAAAAAAGTATTCAATTCCTTTATGTTTATCATGGGTAACTCCCTGTATAGCGCATCACATCACTACATCCCCATGAGTTGATAATAGAAAGTCATCAAGCTTGTCTCACTGAGAGGGAGGGATGGATGATCTCCTGATGTTCAGGTATAGTTCTAGAAAATTATATGGCTGTTTATTAAATGCTTTTCAGCCTAAGCTTGTTAAAGCAAAATAAACTAAAAAACTAAAGTTCCCTTTATAAATCAAAAGGTAAATAAATTGGCTCAATACGTTTATAGTATGTATCGGGTTGGAAAAATTGTTCCACCGAAACGTCATATTTTAAAAAATATCTCTCTGAGCTTCTTTCCGGGGGCTAAGATCGGTGTTTTAGGTCTAAACGGGGCGGGTAAATCAACATTACTGCGTATCATGGCAGGTATTGATACCGATATCGAGGGTGAAGCGCGTCCTCAACCCGGTCTAAAAATTGGTTACCTACCACAAGAACCAAAACTCAACCTTGAACACACAGTGCGTGAAGCCGTTGAAGAGGCCGTTGGTGAGGTTAAACGTGCATTGACCCGCTTAGATGAAGTCTATGCGGCTTATGCAGAAGAAGGCGCGGATTTTGATAAACTGGCCAAAGAACAAGGCGAGTTAGAAGCCATTATTTCTGCGCAAGATGGCCACAACCTTGATAACCAACTAGAACGTGCTGCTGATGCATTACGTCTTCCCCCTTGGGATGCAAAAATAGAGAATCTATCTGGGGGGGAGCGCCGCCGAGTGGCGATTTGCCGCCTGCTGCTAGAAAAACCAGATATGCTGTTACTCGATGAGCCAACCAACCACTTAGACGCAGAGTCTGTGGCGTGGTTAGAGCGCTTCTTACACGACTATGAAGGTACCGTCGTAGCTATCACGCATGACCGTTACTTCCTTGATAACGTAGCAGGTTGGATCCTTGAGCTTGACCGTGGTGAAGGCATTCCTTGGGAAGGTAACTATTCTTCTTGGCTTGAGCAAAAAGATGCTCGTTTAGCCCAAGAGGCCTCAACTGAAGCGGCTCGCCGTAAGTCTATCGAGAAAGAGCTTGAGTGGATACGTCAAAACCCTAAAGGCCGCCAATCGAAAGGGAAAGCGCGTCTGGCGCGTTTTGAAGAACTTAATAACGTTGAATATCAAAAACGTAACGAGACCAGTGAGCTATTTATTCCACCAGGTCCACGTTTAGGTGATAAGGTTATTGATGTTGAAAACCTAAGCAAATCATATGGCGACCGCGTTCTGATTGATAACCTGAGCTTCTCCATTCCTAAAGGGGCAATTGTTGGGATTATCGGGCCGAACGGTGCGGGTAAATCAACACTATTTCGGATGATTTCAGGGCAAGAACAGCCTGATTCTGGCTCCATCACTGTTGGTGAAACCGTGAAGATTGCCTCTGTTGATCAGTTCCGTGATTCCATGGATGACAGCAAAACTGTTTGGGAAGAGATTTCTAACGGTCAGGACATCATGCGTATCGGTAACTTTGAAATTCCTAGCCGTGCTTATGTTGGCCGCTTTAACTTTAAAGGCATTGACCAAGGTAAGCGCGTCGGTGAGTTATCTGGTGGTGAACGTGGTCGTTTACACTTAGCTAAACTACTGCAAGTGGGCGGTAACGTCTTGCTACTCGATGAACCAACCAACGACCTCGACGTAGAAACTTTACGTGCGTTGGAAAACGCCCTATTAGAGTTCCCGGGCTGCGCAATGGTTATTTCCCATGACCGTTGGTTCCTTGACCGTATTGCAACACATATCATTGATTATCAAGATGAAGGGAATATCAGCTTCTTCGAAGGTAACTTCTCTGAATATGAAGATTACAAGAAACGCACATTAGGTGCCGAAGCGCTGCAGCCACATCGTATGAAGTATAAGCGTATGACCAAATAATCCTTGTCATAATTTAGAATTATAGCGGTGTTGGCTGCTTTTGTGAGCCCTAGTCACATACTGGTGTATGCTCCTAGGGACTCACTCTCTTGCCGCCTACCTATAATTCAAATTATTTAAGGGATCGATATCATATCGATAGAATCAAAACGGCATCATTCGATGCCGTTTTTTATTGGGTGACTTTATTTATAAGTCATCCAACATCAATAACTGCTGAACGAGGGTTACACATTCTAAGAAACGCGTATCGTAATCAGAGGACTCTACACGTACAAACTCAATATTATTTTTCTTAAGCATTTCAATGAGTAAGTTTTGGAAAGCTTTGCGGTCTTTATCGCTTCCTAAACTTCTTAAACCATCAGCCACCCACGGCGTGTTATTTTCCAGTACTATCACCAAATCAAATCGGTATTCATCGATCAGTGCCTGAACGAATGGATGCTCTTTGCCTTCATAGCGTAAACAGAAGGCTTGCGTTGTCACAAAGTCCGTATCAATAAACGCCACTTTATTGGCATATTTTACTGCAAAATCAATATATTGTGCATGACCCAAGGCGATTTTATCGTAATCTGAATATTGCAATGCCATTTCGTCACCACCTAAATGGCTAAAAACATAATCGCGCCCATACTCCCATGCACTACTGGTATTAAAAATGTTGGCTAATTTGTTAACTAAGGTAGATTTCCCACTTGATTCGCCTCCTAAAATCGCCACCTTCCGGACAAAGAAAGGTTTAACTTCCGTTGGAATGTAATCCCAATAGCGAAACGGTGCCTGACGAATTTGGTTACCACTGATATTCATAAAGGTGCGCTCAGGGTCAACCAAAACAGTTTCAATACCTAAATATTTTTTGTAGCGAGGAGCATCGTTTGCCTCCCCCGAATAAATAAAACTAGGGTGGATATTGTGCTTTTTCAAAAAGCCTTTCATACCATCGCTCCACACTTCCCAGCCGTGTGGATAAGGCTCTATGCCATTTTCATCAAATGAATGAATGTGAATGTTTTTTTGATATTTAAAGGTTTGCAGTAACCAACGCAGCCGGTCACTGACAGTTGGTTGTTGTGACATTGAACTATTAATAAACAGGTCTTTATCACGAGGTTCATCATGGCAAAGGATTACATGCAGTTCATCCACTTGGCTGCAAGCACGTTGGATCAAATAAATATGCCCTGTGTGTAATGGGTAAAATTTGCCAAACACCACGCCGATCGTTTTTTGCTTATTGGGATATTCAAGGCCTAAAAAACGATGAAGAGCCGCTATTTTTTGGGCACTTGGGCTCTTGATTTTATCGTTTATCAACTGGCTGAGGTAGCCTTTGGTCATATCTGTCGCATCAGCCACTTGCTGGAGAGTGTAACCCGCTCGTTTGATTGCGTTTTTAAGATAGTCAAATTCAGCCATTTATTTTCCTTTTTACTCTTAGTAATAAGCGTTATAGCTCATCTAAAATGCTGAGCGCATCCGCCAACTTTTTCACCCCGTAGACTTTCATGTCTGGCGGCGATTTTTTGGGCATATTAGCATGAGGCACAATCGCACGTTTAAAACCATGTTTTGCCGCCTCAGAGATACGCTCTTGCCCGCTTGGAACCGGACGGATTTCCCCTGCTAGCCCAACTTCGCCAAACACCACAAGATCCCTAGGTAACGGCCGGTCTCGAAAACTTGAAACTAAAGAAAGCAATAACGCCAAATCAGCACTGGTCTCAGTCACTTTGACGCCACCCACCACATTCACAAAAACATCTTGGTCCGACATTTGTAAGCCACCATGACGGTGCAACACGGCCAGCAAAATCGCTAAGCGGTTTTGTTCAAGCCCGACAGCAACCCGACGAGGATTAGACATCATCGAATGGTCAACTAGGGCTTGGATCTCCACCAGCAATGGCCTCGTCCCTTCCCAGACCACCATAACGGAACTGCCAGAGGTCACTTCATCACCGCGACTTAAGAAAATTGCCGATGGGTTATTGACCTCTTTAAGCCCTTGCTCCGTCATAGCAAATACCCCGAGTTCATTAACGGCACCAAAACGGTTTTTATGGCTACGTAACGTGCGAAAACGGTTATCGGCATCACCATCAAGCATGATAGAACAGTCAATACAGTGCTCAAGGACTTTTGGCCCCGCAAGTGAACCATCCTTTGTGACATGGCCTACCATAATAATCGCAACACCGCGGGTTTTCGCAAAGCGAGTCAGATACGCGGCTGTTTCACGAACTTGCGCCACACTGCCCGGTGATGATTGGATATCGGCCATATGCATCACTTGGATGGAGTCTATTACCATTAGTTTCGGCTGTTCTTGTTCCGCGGTTAAACAAATTTGTTCAATACTGGTTTCGGATAGCATATTGAGCGAATCTGTTGGCAAACCAAGTCGATGCGCACGCATCGCCACTTGTTGCAATGACTCTTCCCCAGTGACATAGAGGGTTTTCATTTCACGTGAAAGCAAGCACATGGTTTGTAGCAATAATGTACTTTTACCCGCCCCCGGGTTCCCGCCAATTAAAATGGCACTACCCGGCACAACGCCTCCGCCTAACACCCTATCAAATTCTTTAAAGCCTGTAGTAAAACGAGGAAGTTCTTCGAGGCTGATTTCAGATAATTTCTGAACCTTACTTACCCCAGCCGCATTCCCTGCATAGCCCGTTAAACGGTCATTACGCGATGAAGAGCTTGTTGAGGCCAGACGCACTTCTGTAATGGTATTCCATGCATGGCAAGCACTACACTGCCCTTGCCAACGTGGATAATCCGCCCCGCATTCATTACAGACAAACGCCCTTTTTACCCCTTTCGCCACAGCAAACTCCTCTTGATAATTAACTTAGTTTTAGATTATTGCTATCTCACAAACCATAAAATATCGATACCAATATTCAAAATAGTTCGGGTTGTGGCTAGGCGGCAAAAGAGGATGTCTTGGGGAGCATACAAAAGTATGTGACCCAAGCAGCCGAGTGCAGCCAACACCGCCACAGCACGAAATATAACGAATATTTAGCGTTCCTCGTGCTTCAAGCCCCCGCTCAACACACACATCACCCCCATGAGATCCGCGTGACGAATAGCCACCTTCGCCCTTGCATACACCTTTGGTTTCGCATGATATGCAATACCCAGCCCTGCTTTACGGATCATCTTCAAGTCATTTGCCCCGTCGCCGATTGCCACTGTTTGTTCGATAGGTATTTCCAGTTTTTCAGCTAGTTTGACCAACGTTTGGGCTTTATATTTTGCATCGACTATTGGCCCTTTGACTTTACCAGTCAGTTTGCCATTTTTAACTTCGAGCTGGTTAGCAACTGCGGCTGCGAGTTTTAACCGCTGCTGCAAATCATTAGCAAAGAAAGTGAACCCACCAGAAGCTATCGCAATATGCCAATTCATGGCTTGAAGTTTACGCACCAAATTAGTCAACCCTGGCATCAAAGGCAATGTTTCCAATACTTGGTCAAGAATTGACGCATCTGCACCTTCTAGTAAGCTAACGCGTGCGCGCAAGCTTTCGGTAAAATCTAGCTCCCCTTGCATTGCACGCTCTGTCACCTCTGCGACTTGCTCACCAACACCGGCTAAACGAGCAATTTCATCAATACATTCAATTTGAATGGCAGTTGAGTCCATATCCATCAATAACAGACCTGGTGAACGCAAACGTGGAATTTGCCCTAGCGGTACCACATCTAATAAACATTCATCAGCGAGCTTTTTAATCCTAGGGGTAATACTCCCAGCGATTCTGACAACTTGGTAATCATCAATACGCCATGATGACACAATCACAATCGCGATCCCTAATCGCTGTTGGAAATTACTGATCCTAGCTTTATCTAATCCACGGCCATATAGTAGCCACCCACTGTCACCTGCACGGTAATCCAGAGGCATCACTTCTTCACCACTCAAAGAAAGTGGCAAACCGGGCCATTTTTGGATCTCGTCGGGTAAATAACAATAGGTCAAACTCGTTGACATGAAAATTAGCTCCTGTAATCGATGTAATCTTTATTTTAATGATGAGTTGCGAGTAGCCGAACGAAGCCACTATACTTAACGCCAACGCCTTAGTTTTTGCGCCGATTAACTATGTATACTATTTAAATCTTATATACCGCTGCAATTTATACCTTAAATCACTCATTTTAGGTAGTGAAGTGCCGCTAACAATACGATAACCTGAAGTATGACGGATATACTGACAAAGAGCATCAACTAACCAAATGAAACAAACTTTTAGGCTACATAAAACAGTCATTATTGTTATCTGCATTGCGCTGGTAACCTTACTTATGCATGGTGTTTCATATTTGGGTAATAGCCAAAACCAAAACCGAATTGAACAGTTTAAACAATTGACCTACGTGCTCGCAGAACAAGTCGCTTTCAGCTTATCCGATTATATTGTCCCCGGCAGCAAAGATTTTAATTTAGACCGAATTAATGCCAATTTAAATAACATTGCAAAAGATAAGTATATTTTAGATGCCAGCATCTACACTGCCAATGGCGTTCTTGTGACACAAGTCGGCGAACCTGCCACCGTAAAAGAACGGCTAGCTATCGATGGCAATTCATCACTACAAAACTTTCAATATCAATTAGTTGTACCAATCCAAGGGGCAAAAGAGCCAAAGGGCTATTTGCGTTTAACTATCGATACCGAGTTACTTTCTGCTGAAATTCAGCAAGCAGATAACAGTACGAATGTATTAAGGATTTTTATTCTGTTCGCTTTATGTATCGGTTTTGTTTTAGCCAATACATTATTGCGTTTAAAGAAAAAGAAAGGCCACAAACAGCCACCGCCATTAGTGGTAAATACTGAAGATAACCCTGAAGAAAACGAACCTGATGACCTTACTAGCAAAACAACAATAAAACCTAAACCAGCCCGTCTGAGACGAAAAAAAGAACCTAGGCCTTACCGTCCAAAGCGGCCTGCCCCCAAAAGCAAGCCTCCTCAGGCCGATAAATAACTGTTAATTTTAAATCGAAGTAGTATCAAACACGATTGGTGCAACAAATTCGACTCGCCCATCCACCAACAGTGTTTCTGGTGGCATAGGGAAAGGTGCTGCACGTGAAATTGTGGCTAAGGCTTCTTTGTCCAATATTTTAGTTCCCGATGAATTAAATAAACTGGCAGTAATAACCTCACCTTTACTGTCCACAACCACTTTTACCTGAGAAACCCCAGTTGAACGGAAACGCAGGGCCGCACGTGGGTAACGTTTTGACTTTGCAATACGCTGATGGACTTCACTCTGCCAGCCTTGGTGACCGCTTAGTGCAGCAGAGGCATTACTGGAAAAATTTGCCCGACTACTCGCTTCACTCCCCGACGCGGGAGCAGAGGTTACTGTGGACTCTTGATCTGCAGTAGGAACCTCTTCAAGCACTTTTTTCTCTTGTACTGTTTTCTTTTTCGGTGGGCGCTTTTTCTCACTAACTTTGGTTAACGTCCCATTATCTACGATGGCAGTTTCTGATAATTTTTCCGTTTTTTCAACTACCTCTGGCAAAACTTCTTCATGCGTTGTGACTTGCTGCTTTGGCGCATGGTTAACCTCAGGCTCAGCCTGCTGCTCTAACTGGTATACCCCGAGTTGTAGTGAAATTGCAGGTGGCAATACCCCTGTTTTCGGGATTGAAGTAGTAAACCATCCGATGAAAATGACTGCCAGTGTTCCATGGAAAAGACAACTTAAAAACAAACCGCCCAGTGGACGGAAAATCGGGCGCTCGAACTTGCCCGTCATACTGCTCATATTCTGCCTCACGACTTTATTTTTTGTTAATTATAGGCATAATACAAACAAAAATGATATTCATTATTATTAGTAAAAACACAGTCTGAAAAATAACCCATTGATTTAATTACAAAAGTAATCTGAGCAGATTATTAATCAGCACAATTCATCGGTCCCCACTCCTTGTTTGTGCATTTTATGATATTAACACCAGCAAAATGACTATTGATAAATCCCTTGCCCGCAAAATTAGCGGAGCATATCAGTCAACATATAGCCAGCTTGTGCGCTTTTTCCGCAATCGGCTAGATAACAGCAATGATGCTGATGATTTATCACAGGATGTGTTTACACTATGGCTTAATCGCAAAGAAAAAACACCAGTAAAAGAGAGCCGAGCTTACCTGTTTAAAATTGCTAATCATGTTTTAATTGATCACTGGCGACGCAACCAACGTCAAACGACATCAGAAACCCCCATTGATGAAGTCATACATGAATTCAATCTTGAACAAAGGCAAGCTGATCCCAGTGAAATTCTGGAACATCAGCAACGTATCCAGCTGTTAAGTGACGCTCTCGAAACATTACCCCCTCGCCGACGAGAAGCTTTTTTACTTTATCGTTTTGATGGGTTATCTCAAAGTGAGATTGCTGAGCGAATGGAAATTTCAATCAGTATGGTGGAAAAACATATTGCGGCAGCACTAGTTCATTGTAAAAAACACCTTGATAATCAGGGCAATAACCCGTAATGACACATAATTCTTTGCAAACATCAGATGATGCAAACCGTATTGATGAGGAAGCGGCGCTGTGGTTTACTCGCATGCACAGCCAACGCATCAGCGCACTTGAAACCGAGCAATTTAAGCAATGGCTCGCGGCTTCGTCTGAACATGCCAAAGCTTATGATGCGATTGCCGCTGTTTGGCGGGAGTTTGACATGCTCCCCCGCCCTGACAGTGTCGAATTTACAGAGAAAAAACGCCCTTTTTTTCGCCTTTGGCGCCCTTTGGGGAATACCTTAGCGGCTGTTTTTATTGCTGCTGTTCTATTCTTACCCTACAGCCACCTGCCTTCAATGTTACTTAATAACATGACTTTAGTCGCTACAGACTCCCCTAAAGAAGTCACATTACCAGATGGCTCCCAGTTATTTCTTAACCGTAATACCCGTATTCATGTGGCCTACGAAACCCCAGTCCGTAATATTTCACTTGAAAAGGGAAACGTTTATTTTAAAGTAAAATCAAACCCTTACCGACCATTTATTATCCAAGCGGATAAAAGACGCATTCAAGTCGTTGGCACTGAATTTGAAGTCAATAAAGTCGCACAGCAAGTTTCAGTGAATGTTAGCCAAGGCATTGTCAGCTTTGAAAATACTGACAATGGCCAGCCTATTTTTTTACTGGCGGGGGATAGCGCCGTTAGCCCTACGCCAAATAGCCAAATTACGCGCCAACATATTGACGCGTTAGAAGTGGCCCGCTGGCGTTTTGGTGAATTAGTATTTGTCGATAAACCGCTATCTGAGGTACTTGATGAATTAAGTGGCTATTCGTCAGCCCATGTCGAGCTTTCGCCAGCAAGTTTAGCCAAGAGTAAAATCTCTGGTCGTATTAATTTGCGCCACCCTGAACAGTTCTTTCAAGCTCTCCCATCATTATTACCCGTACAAGTCGTGTATCAAGATAAAAATAACATATTGATTATTCAGAATAAAAAAAACAAATGAAAAATATTTTCATTTGCAGGTGAGGATAATTCTCATTTCACCCTCTTCTTAAGTAGTCATTCTTTTAATGACGCATTTTTCGCACACTTTTTGTGCAGCTTAAGAATAAGGGATATCTATGTCAATTCAGTTTACTCAAAGCCGGTTAAGGCCGCTCGCTCTTGCTGTCGCAGTGAGTAGTGCCATTGTTTGTCAATCAGCTTCTGCGCAAGAACTTACCTTCTCTTTGCCAGAGCAACCCCTTGCTAAGTCTGTTGCTGAAATTAGCCGCCAAGGGCAAATCCAGTTGCTATATGATAAGAGCCAACTTAATGGCCTACGAGCACCTGCATTATCGGGCAACTACTCCGCACAAACCGCATTACAAAAAATACTTATCGGTAGCGGCTTAGAACTTGTCAATGAAAATGGTGTTTTTGTTATCCACCAGCAGAATTTAAACCAAGGCACATTGGTTTTACCGGAAACCCAAGTGTCTGGTGTGATACAAAACCACCCTGCGACCGATGTTATGTCAGCACCGCAATATGTGACTTCTGAAGAAATTAGCCAAAAAAATACGGGCGATGGCAATATCACCGATTTAATGAAGACTAATCCAGCAGTGCAATTTGCCAACAATGACAGTAATTCAATGAACCAAGGGGAAATCAAACCTTCCCGTATCTCAATCCACGGCTCAAGCAGCTACCAAAACGCCTATCGCCTTGATGGAGTAAGCTTTAACAACGATTTTGACCCCGCGGACAATGGTCTTGGTGAAACCTCAACCCGTTTGAGCAGTAGCGACCAAGGGATCTACATCGATAGCCGTCTTATCGACAGTATGACGGTGTATGACAATAACATTCCTGTCGAATTTGGTGGATTTACGGGGGGAACGGTAGAAGTAAATAGCCGCCGCTGGCAAGGGGAAAATAGCGCTCACGCGTATTATCGCTTAACCCGCTCCGGTTGGAACAACCTTTTCCACGATTCCACTCAAGGTATTGATACATCAAAAAATGACACATCCAATCCTGCTCGTTTCCAAAATCGCTATGATAAAAGTGACTTTGGTGGCTGGTTTGAAGCGGGTGTAACCGATAATTCAGGTATCGTATTTTCTGCCTCTCGCCGTAGTTCTACTATTCCAATGACTGTCGTTGGTGGTGAAGCTTATGTGCTTGAAAATAACCAAATCGTACCTTTTGACGGTTTTTACGGTAAAAAAAACCAGCGCCGTATCTCTGATAACTACTTTTTAAAATATTCGATAGATTTATCAGAGAAGAGTTCATTAGATTTGTCTGCCAATTATGCTAATTACGATAGCCGCCTCTTTTCATCAACGATTGCCAATTCAGGATATGACTCAACCCATGATGGGCTTGGCTTCACTGCTGTGTACAAACAAAAATTTGACCTCGGCCAGCTTGAAGTTACCGCAAGTACACAAGACCTGAAAGATGATCGTAAAAATGATCAAAAATACTCTCTAACAATACGTGCATTCGATGACAACTGGAACATGGTTGAACAAAACAGTGGCGGTTTAGGAGACTTGGAATCAAAACAAAAAACTCACGGCTTAAAAACCGTGATGCGCTTTGATCCTAAAGAAGATGCTTTAGGTTTAACTCATACTTCCACTTTAGGGGCTGAGGCGAATTATACCAAAGGGACTTATGTCCGAGATCGTGATTATTTCCGTTATACCTATACCGGAGAGATTGGGCTAGACAACATGTACTCAGGGTACCTTAGCAACATAACGCGTTTCCGCCAAGGCTCATATTCTGCAGATTATACCAACTATGCCATTTTTCTTGATGACAGTATTCAATATGGCAAATTAACGCTACGTCCTGGAGTTCGTCTCGATCGTGATGATTTTGTAAACCGTACCAATATTGCTCCTCGTTTAAGTGGGATCTACGATGTCTTTGGGGATGGCAAAACCCAAATTATTGCGGGGGCTAACCGTTATTATGGCCGCTCAATGCTGACTTATGCGCTATATGGTGCACAGAATGACGGTATGCAAAACTGTATGGCATATAGCGAATCAATGGCTTGTTCTCTAAATCCAAACAAAAATGATTGGGATAACCAAAAAGATTATGAGGGGCTGGAGTCATTAAAAACACCGTATAACGATGAACTTACTCTTGCATTACAACAAGATATTTTATCCACCACATGGCGTTTACAATATGTGCATCGTGAAGGTTATGATGAAGTCAGGAACCGTACCAAGTATGACAATCCCCGAGATCCAAATACACGCAGTATCCGTACTTTTGATAATGGCGGTCGCAGCTCACACGACACCGTAACCCTTTCCGTTAATAATAGCCAACCTTGGGAATGGGCTGATGCGTCTCATGTTATGACAGCGTCTTTCACATGGCAGCAAACAGAAAGTAATACGCCAAAAGATGCGGGTTACAGCTCATATGACCCTAGCAATCGCGTTAACCTCGATAAAGTCTCTTACAACGGCAAAATTATCGATGCATCAAAATTACCGTCTACCAGTTTTAACTCACCAATTAAACTTAATCTAGAGATGACCAGTGTTTGGGATGACTACGACGTCACTTGGTACAACCGGCTGCAATGGTGGGGATCTCGCTCTCAAGCCGTTCGCTATGACAATGCGTACGATTTTGACCCTGAATATGGTCAAGTTCGTAAATACACCAAACAACACTTCGCAAGTAAATACACATGGGATACTCGTCTAGGCTGGAAACCTGACTTCGCTTACGGTTTTGGCATTTCAGTTGAAGTCAACAACGTATTGAATAATAGAAATATATCAGATCGTTTTACATACGATAACCGTGTCATTAAAGCCTATGAGCCGGGTCGTCAATTCTGGTTACAAGTGAATTATGATTTTTAAGTCATAGCTGCAATGTGAGCAATTAACACAATATTAATCATTAAATTAAAACAACAAATGAATAAAACGTCATGAAGACACTGAAACAATTTTTCTATTTAGTTAAACCTTTTTGGGGGCAGCGTGCTGCCCTTTTGTGCTGGATACTCCTGTTTGCCTCACTTGGGCTCACACTGTCCTCAGTTTGGTTCAACGTCAAAATGAATATGTGGAATGGGGACTTTTATAACGCCCTACAAAAACTCGACGGCCAAGCGCTGTATGGTTTATTGCAATACTTCGTGATCTTAGTCAGTGGGCTAATTTTTGTCGTCGTGATGGGTAACTACCTAAAGCAAATGTTAATTATCCGTTGGCGCAAAGGCATGACCGAGCAAGTACTTAGCCGTTGGTTGTCACCGAACAGTAAACACTACCTACTAAGACTAACATCCCAAGAGCCCGATAACCCAGACCAACGTATCGCCGAAGATATTCGTTTACTGATTGAATCAACATTAAATTTAGTGGTGACATTCCTCCACTCAATGTTAACGCTGATTTCATTTGCTGCGATTCTTTGGACATTGTCTGGCAGCCTATCGTTTAATTTTGCCGATAGCGACTGGACCCTACCCGGCTATATGTTCTGGGCATGTATTATTTATACCCTAATTGGTATCGCGCTTACTCAATGGATTGGTTTTCCACTACGCCGTTTACATATGGATAAACAACGCCGTGAAGCCGATTACCGTAGTGCATTAATTAATTGTCGCCAACATGGCGATGCCATCGCAGGGCAACGTGGTGAGACCCAAGATAGAAAAGAACTGATGGGGCGCTTTGGTGAAATTATTAGTAACTGGAACCGCCTGATCCGCTGCGAACGAAACTTATCTTTCTACACTGTTGGTTACCAACAAGTCACCGCTTTAGCACCTGTATTACTCGCTCTTCCTAAATTCCTTGCGGGTGAAATTATGTTGGGTGGCTTAATGCAGCTACGCCAAGCGTTTACCAGTGTTGCCACTTCACTCGGTTGGTTTATTTTTGCCTATAAAGAAATCGCAGCATGGCAGGCAACAGTCTCCCGTTTATATAATTTTGTTGTTTTATTGGAAAACGATAACAAGGCTATAGTGACTCTCGACGAAAAATCGCCACCACTGCAGGCTAAATTATCAGTTTCTACCGCAGACAACCGCTGCTTAATTAATTCTGTGAATATAACTGCCAAGCAAGGCGAATTAACCTTGATTAGTGGCCGTTCCGGTATTGGTAAATCGACTTTATTACGTACACTTAGCGGACATTGGCCATTTTTTAACGGTACCATTACCCGAACAGAGCAAGTTATGTGGGTTCCACAGCGCCTTTATCTGCCCATAAGTCGTTTGGATAACCTACTGGCTTACCCTAAAACGACATCTCAATTCAGTCAGCAAGATTTTCAATATGCGTTAACTTTAGTTGGCTTAGAAAAACTGCATCATCAACTAGCACTCGAAACCGATTGGAATAACCGTTTATCTGGTGGGGAACAACAGCGGATTATGTTTGCGCGTTTATTGCTCAACCGACCAAAACTACTTTTATTAGATGAAACAACCTCGGCCCTTGATGACAACAGTGCTTTAGAGCTAATCGCCCTATTAAAAGCAGAGTTGCATGACAGTGCCATTGTCTTAGTAAGCCATCAAAGCTTTGTTGCTCAGTTTGCAGAACAACAACTGCATCTCACCGAACCTGTGAGTAAAGACCTTTTGAATACAGGAACACCTGAATATGCTTCATAAAATAGCCCTCACCATAATAGCCAGCCTAACGGTTATCGGTTGTGTATCCACCAACCCAACTTCAAACAACCGCTTACCAGTGCGCAATGACCTTCAGCACTATCAGCTTGAGAATGGACTGCAAGTTTACCTTCTACAACGTAATCAACCGGGCGTTGAGCTGCGTTTATTAGTCGGCAGTGGCTCATTACAAGAAAATGAACAGCAGCTTGGCCTTGCGCACTTTACTGAACATATGGCCTTTAAAGGCACCAAACACTTCCCGGGCACGACCGGTTTCAAGCAGCTTGAGCACCAAGGGTTAAAACTTGGTAGTCATGTTAATGCGATCACCAGTTTAAATTCCACGCTATATAAATTATCACTACCAGAAGCCTCGACAGCACAAGTTGCCATTGGCTTACAAGTAATGGCAGATTGGGCGTCAAATATGACATTTGACCAAGATGCTTTTGAAAAAGAACGTCCAGTGATTATCGAAGAATGGCGTTTACGTCAAGGAATGGGCTATCGCATCAACGATAGTTTAGAAAAATTACGTTACCACGGTAGCCGTTACGCTGAACGCAACCCCATTGGTTCATTAGATATCGTACGCAATGCCCCGATTGAGCAAGCGAAAAACTATTATCAAACATGGTATCAACCTCAACGAATGTCGCTATTAATTATTGGTGATTTTAATAGTTCATCAATACGCAATCAGGTTGATAATTTATTTGCACTCCCTAAACCCGAAAAAGTGGCAGAAGATAACCCACAATGGAAACAATTCGCCCATTCAACCAATATGTTAGTGCAAGGGGTGTTTGATAAAGAGCAAGGGGCGCGTTATGTGCAATTTGCGTTACAAAAGGATGTCAGCGCACCGCTAAATACGCGCTTAGGACAATCCGAAGATTTACTAGATAACCTCTGGTTAGCCATTTTAAATCAACGCTTTTCCGTCATAGTCGATAATGGCATCTTGCCCTCCATTAGTATCAATGAGCAAGGGTCGATGCTGGATAACCGACGCCTTCAACAGTTGATGATTATTCATCCAAAGGGTAACGATTACATCGGGGCAACCCAACTGTTATTCACTGAATTGCAGCGCTTAGCCACAGAGCCTGTAACTCCTGAAGAACTGGAAACGGCCAAACAAGCCATGCTGAAAAAATTCAGCCTGCAAGCGGCTTCAGAGCAACGTTATAGCAATGAATATATAGCAGGGCAACTGACAACGGCACTTGAATACGACATGCCAATGTGGAATAAACGCCAGCAGTTAGATAACAGCTACCAGTTGATAAAATCTGTCAAACCGCAGGACTTACAACAACATGTCGCTAAGTTCCTACAAACTGCCTCCCCGCGTTTAGCATTAATTGGCCCCGATACTGATGCCACGACAATGGACAAATCGGCATTTAATCAGCAATGGGTTAAAATACGCCAAAGCACACCAGGACCATTTACGTTGCGCTCCAAAGCGATTCAATTACAGCTACCTCAAGTTCCCAAAGGTGATATTGTTGAGCAATCTAAGCTGCCCGTTGAAAAAACAGAACATTGGACATTAAGCAATGGCATTCAGGTAATTGTTAAGGCAGATAAAAACCTGAAAGATGATATTCAGTTTAATTTGCAGCTTCCGGGAGGGCGTTCTTTAGAAACGGCTCAAACTTCGGGGTTAACTGATTGGGCGTTGAAGCTGCCAGAAAGCAGTGGCTACGGTAACTACAGTGCTCGTGATTTGGCTTTATTTGCTAAACAAAACCAAATTTCTCTGCGCCCTTATAGTGAATTACTGACTCACGGTTTTCGTGGTAAAGCGCCAGCTGATAACTTAGAAACCGCATTGCAATTGTTGCATTTAAAATTAACCGCACCGCAATTTAGCGGTGAGAAATTAGAACAACAAAAACAATCCTTAATATTGAACCTATCCAAAACCCCCGTAGAACGTACTTTCCTCGATAATATTAATCAAGAAAGCTATCACCACGGCGAACTATTAGTCATCAAACCACAAGGAAGCTGGCAACAATTTACGGCGCAACAGTTGCAAAAAACCAACCGCCAACTAGTGACCTCTACAGCAGATATGACGTTGGTTATCTCAGGGGCCATAAACAGTCGTGACCTCAAACCAATATTAGAAAAGTGGTTAGCGTCTCTCCCTGCGAGCGACCAAAAACTAAAATCTCGTGACCAAGGCATCATGCCAAAAATGGCCAGTTTTAATAAAACTTATCCCATCAGTAGTAGTGATAAAAGCATGGTCAGCATTCAATTCGCCTCACCTGCGATGTGGTCACAGCAAGACCAACTTGCAATACAACTGATTGATACGATTGTTAGTCAGCGTTTACGTGGTGAGTTAAGAGAAAAAGCCAGTGGTATCTATGCGCTCGGTTTTTCACAAATGTTAGCGAAAAAACCACAGCCTTATTACCTTGCTCGCTTGAATTTCACCACCTCTCCAGAACGTGCTGAGGAAATGACGCAAATTGCCCAAAAAACGATTGGGCAAATTCGTCAAACCGGTGTGAGTGAAAAAGAGTTAACCGAAGCAAAAAATATTTGGCTGACAGAAAATGCACAAGTCACTGATAGTTCAAGTTATTGGACCGAAGCTCTGGCACAGATTGCCGCTGATGATGGGCAATACCAGCGTTTAAACCAACAGCAAAGTATTATTCATCAACTCACGGTTAAGGATATTAATCGTTTATCTCATCAATATTTAGGGCAGAATTCAAAAGTGTTTATGATGACGCCTTAATTCAGTCATTAAGGTTAGAAAGCCAACAATATATTGTTGGCTTTTTTATCCAGCACTATCATTATTGCTATTCAAAAACAAAAGATTTTTTTTACCTCTAAATAAGCTTTTTTTATTTTTTTTATGAGAAAAAATAATTTACATTCAATAGTATTTAATAATCGCTCCCGTAAGCTTTTAGGTTTCTTCTTGAGATCATCGAATATACGGACAGGCTTGACTATTGCAGTCTTTATTTTTATATAATCACCAAGATTACTCTCAATTCTATTCAGCGTTGCCTGCGGTAAGATCTCAAATGCATATTCGTATAACTCATTTAGTTTCTTAATAAATACTTCTGGTTTCTCTTCTCTCTTCAAACTCAAAACATTCTCTCTAAAGTGAATAAATAGCTTATCGGGAACATCTTTTATTCTACTCATTTCAGAAATTTTTTTAGTTAATTTATTATATAACTGATTAGCAACATCAATCGGTTCTGGTATTTTTATAGTTTCTTTTGGTAGCGGAGGAAGAGGTTTTAAATAAATACATTGTGTATTTTTAGCTATCTCCATTGGTTCTTTTAAATAGCTAACAATGAATTCATTTGTAACATATTCTTTATCTATAAAAAGCTCATAAAAGTCATAAATTTTAATAACAACGTCATCCGAAGATTTCGTTTTTTTCATTTCTCTAATTATTTCTTTAATGAGATCAATGCTTTTATTGTCTACTTTATTATTTTTCAATAAGCTATAGAAATTTTCTTCTATTTCATTTGGAATGGTAATCGCTTCCATCAATGGCGGCCATTCCGTCCTCTTAATGACTCTTATTCTATATTCATTTCTTTCAAGTCCAACTTGAGTTAGATTATTACCTTTCAATACACCGTGAAGAGGAGGCTCTGCATATTTAATATCATCAATATTATTTTTATTCTTTTCTCTTAGATTTATGGGCGATAATGTTGGAGTCTGTTTAATATTTTTAATTTGTTTAGTAACATATTTTTTAACTTTTTTTGGAGCACTCTTTATGTGAACTTTTTTCATTGTTAAACTAGTGAAAAAATTTTTTTTACTCATTGATTCAAGCATGATAATTCCTCTGAATAAATTACTGAACGCTATATAGCCAAAATCGTATATCTATTTATTATGTTGTGATATCAGATAGCGATTTTGTTTATTTTTAGTCACTCAATTTGTAATGCCTTTCATGACGTTGATGACTATCGATTGACAGATTATCGTTTTAATGTGATTAATATTCTTATAATAAATAACGATAAAGAGATTCTATATGAATAATGTAACCATCCGCAGAGCAACACTGGACGATGTCCCTGCAATCACCCAAATGCACGCTGACTATTCGGCATATGCCAACACATTGCAACTTCCTTATCCAAGCGAAAAAATATGGGAAGCCCGGCTAGGCACGAGTGATCCGTTGATAACACAATTTGTTGCCACTATTGATAAGGAAGTTGTAGGTTTGCTAGTCATTAGTCAGCCTAACCAAGTGCGCCGTCGCCATGTCGCCACTTTCGGTATTACCGTCAGTGAAGCTCACCAAGGCAAAGGTATTGGCTCACAACTGATGCAAGTGATGGTGGATTATTGCGATAACTGGTTGAATGTGCGCCGTATTGAGTTAGAAGTATTTGCGGCAAATGGCAGTGGTGTTGGGCTATATGAAAAGTTTGGCTTTGAACTCGAAGGCCGCATGAGAGACTATGCGTTTCGTGATGGGCAATATGTCGATGCCGTGATGATGAGTAGAATCAAAAAATAGCGATAAAAAATGCCACACAATAGGTGGCATTTTAGTGCATAATGAAAACATCTAACGACTATTTATCGCCTAATAGCACTGAATCTAATGCAATTTCAATCATCTCATTGAACGTAGTTTGACGCTCTTCTGACGTGGTTTGTTCACCCGTTTTGATGTGGTCAGAAACGGTACAAATCGTTAATGCGCGCGCACCAAACTCAGCCGCCACACCATAGATACCTGCAGCTTCCATTTCAACCCCCAGAATGCCGTACTTTTCCATCACTTTAAACATATCAGGGTCTGGTGAATAGAACAGATCCGCAGAGAACAAATTACCAACGCGCACATTCACGTTTCTTGCTTTTGCTGCTTCAACCGCATTGTGGACTAAGTCATAGTCTGCAATCGCTGCAAAATCATTTTCTTTAAAACGTTGGCGGTTAACACGCGAATCCGTACAAGCGCCCATACCTATTACAACATCACGCAGTTTTACATCATCCATCACTGCGCCACATGAGCCCACACGAATAATCACTTTTACACCGAAATCGGTGATCAGCTCTTTTGCATAGATAGAGCATGAAGGGATCCCCATGCCGTGACCCATAACAGAGATTTTGCGACCTTTATAAGTCCCTGTAAAACCTAACATGCCACGCACATTATTGACTTGGCGAACATCCTGAAGGAAAGTTTCAGCGATGTATTTTGCACGTAATGGGTCGCCTGGCATCAAAACGACATCAGCGAAATCACCCATTTCTGCATTAATATGTGGAGTTGCCATGATTATTTCCCTTTAAACGATTAAATATTGTTAAATTAATAAGGTGGTCTCCCACCTTATTATTAAAAAAGATGACAGCAAAGCCTTGCCCATTACCTTTAATTCCCCGCCATTACCCTAAATAATTTGAGTTGTAGCAAGGCGGCAAGCTAAACCATCCCTATGAGCATACACAAGTATGTGATTAGGGTGTTTTTGTACAGCCAACGAACTACAGCTAAAAGCATGACGACAAAACTCGCCCATCGCCCTTTAATTGCTCGAAATTACCCTAAATAATTTGAGTTGTAGCAAGGCGGCAAACAAAACCATCCCTATGAGCATACACAAGTATGTGATTAGGGTGGTTTTGTACAGCCAACGAACTACAGCTAAAAGCATGACGACAAAACTCGCCCATCGCCCTTTAATTGCTCGAAATTACCCTAAATAATTTGAGTTGTAGCAAGGCGGCAAACAAAACCATCCCTATGAGCATACACAAGTATGTGATTAGGGTGGTTTTGTGCAGCCAACACCGCTACAGCTCAAAGTATGACGGGTAATGGGTATTAGAGCATTGGCTTACCATACTCCATCGGAGACAAATCAAAGTATTTTGCAACTGTTTGCCCTATGTCCGCGAACGTTTCACGGTGGCCTAATGAGCCTGGTTTAACTTTCGGGCCATAAATCAGCACTGGGATATGCTCACGTGTATGGTCAGTACCTGGCCAGGTTGGGTCACAACCATGGTCTGCGGTTAAAATCAGAATGTCGTCTTCTTTAACCAGTTTCATTAACTCAGGTAAACGACGGTCAAATAGTTCTAATGCAGCGGCGTAACCTGCTACATCACGGCGATGGCCATATGCGGAGTCAAAATCAACAAAGTTGGTGAATACAATAGTGTTATCACCCGCCAGCTTCATTTCTTCAACGGTCGCATCGAACAGTGCATCAATACCTGTTGCTTTGATTTTCTTAGTGATACCAACGTGCGCATAAATATCGGCAATTTTACCAATAGAAACGACTTCACCTTGTTTTTCATCAACTAATTTTTTTAATACTGTTGGAGCTGGTGGCTCAACTGCTAGGTCATGACGGTTACCAGTACGTGTGAAGTTACCTGCTTTATCGCCAACGAATGGGCGAGCGATAACACGACCTATATTGTAACCACCTTTAGTTAGCTCTTCGCGAGCAATTTCGCACAGCTCATACAGTTTGTCTAAGCCATAGGTTTCTTCGTGACAAGCAATTTGGAATACAGAGTCTGCTGAAGTATAGAAAATCGGTTTCCCCGTTTTCATATGTTCTTCACCCAGTTGGTCAAGGATGACCGTACCTGATGAGTGGCAGTTACCCAAATAACCCGGTAAGTTGGCTTTTTTAACTAAGATATCCAGCAATTCTTGTGGAAAACTATTTTCTTCATCAGAGAAATATCCCCAATCGAAAAGCACAGGCACACCTGCTATTTCCCAGTGACCTGATGGCGTATCTTTACCTGAAGAAATTTCGCTTGCATAACCGTATGCACCAATAATTTCTGCATTAGGATCTAACCCCGCAGGGAATGAACCGCTTGATTCTTCTCCTGCTTTACCTAAACCTAATTTAGTTAAGTTAGGTAAATGAAGAGGGCCTTTACGACCAATATCTGCTTCACCACGAGCACATGCATCTGCAATGTGGCCCAATGTGTTTGAACCTTCATCACCGAATTTATGCGCATCATGCGCTGCACCAATCCCAAAGGAATCTAAAACCATAATAAATGTGCGTTTCATATTTTTTCTCCCGCGGTACATTCAAGTCAACATACCACTATAATCTCTGTTTATTACTCGCTGATTTGGCGATATACCATCGGTGTTTCTTGTGGAGCTTTATCTCCAATCACCATTGCATCCCGCACTTCTTTCGCAGCGTCTTCCCATGCTTTTTCACTGTTCGCATGGATAATAGCTAATGGCGTTTGTGTATCTACTTTAGAACCTAACGCCGCGATATCACTCAAACCAACACTGTAGTCAATTGGGTCTGACGCTTTACGGCGTCCCCCACCTAACGTCACGACTGACATACCTAATGCACGGGTATCCATATGTGTGACAATACCGTCTTTTGGTGCATAGACCGCTTTGCTTAATACTGCGGTTGGTAGGTATTTATTGTAATTTTCAACAAAATCAACTGGCCCTTTTTGAGCCGCAACCATGCGCCCAAAGACTTCAGCTGCTTTGCCGTTATCCAATACCGCTTGTAACTTCTGGCGTGCTTCATCACGATTAGCCGCTAATGATCCAGACACTAACATTTCAACACACAGTGCCATAGTCACTTCATACAAACGTGGGTTACGGTATTCACCTGTTAAAAATTGTACGGCTTCACGCACTTCAACCGCATTACCTGCACTTGATGCCAATACTTCATTCATATCAGTCAATAGCGCGGTTGTTTTGCAACCAGCGCCATTTGCGACTTTAACGATCGATTCTGCAAGTTGCTCGGATTTTTCATAAGTCGGCATAAATGCTCCGGAACCAACTTTGACGTCCATAACAAGAGCATCAAGGCCTTCCGCCAGCTTTTTACCTAAAATTGATGCGGTGATCAGCGGAATTGAATCAACTGTTGCCGTAATATCACGGGTGGCATAGAAGCGTTTATCTGCAGGTGCTAATGAGTTTGTTTGGCCAATAATGGCAACACCTACGTCTTTGATAATGTCACGAAAACGGGAATCATCAGGGAAAATATCGAAATTTGGAATTGCTTCGAGTTTATCTAATGTACCACCAGTATGACCTAAACCACGGCCTGAAATCATCGGAACATAACCACCACACGCTGCAACCATAGGGCCAAGCATCAGTGAAGTCACGTCGCCTACTCCACCAGTCGAATGTTTATCGACTAATGGGCCATTCAGGTTAAGTGATTTCCAATTAAGAACTGTCCCTGAGTCACGCATTGCCAATGTCAGAGCAACGCGTTCAGGCATCGTCATATCATTAAAATAGATAGTCATTGCTAATGCCGCAATTTGACCTTCTGATACTGAATTATCACGAACACCATTGATAAAGAAACGAATTTCTTCTTCACTTAGTGGTTTACCATCGCGTTTTTTACGAATAATTTCTTGTGCCAGAAACACGATATACTCCTTTAAAGTCGAATTTATCGGTTAACAATATTGCGAAAATTAATAATTGCTGCTTGATTTTTTAACGTCAAAACCTAGCGTATTTAATAAATTTGCTAATAAGCTTGATGCGCCAAAACGGAAATGGCGGCTATCAGCCCAATCGTCACCTAAAATTCTTCCTGCTAATGCTAAGTAATCTGCTGCTTCTTCTGCAGTACGAACGCCACCAGCCGGTTTAAAACCAACCGTTTTGGCTACGCCCATATCGTGGATCACTTGCATCATGATTTCTGCACTTTCTAATGTTGCATTAACAGGCACTTTACCTGTTGATGTTTTAATAAAATCAGCGCCAGCTTTAATTGAAATTTCAGAAGCTTTGCGGATCAATGCCGCCTCTTTTAATTCACCGGTTTCAATAATCACTTTCAGCAACACATTTGCCGCAGCACAAGCCTCTTTACAGGCTTTCACTAAATCAAAACCAATTTTTTCATTCCCCGCGATCAGCGCACGATATGGGAAAACCACGTCAACTTCATCTGCACCATAAGCAATCGCCGCTTTAGTTTCAGCTAATGCGATTTCGATGTCATCATTACCATGAGGGAAGTTCGTTACTGTCGCGATACGGACGTCTGGAGTACCTTGTTCACGTAATGTTTTACGTGCAATAGGGATAAAGCGAGGATAAATACAGATTGCAGCTGTATTACCTGCTGGGCTTTTCGCCTGATGGCATAATGCGATCACTTTTGCATCAGTATCGTCATCATTTAAAGTGGTTAAATCCATCAGGGTCAGCGCGCGTTGTGCGGCTGCTTTTAAATCAGTCATATAACTCTCCAACGTTGTTAATTCTTCAGAACGACACGTTCTTTGTTGGCGAGCGGGCTTGGTTCCTTAAAGATGCTAGTCGGATACTTTCCGAACTGAGCAGCTGAGATCCTTCTCACCGCATCATGCCCTAGAGTAACTTTACTCTGAGAACTAGCAGTTCCATAGCAGCTTACTAATGATAGTAGACCATGGAATAGCGTTATTTTATGTGCTACAAATCACATTAATCGACTGAATGTTACATTATTAAAATAATAAATGTGATACAGATTACAATTATACCTAATCTGACGGCCATTTTATTCTCTCAAATGGCTTTTCGATACATGCTTTATCATTAATTTACTACGTTAAGAGTAGTTGAAAATTTTCGATTGATATAAAAATTCACAAAAGAATATAACGCATCAAATTAAAAACGGAAGGACAAGAGCCCTTCCGTTATATTTGTTTAAGAGAGCCAGCTTTTGCCCCTCGAAACAACATCAAGCAACTGCCGCTGCACCTAAAGTCAGGAAGAAGCCTGCAATTGTTGCACTCATTAAGTTAGACAGTGTACCTGCCATAACCGCTTTCATGCCTAAGCGTGCGACATCACCGCGGCGACTTGGCGCCATTCCGCCCAAACCACCTAATAAGATAGCGACAGATGATAAGTTAGCAAACCCACACAGCGCAAAAGAAATAATCGCTTTTGTATGGTCAGATAACACTTGTTTACCCGCGGCTAAAACCTCAGCATCTGCCTTCATGTACTCACCAAAGTTCATGAATGCAACAAACTCATTCACAACAATTTTTTGGCCAATGAAAGACCCTGCGACTGTCGCTTCGCTCCATGGCACCCCAATGAGAAATGCAATCGGTGCGAACAACCAACCGAGTAATAGCTCCAGTGATAATTGAGGATAATCAAACCAGCCACCAATTCCACCTAAAATACCATTAATTAACGCGATCAACGCGATAAAAGCCAATAACATTGCACCCACGTTCAGCGCAAGTTGCATCCCTGATGAAGCCCCTGAAGCGGCTGCATCAATAATGTTAGCAGGACGCTCGTCTTCAGCAACTAAATCCGTCGCATCAACTCTGTCTTTAACATCTTCTGTTTCTGGTACCATCAGCTTGGCAAATAATAGCCCACCCGGCGCTGCCATAAAGGATGCAGCTATCAGGTATTCCATTGGGACGCCCATTTGAGCATAACCCGCCAATACTGACCCTGCAACAGATGCCAAACCACCACACATGATGGCGAATAGCTCAGATGTTGTCATTGTTGCGATATATGGACGTACCACCAGTGGCGCTTCTGTTTGACCAACAAAAATATTCGCTGTGGCTGATAACGATTCTGTTCTGGAGGTTCCTAAGACTTTTTGCAGACCACCGCCTAATACCTTAATCACTAACTGCATGATGCCTAAGTAATAAAGAACCGCAATCAGTGATGAGAAAAAGACGATGATAGGCAGCACGCGAAAAGCAAAAATAAAGCCGCCGCCACCAAATAATTCAAACATTTTATCGGAAACAAGGCCCCCAAAGATGAAACTCATCCCATCTTGACCATAACCAATAACTTTAGAAACAGCGTCAGACATTCCTTGGAGCACACTACGCCCCGCGGGAACATAAAGGACAAATGCGCCAATAACAAGTTGGATTAAAAATGCACCACCGACTGTGCGGAGTCGAATAGCCCGGCGATTGCTAGAAAATAGGACGGCTATCGCGATAAGCACCGCCATTCCTATAATACTCATAATGAGCTGCATGGAAGGATCCCTGTTCACTTGATTTTAAATTGATATATAAGGAAACGTGTACGTCACCTTGTCTCTTAGTTTGATGATTATACCTAGTCATCATGAATAACCCGCAATACTCATCACAAATACGTGGTGCAATAAACAATAAAAATTCAAATAATGTGACAAAAATCACAAACAAGACTCGGTTTAGTCTGGAAAGGCACTAAACATCTCATCAACCAAAGCAAAATATGAATGGAGCAAAATAGATAGGTAGCAAGCTTACATAAATATTATTTATCGTTTATTTGCGGTTTTACTCCGTTAGATTAAATAACGACAAACTATTGTTGTAAAGTTGTTGGGCAATTTCTGCGGGGGATTCGTGGCGAAGTTCACATAATGCACGAAAAACCCATTGAATACGTTCTGGCCGATTTGGCTCGCCTTGAAAACCTGACACTGGCATGTCCGGTGCATCCGTTTCTAGCAGTAACGAGGAAAGGGGTAAATTAGATATCACATTACGTGTTTTATTGGCTCTTTCATAAGTAATCGTCCCACCAACACCAATATAATAGCCAAGTTTAACAAAAGCTTGTGCTTGAGATAAGCTCCCTGCAAAGCCATGAATAACACCACGAGCAGGGACATCCATACGGCGCAATATCGCCGCTAGCTGATCGTGGCTTTTTCGTGAATGCAAAATAACAGGTAAATCGAATTGTTTTGCCAGCCTTAATTGTGCAGAAAGTATTTTTTGTTGATGCTCGAACTGTGGATTTTGCATGTAAAGGTCTAACCCTATCTCCCCTATCGCCACACAGTTTTTATCTTTTTTATTAAGGTAATCGACTAAAATATCAATGTGTTGATCTTGATACTGGCTTAAGTACAACGGGTGAAAGCCCATCGCGGCATACAACGATGAGTGCTGCTGTGCGAGTTGCCACACGCGTGCAAAATTATCGACACTGACAGTTGGAATAATAATCTTACTCACCCCATTTTGCTTAGCAAGCGCTAAACTGTCAGTAAATGCATCACTGAAAGGTGGGAAATCAAAATGGCAATGGGTGTCAATAAACCGCAGATTATCCATCTAGCTTCTCACTAGCTTGCATCCCTTTTAGGGGCTGTACAGCCATTGTAGGGACTAAATCTCGATGTTCTTCTGGCTCGATTTGTATATCAATCGGGTTTAATTCTATTTTTTGCTCTAAGGTACGGCTAAATCTACGCCTATTTTCAATAAACGCATCCCCAAGTGCCGCCATAAAATAGCGGCCGCATCGTCTACCCGTATGATAATCTTGGTTCAATGAAGAAACTTTACTTCCCAGCGCACTGCTCTTGAGTGGAACCGGTGGGTAAATTTCAAAGATCTGTACATCCTTAGGTGGATTTTCAATAAATTCCTGCGTCTTACGGTAGCTTTTAAGGTGAATTTTTAACATTGCAGCCATGCGCTGCAAGCCATTACTATCCCCCTCTAACCAGCGAGTCATTCTTTTCACCCATTCAGGCGTAAAATACATTTGTGATGGCACTGTACGGATCACAACAATCGTCTCAGCACCACGATGATAAGCCTCTTCAACAGGAACCGCCGCGCTGATCCCACCATCGAGGTACAAAGTCCCACCAAGCTCAACACCTGTTCGATAAAAACCAGGAATAGCGCTCGAAGCACGGATAATATCTAACCAAGAATCTGCTGTAGGTTGTAAGAACTCAGCCATAAAGTCATCGCTGCGGCTTGTCCCCATATAGAACTCGCGCCCTGATGCAAGTAATTCAAGCCCTGCTTGCATCCGCAATGGTAATTCTTTTGCCGTTGTTTCAACTAACCAGTCAAGGTCAATAAGGTGCCCCCCACGAATAAACCGTAGTGGGTTAAAGAAAGCAGAATTGGTGGTATAGCGAGTAATCACTCGTCGTGCATAACCTGCTTGGCCGCAGATATAAGCAGAAAGATTTTGTGCCCCAGCAGAGGTACCAATCATTAAGTCAAAAGGATTAAAATCGGAAATTAAAAACTCGTCCAGTACGCCCGCAGTAAAAATCCCTCGTTGCCCACCACCTTCACATATCAGTGCGGTTTTCCCCGAGTTAATGTTGTCTAAAAATGCGAGGGGCTCAATAGTGCCCAATGTCACTGCGACGTGTTTCCCCATACTACCCCTTAATCCGTTATTTCTTGTATTTTTGACTAAAGGCTCTCAAGCCACCTAAAAATAGAATGAGCCTTCTAACGAAAGCCCATTCTAACGGATCTGTATAATAAATATTCAGCAATTTGCGCTATTGATACATTTATTTACCAATCAGTTGGCAAGCACCAGACCATTTTGGACTGATTTCACCCCATTAACTTGTGATGCCACCAGTACAATTTTGTCAATTTGATCCGTCGAGGTGACAAAACCTGATAAATAAACCACTCCATTAACGGTTTTCACTGATACATTATTACTCGAAATACCTTTCGTACCGAGTAGTTTTCCTTTCACATCAGCGGTGATCGCAGAGTCATCAATATACTCACCCGTATTTTTTGCACCGCTCGAAATTGCATTTCCTGTATCTTTACCCGCCATTTCAACGGTTTTTGACGCGCTGTCCCACGTTTCTGAAGCTTGTTTTTTCAAAGCGCTATCTGATGATGAGCTACAAGCCGTGAGCGCCCAGCTCAACCCAATAACCCCCAAACAGCTTAATAGCGTTGCTTTTTTCATAAAAAACCTTCCTTTCACTGTGATGGACTAACTAATAATATAGCCTAAGTAAAAAAACGTTAAAAATAAAGAGAAAGAAGACAAAGACAGAATATTCTTGATGCAAATGCGATAAAAAACAGAAAAATAGGCTTTAAAAGAAGGTCGAAAGAAGATCCCCCGCTACAAAACTAGTAGCGGGAGAGAAAAAACGTATTAGTGTTCGCGTGTTTTACGGAACCTAACATCAGGGTAGCGTTCACTAGTGAGATTTAAGTTCACCATTGTTGGCGCAATATAAGATAGGTTATCACCGCCATCAAGTGCTAAATTTTGCTCATTTTTACGTTTAAATTCTTCGAATTTTTTCGCATCGTCACACTCAACCCAACGAGCTGTAGAAACGTTTACGGCTTCGTAAATAGCTTCTACGTTATACTCGCTTTTCAGACGTGCCACTACCACATCAAACTGCAACACACCGACCGCGCCAACAATTAAGTCATTATTGGTTAACGGACGGAAAACTTGTACCGCACCTTCTTCCGAAAGTTGAACAAGGCCTTTTAACAGTTGCTTTTGTTTTAATGGGTCACGTAAACGAATACGGCGGAACAATTCAGGTGCAAAGTTAGGGATACCCGTAAACTTCAACTCTTCACCTTGTGTAAAGGTATCACCGATTTGGATAGTCCCATGATTATGTAAGCCGATAATATCCCCCGCATAAGCATTCTCAACTTGAGAGCGGTCACCAGCCATAAAGGTTAAGGCATCAGAAATTACCACATCCTTTTTAATACGCACTTGACGTAGTTTCATGCCTTTTTCATAAGTACCTGAAACAATACGCATAAATGCAACACGGTCACGGTGTTTCGGGTCCATATTAGCTTGGATTTTGAACACAAAGCCCGTAAATTTTTCTTCTGTTGCTTTCACTTCACGCAAATCTGTTTTACGCGCTTGTGGTTGTGGAGCCCATTCGACTAGCCCGTCTAACATATGGTCAACACCAAAGTTACCTAAAGCCGTACCAAAAAATACCGGGGTTAACTCACCTTGCAAAAATGCTTCATGGTCAAATTCATGGGATGCGCCTTGAACAAGCTCAAGTTCATCACGTAATTGGGCTGCCAGTTCGTCTCCCACAGCAGCATCCAATTCAGGGTTATTTAACCCTTTAATAATGCGAATTTCTTGAATTGTATGGCCTTGACCTGTTTGGTATAGGATGGTTTCATCACGCAGTAAGTGGTAAACACCTTTGAATAATTTACCGCAACCTATAGGCCATGTGATTGGGCAACAGGCAATTTTCAGCTCGTTTTCCACTTCATCCATTAATTCCATTGGGTCGCGAATATCACGGTCCAATTTATTCATGAATGTTAAGATTGGCGTATCACGTAAGCGAGTAACTTCCATCAGTTTACGTGTCCGGTCTTCAACCCCTTTACCTGAGTCAATAACCATCAAGCAGCAGTCAACCGCAGTCAACGTCCGGTAAGTGTCTTCCGAGAAATCTTCATGCCCTGGGGTATCAAGTAGGTTAACAAGGCAATCGTTATAAGGAAATTGCATGACAGAGGTAGTAATCGAAATACCACGCTGCTTTTCCATTTCCATCCAGTCGGATTTAGCGTGCTGGTTAGAACCCCGGCCTTTTACCGTACCAGCCCGTTGAATAGCATGCCCGAACAATAACACTTTTTCAGTGATTGTGGTTTTACCCGCATCGGGGTGGGATATGATAGCAAACGTTCTACGTGTGCTAACTTCATGGAGAAAGTTCTGATCTGTCATTTAACCGTTCTTTTCGTTTATATACAGATTTGTATAGGCATTCGAAGAGGCTTGATTTGGCTCTAAGCGCAGCAAATCCGTTTTGTTAATCAAAATTGGTGGATATTTTCGCAGATCTTGGGGGTATTAACAATCAAAGCATCGAGGTACACGTAAAACAGTACCTCGACCCTGTAGCAAATTAGCTAAATGATAACAATATAAACCACTGGTTAAAGCGCCACTAAGTGAGCAATTTCCTCTCCAAGTGCTTGTGTACTGGCATCCCCACCCATATCACGAGTTAAGTTCCGGCGCTGTTTAATCGCGGTTTCCACTGCGCTCATAATAGTATCGTGGATATCTTGGCAGCCTAAATGCTGCATCATCATGGCTGCGGCCCAAATAGTACCGATTGGGTTTGCAATATTTTGCCCTGCAATATCTGGCGCAGAGCCATGAACTGGCTCAAACATTGATGGAAATTCTTTTTCAGGGTTAATATTTGCAGATGGTGCAATCGCAATCGTGCCAGTACAAGCAGGCCCTAAATCAGACAAAATATCACCAAATAAGTTTGACCCAACAATCACATCATAAAACTCAGGCATTCGAACTAAGTTGGCAGCAAAAATATCGATATGGAATTGGTCGACTTTAATTTCTGGGTATTGTTTTGCCATTTCAGCTACCCGACTGTCCCAATAAGGCATTGAATGAAACAAACCATTCGATTTAGTCGCGGAACTTAAATGTTTTTTGTCGCGCGATTGTGCTAAGTCAAACGCATATTTTAAAATACGGTCGGTACCTTTACGGGTGAAGATACTTTGCTGCAACACCATTTCTTCATCAGTACCTTCATATTGAATACCACCAATAGCCGAATACTCACCCTCCACGTTTTCACGCACCACATAAAAATCAATATCTCCGGGGTTTTTATCCGCAAGTGGGCACTTGATGCCATCAAACAAACGTACGGGGCGAAGATTCACATACTGGTTAAATGCGCGACGAATTGGCAGTAATAACCCCCACAAAGAAATATGATCAGGCACCCCAGGGAAACCAACCGCCCCTAAAAAAATAGCATCAAATTTTTTCAATTGTTCTAAGCCATCTTCAGGCATCATACGCCCCGTACGATGGTAAGTTTCACATGACCAATCAAAATACGTAAAGTTAAGCTTTATATTATGTTTACTCGCTGCCGCTTCTAAAACTTTTATCCCCTCAGGGATCACTTCTGTACCGATGCCATCACCTGGGATTACTGCGATATTAAATTGTGACATAGTGAAAACCTCTGATAAATGAATTGGGTATGTTTGTTCTCCAGTTTATGGCTTGCTGTGATAAAGTATAGGCATGAAGTGTAATCCTTAGGTTTACAAACTATGAACAAGCTCCCAGCATTAGAGGATATCCGCGTTTTTGTGACTGTTGCGCGCCTAATGAGTTTTTCTCAAGCAGCTCAGCAACTGTTGGTTTCCCCTGCTTATATCTCTAAACGAATTAAATTGCTCGAAGAAAATTTAGGGCAAATATTATTTTTTAGGACTGCTCGTTCAATTAAACTCACCCATGAAGGGCAGATAATTTTACGCAGTAGTGAAGCGATGTTAGCAGAACTTGAACATATGCAAGAGCAGCTTAATGCATGTCGAGAAGAGATCCGTGGCTCGCTTCGCATTAGTTGTAGCACCGGGTTTGGTAGTACATACATTAACCCGTTCATCCTCACATTACGGGAAAGTTACCCTTTACTAGGGATTGACCTTACACTGACAGATAAATCCGTCGATATTATCAATGAAAATATTGATGTTGATATTTGTATCGGAGGCGCCATTTCCGAGCAATTCATTGCTAGACGTATCGCCCATAACCAGCGGGTTTTATGCGCATCACCAAGCTATTTGGCTAAATATGGCTACCCTAAATATCCGCAACAGCTTGAGCAAAAACACTTGTGCATTGCTATCAAGGAACGCAACCAAGCTCCAGCTGTTTGGAAACTTGAGCAGCAACAAGAAAGTATGACAGTCACACCGAACAGTAAGCTGACCGTCAATAATGGTGAAGTGGCCAAACAATGGTGTTTAAGTGGCGAAGGCATACTGCTGCGCTCCCTATGGAGCGTGCTTCCCGAATTGCAATCTGGTCAATTGATACGTGTTTTACCACAATGGCACCAAACAGCAGATGTTTATGCTGTTTATTCGAGAAGTATCCGAACTAGTGCTAATCTTAGAGTGTTTATTGAAAATTTAGAGCAATTCCTCACCAACAATTTACACCATGAACGCACTTAATTAAGTTTTATTAGCAAAAGGTGGATATGCATTGATGATAGAAGCAGAGACATTCAAAGAACGTTTATTAAAACTGCTAAAACAGAAAAAAATGAGCCAATTAAAAGCAGCTGAAGCCCTTGGTGTCTCAAGAACCGCGGTCAATAAATGGACAAAAGGTGGCATGATAGATGAAGATAACCTTGAAAAACTCGCCACACTATTGGATGTCGACAAAATTTGGTTGAAATACGGTGAATACACCAATAGCCTAATTACTGTCACCAATGCAGGGGTCATGCGTAATATAAATGAAGTCCACCTCCAAGAATCTGCGGATATCGTCACATGGGAATGGGACTTAATGAGCGGAGAGCTCAATTACTCTGATAACGTTGAAGCCGTTTATGGCATCAAAATCACCAGTAATGAAGATTTCTGGGCATTAATGGATCACCACTCTAAAGAAAAACTGGTTAATGGTTATTCCAAAATCATCCGCGAAGGTGGAGCCCATGAAATGGATTTCAAAATTAACTGGGAAGGTGAATACCGCTGGATAACATCTCGTGCCACAGGTGTTCGGGGTTCAAATGGAAAAGTAACTAAATTAGTCGGGATTAGCTTAGACAATACTGAACGTAAAAATAATGAATTACGCTTACGTAAAATCAAATGCTACTTTGATGTTTTACTTTCTCATTTCAATCATCTTGTTGTTTTCACAGACAAAGCGGGTGAAATTTTAGCCAGTAATTTAAACAGCCTCTCATCTGAAATAGACTACCTCGACCTACAACGCTTATTGTATCAATTAGTCATTAGTCATAAATCATGGCTAGATGAAGTACTCGATACTGGCCGAGGGCAGGTTGTTTTTCAAGATAAACAAATTACAGCTTATCAACATGTTAATGATGAACAGCAGATATTTTTAATGTTTGAGTTAAAAGATATCTGAGTGGTTAATCATTGCCCCATTGGGTAATCATGGGGCAACCCGGTTATAGGTCAAGCACTAGCCGCTTAGTTTTGGCGCGAGACACACACAGCATCATGGTTTTTTGCTGCGCTTTTTCATCATCATCAAGGTATAGGTCTCGGTGGTCTGCCTCCCCTTCTAATATTGCCGTTTCACAAGTACCACAGACTCCATTACGGCATAAACATTCCACATTAATGCGCTTATCTGCTTCGATTGCCTGTAATATAGACATATCTTCACCAACAACTAAGCTAATCCCTGAACGCTGAAAATGCACTTCAAATGACTCACCTTCACTCGCGACTTCGCCAAAATTTTCAAAGTGAATCTGTGACTCGCCAAGATGTTTTTGACCTTCTTCAATCACATTATTAATTAATGATTCCGGACCACATACATAAACATGACTATGACTTGGTTGGCTTTTGATTAACTGCTCAACTGACATTCGCTGCCCTTGGCTGCTATCGTATACATGCAATCGGTCGCCAATACGCTCTTGTAAATGTTCGACAAAAGCCGCCGTTTTGCGGTCACGAAAACAGTAATGGAGTTCAAAATCCATATTGCCGTGCTCTAACTCATATAAATAAGAAAGAAATGGCGTAATACCGATCCCTCCAGCTATCAAAACATGCTTACACTTGCTGTTTTTCTCAAGCGAGAAAAAATTCTGGGCAGGGGATAAATATAAACTATCCCCTAAAGATAACTGCTCATGCATAAAAGCTGAGCCACCTTTTGAATTTTCATCACGCAGAACAGAAATGCAATAACTCCCACAGTGTTGCGGATCACTAATGAGTGAATACGCACGCTGTAAGCCAGCCTCTCCCCCCATATGAACGGTAACATGGCTCCCCGCACTAAAGGGCATAAAAGTACCGTCCTGTGCAACGAATTCGAACATTTTGATGTTTGGGCTAACCTGCTCTATTCGGCTAACATTTACCGCGATTTTTGCTTGGTTCATCACTGTTCTCCTTCCTTATCCAATATCGATACACAAGTACTTAATGCTTAAATAATCCTCAATGCCATAACGAGAGCCTTCTTTCCCTAAACCAGATTGTTTCACACCGCCGAATGGCGCAACCTCATTAGAAATCAAACCAGTATTGATGCCGACCATACCACTTTGCAGCTTTTCTGCGACACGATATACCCGATTCACATCCCGAGAGAAAAAGTACGCCGCTAGCCCATAAATAGTATTATTTGCCCGAGAAATTACTTCACTCTCATCATTAAAGCGGATCAATGTGGCAATAGGACCAAAAATTTCTTCATGAACAATGTCCATTGAATCATCAACATCTACCAATACTTTTGGATTAAAAAAGTTGGCTTGTTCTTTGATTTCATTACCTAATGTTAATAATTTAGCACCTTTCGCTAATGCATCTTGCAATAATGCATTCATTCCTTCTATTGCCTTAGATGTAATCATTGGCCCAATATCGGTACCCGCAGCAAGCCCATTTCCGACGGTTAATTTGGCCACTTCTGCGACAAACTTGGTTTTAAATTCGTCAAAAATAGCAGTATGAATATAGAAACGGTTAACACAAACACAGGTTTGCCCACCATTACGGAACTTAGCTTGAATAGCGGCAGTTACTGCTTTATCAATGTCTGCATCCTCAAAGACGATAAAAGGCGCATTACCACCGAGTTCTAACGACGTTTTCTTTATAGTCGATGCACACTGTTCTGATAATATTCGGCCTACTTGTGTCGAACCTGTAAACGAAAACTTACTGATAAGCTCATGTTTTGTCAGTCTTTCGCCTAAAATACGCGATTCCCCCGTCACAACATTAAAAACCCCTGCTGGAATACCCGCCTCATCGGCCAATTGAGCTAATGCAAGAGCCGTAAAAGGTGTTTCTGTCGCTGGTTTGATGATAATGCTACACCCTGCCGCAAGAGCCGGTGCCGCTTTACGGGTGATCATCGCAGCGGGGAAATTCCATGGTGTAATGGCACTACACACCCCGATAGGTTGCTTAATTGTCGAAATCCGGTTACTCCCAACAGTCTGAGGGATAGTCTCCCCATAAACACGTTTACCTTCCTCTGCAAACCATTCTATAAATGAAGCGGCGTAGCGAATTTCACCTTTAGCTTCATGTAATGGCTTACCCTGTTCTAAGGTCATTAAGCGACCGAGATCATCAACATTGGCTTCGATAAGCTCAAACCAACGTCGTAAAATGATAGAACGAGCCTTGGCGGTAAGCTGCTGCCAACCTTCCATCGCCATGTGAGCTTGCTCAATAGCCTCATCCACTTGTCTTGCCGACAAGCTGGGAATTTCTCCCAGCACAGATTGGTCAACAGGATTAGTCACAGGGATTTTCTGACCTGAATCAACCCATTGCCCATTGATATAACATGTCTGACGAAATAGCGCTGGGTTAGTTAACTTATGCATTTGTGACTTCTCCTCGTTCATTTATGTTCAATAACGTAATTACTCGCTATGCGCACCAGCTAAAATCTTATGGAAATGAGCCACACCGTGTTCACTAATACCACTGCGTTGCCTATCTACCATAATTCTGCCTTGCCCACGGTAACCGCGAGATCTCAAGCCTTTTTGAACACTTTCAACGAGACGTAAATCTTCAGGACGAAAAACGGTACGATACCATTCGACTAAATTTTTCTGGTACTCCGTCAACTCTTCATTAAGGAAGTAAATATCATAATGCTGCAATGTTTCTCCGGCATTGACAGGGAACTCATAGATAACCGTCATAAAATCCCCTCCTGGCGGCATATTGAACATTGTGCTTGGCCAAATCCAAAAACCAAAGAAACGAGGATCTAATACAGATTCATCAAACTGATATGAAGACTCTGAAGGTTTAGCTTTACCGATTTGTACGGTCCAGTTATCCAATAATTGATGTTCATATACGCTAACATCCACTGAACTCGCGAAACTAACATGGTTAGTCGGGCAGTGATAACATTCAATATAATTATCAACGATAGTTTTCCAATTAGCTGGGGTACGGCTGACAAAACGTGCTGCCAATTTTAAATCACCAATCACAGCACAGGCTTCTTGCATTTTTTCTGCTAAACCAGGTAATTGCTGTTCAATTGGTTGAGGTTCTTCAGTTGTCATATTGACATAAATAAACCCTGCATGTTCAGTCACATGGAAAGAGCTTAATGACATGGCATCTGATTCAAAATTATTCACATTCTCACAATTGGTCGCATGTGCTAATTGACCATCCAGCTTGAATGCCCATGCATGATAAGGGCAAGTAATCACATTCTTAACTTTGCCACTTTCACCACTGATTAATTGGTGACCACGATGTGGACATACGTTATAAAAACCACGTAAAACATCATCACGACCACGAACGATCACGAGGCTTTCACCAATAAGTTCACGAGTGATATACGAGTTTTTTTCTTTTACTTCACTGATATGGGCAACACAAACCCATGAATTAGCAAATATTTTTTCTTTTTCATACTCAAAAATATCATCAGAAGTGTAATAACGTGCAGGGATCGTCCATGCGTTATCAATATCAAGGTGATCATTGATCGAAATGACTTTGGTTGCATTGCTCATAATTGCCCTCACTTTGTAAACTTATAGTTAACATATTTTTTATGGATGTTAATCCAGATCTCAATAATGATCAAACAAAATATTGACTAAAATTTATTCATGCATTATTTCATCAATAAAAACAATATAATAGGCAATATATATTTACCGATTCTGTTAATGACAAGTTAATTATTTGTTGACTACGCAATCTTTGCATGGCTATTCTCTGTAAACCAACAGTAGCTATTAACGAAAAACAACCTTACAAACACAATAGGAATTCCCTGCAAGCCAACTCTCATACAAAAAAAATAAGTGAGCAACCGGAGAAGAGGTATGATGAATCATAAGAAGTCTATATTTTACGTGTCGTTAGCCTTTAGTTTGGCGCTAATTAGTTTTGGCGCCTTTATCCCTGACAAACTGGAAGCATTTTCACACTCAGCTTTAAGTTTTATCTACAACAACCTAGGTTGGTTTATCTTAGGTTCCGTTTTTACCTTTTTTGCCTTTTGTATGTTCCTTGGTTTTTCTAAATTTGGGCACATTCGTCTAGGCGATGATGATGACAAGCCGGAATACAGCACCGTCACTTGGATTGCGATGCTATTTAGCGCATCAATTGGCATTAGCTTAATGTTTTGGGGGGTAGCGGAACCCGTCTCCTATTATATTAGTCCACCAATTGGCCAAGGCTCTACAGAGCAATCAGCCAAAGCGGCGATGCAATATGTCTACCTACACTGGGGGGTATCAGCTTGGGCTTGTTATGCACTCGTCGGCGTTGCATTAGGTTACTTTCAATTTAGAAAGAAACTCCCTGCATCAATGAGCTCAGTATTTTACCCATTACTTGGTGATCGTATTTACGGCTCGATTGGTAAATGGATCAACGTGTTAGTGATGCTTTCCATCGTTATCGGTATCGCAACATCACTCGGTTTTGGTACACTACAAGTTAACAGTGGAATGAACTATTTGTGGGGGTTACCAATTAGTATTTATGTACAAATTGGTTTAATTGCCATTATCACCGTCGTATATATCGCTTCCACTATTTCAGGGCTGCAGGGGGCAATTAAGCATCTATCCAACCTAAATATCGTACTTGCTATAGGGTTGATGGCATTTATCTTTATCTCTGGTCCAACACAAACGATTTTAAAAGTGTTATTCCAAGGCATTGGTGATTACGTACAAAACTTTGTCAGTATGTCTTTTCGCACCGAGCCGTACAACGATGGAACTTGGATTGCGAACTGGACACTCTTTTACTTCGGTTGGTGGATTGCATGGGCACCATTAGTCGGTAGCTTTGTAGCGCGTATCTCAAAAGGCAGAACGATTAAAGAATTTATGATTGGTGCCGTATTCATTCCTGTATTAAGTGCATTCGCTTGGTTCGCCGTGATGGGTGGATCTGCAATCCATCTTATTCAAAACCTAGGACAAACAGCACTGGCTGACGCAGTAAAAACCGATGTTACTTCTGCGTTATTTAAATTTTTAGATTATTTTCCAGCCTCAACCTTTATTAGTATGATAGCTATTGTTCTGGTGTTGATTTTCTTTGTTACCTCAGCAAACTCAGCGGTTTTCGTACTCGGTATGGTAAGTGAAAATGGGAACCCAAACCCATCTCATGTGACGAAAACAATTTGGGGTGTGATCATTGCAGCGATTGCAATAGTACTCATCATGACTGGGGGGTTATCCGGCTTACAATCAGCCCTTGTTGCGATGGCTGTTCCATTATCTATCATGATGCTAATCATGTGTTATTCCACCTATAAAGGCCTGAACGAAGAAGTGAATGCACAAGCAGCAGCAAAAATACAACAGAAAGAAGATATTAAGCTGATGAATAAAACCATTCTTTCGGAAACAGAAAAATAAGAACCTAAATGACAAAACCCCAGCACGAGTCTCGTGCTGGGGTTTTTAATTCCACATTTAAAATGATAACCGTATTTATTCGTCATTCAATAATGTTAGAGCGAGGACAAGTGCATCCTCTCGGCCTTTTTTCGCCGGGTAATAATCTTTCCGTACTGTTACTTGATGAAAGCCAAGCTTATCATACAGATGTAATGCTGATGCATTCGATTCCCTAACCTCTAGCCACAAGGTTAAGATACCTTTTTTAACTAAATCGCTGATCAGTTGCTCGAGTAATAAACGACCATACCCCTGCCCTTGATAGTCAGGATGGACAGCAATATTGAATAAAGTGGCTTCATCCAACACACACTGAGTTATTGCATACCCAACAACTTGATTATTAATAGAAATCTTAATGTTATGATACTTTTCCCCTTGATTCCCATAAAAAACACGCTCAGTCCATGGGAAGTCATGACTTAACTTCTCAATTAAGAAAGCAGTTGCGAGATCAGATTGCTTTAGTGTTGATATTTTCATCATATTGATAAATTTGTTTCCATAGTGCCTGTTTAGCGCTGTGACTTGACATCAGCTCAGACAAAACAGGTGAAATAAACGTGATTTTTGAACCTTCGGGGTGGGTTTCGCCACCTAATACCCAACAAGGCGTTATTATTGGTGTTGGGAGTAAACCTAACTGCTCTGAATTAACACAAACAACATCATCAGAGACAATATTCATTGATAGAAAAATATCTTTTAGCAGTTGGCTATTTAAATCGAGGTTCTCATCAGTAATAATAATAAGCTTAGTCGACGCTGGGATCCTTACACCACGTTCACCACGTAACACAGCTGGATTTCTCACCATCCATTGAGTGATCCCCATTTGTTCTAAAAGCCTGTCACGTCGTGTCATTTATTTTTCCAGTCGCAATTGTACAACCACATCTTATCAAAGGGGATTAATAGCGCCAACAGAGCAATGCTATTTCTCCCATTTCTGGTAATGTGTTATCGGTTATCTATTATTTTAGGAGATTGACAGAATATGTCATTACTGACACCTGCCAGCGAAGTTATACAGCGCCATCTCGAACACTTTACAGATCGTCATGTCATTTTGGCCGGTGACATTCAGGATGAACTTGCAGCAACCTTAGAAGCAGCAAGCGTTCGTGTCATTACGAACCAGTATCACCACTGGCAACGTTTACAACCGTTAATGGGGGAAATGGCGTTATACTCTGCGACAACCCCAGCTGAATTTATTCAGCCCTGTAATACACTCATCTATTTTTGGCAAAAAAACAAGCAAGAAGCTTGTTTTCAGCTTGATGATCTTTGTACCCACCTCGCTACTGGTAGCCAAATATTTATCGTAGGGGAGAACCGTAGCGGGGTAAAAAGTGCCGAGTCTATAATGGAAGGCATCGCTAGCTTGCAAAAAATTGACTCTGCACGCCGCTGTGGTTTGTATTATGGCGAACTAGAGCAACCGACCCAGTTTGATATTTCTCGCTGGTGGCGTCATTATCAAATTGATAATGTTAGAATTAATGCATTACCAGGCGTATTTAGCCATATGGAACTCGATATCGGTAGTGATTTATTATTATCTACACTTACAGAGCCTATGAGCGGTGACCTATTAGACTTAGCTTGCGGTAATGGCGTATTGGCGGCCGTTATTGGTTCCCAAAACCCAGAAATAAAACTTACATTAAGTGATGTTAGTGCCTCTGCATTAGATTCCGCAGCTTCTACACTTGAAGCTAATCAGCTAACAGGCAAAGTGGTTGCAAGTGACGCTTATTCAGATATTCATGATAAGTTTGACTGGATTATTTCTAATCCACCTTTCCATGATGGGCTAAATACTAGCTACCGTGCAGTTGAAAATATGATTTACCAAGCTCCTAAATTCCTGAAAAAGGGCGGGCGCTTGCGCATAGTCGCCAATGCTTTTTTACCTTACCCTGATTTACTGGATAAAGCATTCGGTAGCCATGAGGTGCTAGCTAAAACAGGGAAATTTAAAGTTTATCAAGCGATTAAGCGCTAACTGTATCAGTGAAATTAACACGCCGATAAATTCACCCAAACTAGAAGTGGCCAGTCATTATTGACTGGCTATTTTTTACCAAAAAACGGCGACCAAAAGCTACACCGAATTAGTGTAACCAGACAAACTTAGTGAGTTGCGAGGGTGACGGAATTGCTAGACGCGCTAGCTTCAGGTGTTAGTATTCTATAGACGTATGGGGGGCTAATCCCCCCTTTCACACCACTGATGCAGTCAGTGTTTTTCACTTCAAATTGACTTGAAAGCACTTTCTACCGTGCGCTCACTTTCCCTCTATTATTTTTCCTAATGCATTCACTCATTATTTAACCCAATACTACCTTTGTAATACAAATGCAGCCAGAAAACACACGAGTGAAACAACGGCTGGGATAATCAATAAACGCCGAGAACCACGGTTAAACAACATACCTGCAGTCGCGATCATCATAATGATCATGGTGATTTTGAGGTTATCTAACCCCATATTGCTGAGTACATAGGTAATGCTCAGCAATATCACGGCGAAAACACCCCATAAACCAGCCCCTATGCGCCGTAAGCCAGTTGTTTTTGATATGCTAGTTGGCATAATGACCTCAACAATCTCAAATGATAATGATTATCAATCATATCTGATTTTGTGTGAATTTCAATATTTATTGTTCAATTTGACGACAAAATCAATAGCCAACAAACATATTCATTAACAAAACACTCTAATCAAACCAATATACAAAGTGAATATCTTCCGGCTCTAAAGCAAATAATTCTGGGTCAGGTTTTTCAATCAAAGTACAGCCAAGATATTGGTAGAAATGTACTGTATTTTCTGATGGTGTCGCCGATATATACAGCCCTTTAGCGTTTTTTTGAATGGCTAGGTCAACACACTGCTGAAATAGCAGCCCAGCCAAACCTTCACCACGATGTGGGTGACTAACATGTAAAAAAGACAACTGCAGCAAATTTTTTTGCTCACCACGCCATGTATTGTCTAAACTCGCAGCTGCAATCAGTTTCCCTTGTTCAAACACCCCTATAAAAATGGCCCCTTGGTCATAACTTTCCAACAAATGTGGAGTGTAAGCTTCAGGTTCACCTTCAGGCCAACCTTTCATATCAAAGCGCTGCTTTGATAGCACCAATTTCCCATCTTGATGTAAATATAGGTGCTCAATTAATTCAGTGCGATCAATAGACCAAACCGCTGGAATTTCATCTCGCTGTAGTTTCCGTACTTCTCTCATAAATTGGTTCTCATCATGCTGCGCTTATAAATAAGCTCTCGTTTTGATTATTAAAAAATAATAAATCAAGATAACCAATAAATAAATAAGTTCAAATATTTCATAAAGCTATTAAGGAATGGTTGAATAAAGGGGAGAGGAAAGAAGGCCGTTAAAAAAATTCTCCGCAACATCCTGTCGCGGAGAATTTATATTACAGGGTTGGTTTATTGCTTCAATCCCATTGCATCACGCATGGTAAAGAACAAATCGGTTTGGTCAGTCAGACCCATTACGTTTGCCGCATGTGGGCCATAGGCAGCTACACGTAACTGAGCGCCAGTGTGCTCCTGTGAGTCATCTTCTTCAGAGTTCCCGTAGTTAACCACCATCACAGAGCCATCTTTAGTAATCAACGCTTGAGTTAGCCCTGTTGATTTAGTGCCTTCCGGTATGATTTGGCTCGAATGTGAGTGATCCGCAGTCACGATAACCAAAGTATCACCATGTTGTTTAGCAAAATCTAAACCAACTTGAACGGCTTCATCGAGAGCCACGGTCTCACCAATTTGGCCACACGGATTTGCTTTGTGATCTTGTTTATCTATGGATGCGCTCTCAACTTGCAAGAAGAAACCATTCGGGTTGACTTCTAATAAATCAATCGCTTTTTTAGTCATTTGCGCTAACGTTGGCGCATTTGGATCTAATTTAGAATTAGGTTTACATTCAAGTGGTGCATTATTGATGTTGCCATAATGAACGGCTTTAGGCCCTTCCCACGCGACTGCCATATTGCCATCATGGAATAAACCTAAAACAGGTTTATCTTGATTCGCAACAGTGACGTTGTTCAACGCATTTGCATCACGCACAATGTTGTAACCACGTTCAATAGCCTGTTGTTCTAACGTTTTACCTTTATAGTCCCCAGCTTTTGCTTCTTGTTTGAAGCTCTTCGCACCACCGCCAAGGGTCACATCTGCGCGAGTGATCAATAACTGCTCTGAAATCGAGCCACGCCCGCCATTTTCTAAGGCATTAGCCGCACATTTTTCTGATGTTTCTTCAGGTCCATAACATTTACGTGCACTGACATGGGCGAACTGCGCGGCTGGAGTTGCATCCTGAATCTCAGAGGTTGTCACGTTGCCCGTAGCTTTTCCATTACGTTTCGCAATTTCAATTAACGTTTCGTGGTCATTACCAAATACATCGATTCCCAATGCACCATTATATGTTTTCACACCCGATGACCATGCAGTTGCGGAAGCCGCCGAGTCAGTCACATAATCAGGTTTCTGCGTTTTTTTATCTAATGCATAGTGAGTATATTGCCCTGTGATAGGTAAGGCATCGATGCCTTTAAAAAAGCCAGCTGCACCTTCTGCATAGTTACGTGCGACGGTAATTTCAGAATCCCCCATACCATCACCGATAAATAAAATCACATTTTTGGCTTGACCATTGTGAAGCGCCGCTTTCATGATGTCAGTTTGTTCAGTCGCTAAACGACGTGCTCCGCCAAATTTAGTGATATCGCCTTGGGCCGCACGGTTTTCTGAAACCGCATCATTTTTATCTGCGGCATAAGCAGGGATTGTACTTCCTAAAATCAATGTACTTACTGTGACAGCTAAAAAAGATTTCATAAAATTACCAGTCATAACAGTTTCCTTGCCGATCAATAATGAAAAATGAATAAGTATGTTTTAAATAATGATAGGCATGCTAAAGGAGCTAGATGACAGTTGAATGACGCTTTTATGGCGAAATGAATACGGTTGTCATAAAAATGAAAAAGCAGCTCATTACAAGCTGCTTTAAGCACTAATCCGGTTATTGCTTACCACTGTGATGAGAGTTTCTTTGTGCCCTCATACAGTGTTTCACACCAAGAAATGTAATCATGGCCGCTGGGTAATTCTATTGCATCAACTTGGTAGCCTTTATGCTTTAATACGTCAAACAAGTGATAATGATTTTGAATAATTCCGCCCCAACTGCCTCTTTGTTCAAATAAACCCGCCTCAAGGAAAAATCGAATGGGTTGCTTCGGCATGGTTTCAATTTCCCGGATCAGCCATTCAGGGTCTTCCCCCTTTGGTGACCACCAATAAGACCCTGACATGCTTAACACATTGCCGAATACCTCCGGATGCTGTAAGGCATTCCAAGTTGCCCCAAGCCCTCCATAACTAGACCCCGCAATAATAGTGTGTTTAGCGTCCGCTTGGATTCCCTTTTTTACCAGTAACGGCATTAACTCATCCGCCAGCAATTGAGGGAAGTCATGATTAGGAGGCAGCTCTTCCCCACGACGTTCCGAACTGATGCTATCGACAAACACGATATCCATAGCTGGCAAATCACCGTTATTCATCCATTTATCAAAAAACTTCACCATTTGATAATTTTGTTGGTAAATCTGACCATCTAACAACACTAACAGCGCAGGGTGTTTCATCGGCATATTTGCGCGATATACCGTAATTTTTCGTTCATTATTCAAAACACGGCTAGAAAGTGTAAAAGTTTCCAAACTTCCTTGAACTTGCGAGTGCTTTATTAATGGGAAATTACATTGGCGTATTTGTGGCGCTAGTGACAATAAGGAGAAGCGGTCGTATTTATCTTCAGCTAAAGATGGAATAACGTTGGGGTTATACGGGTCAGCTTGTGCTGTCACTAATATTGCCTTACGCTGTGCGAAACCACCTTCAGGAACCATTGGGATATCAGGGGCAATTTTATATTGTGACAATGTCTTATCAGGGATAATAAAAGAGCGGTACCAAATATCAGTTCCCGCCAAATGCGCCATTCTTTCATGATTCCCCGATGGCGCTCCTAAAATATACACATTGGATTTCGCCCCCCGCCATAAAAAAGTTGCTCGCTTTTGCGAACCAGCGAGATCCTCAATCAGTGGAGTTCCTTCTATCGCAACAGCTTGCCAGAAAGCGGCTGAGTCCCCATCGCTATAATACTCATCCAATAGGCTTTGCAACTTAGGGCTTACAGGCTCTCCCTCTTTTTTGATATCTAACGGCTGATAAGGTTTGACATCAAATTGCAGACGCCAAGGCTTCCCCGGCTCACCTTTCAAAGAAAGATAATAAACCCCATTTGTAGGGACTAAATAATCCGCAGAATGAGGTTCTTGCGCCGAACCATATTCTTGTAGAGTACGTATGGGCTGTTGCTTAGCGTCTAGTAATGTGACCTTGGAAACCCCCTCTCCACGTTGCTTGATAAAATTTTGCTGTGATGCTTCAAAAAATAAACAGCTATCCCCCTTACTGTTATGCACCCCTTCGGCAGTAGAAAGCTCCGCTAATCGAATACAGTCTGAAGAGGTTGCGATGGCTGCTGAAGAAAACAAAATACACCCTAAAAGTGGCAAAGATTTCACATCTCATTCCAATGAATCAATTGATAATAATAATTATTACTATCAAAGAACTTATTCAAACTCAACGGATAATCCGTTTTTTTTCCATCAGTTGGCTAATTAACTGTAATGCGCTCAATAAACGATGACGTTGCTTGCTCTCCAGCCTCAGATAACGTCGTGTTGCAGGAATACGACTGACCATCTCTGATGCAGTAAAAGGTTCAATCTCACAACGCCACTGACCATGATTAAGCTCTATTTGGCATCGGTTAAAATCCAACTCTTCTAATGTTTGCCGAATAATGGGATATTCATTCAACCAGCCAATAACCTTAGCCCCATCTATTTGTTTAGATACAAAATGGATATGTTTTTTCCTTACACTTCCTCGCGTTTTTACTTCAATTTTTGCATTAATATCCTGATGACAAATACCAGAAACGGCAAAACGGCTATATACAATAAAAGCAAGAAACAGCTTTCTTGGGCGTTCAGTGACTTCAATCGTTAATTCAGGTTGTAATTGAATAAGGAGCGCTCCCGGTGCCCGCCATTCACACGGATAAGGAAGCATATCTCGCTCAATACGATTAAGTGTTAGCCCAGTTTGATAGCCCACTGGTAAACGTTTTTTGGTTAATCTGCTGCCTAGCCGCTGCCATAGCGAATATTTAGGCGAGGTTGCGTAATGGCTCAAGTTGGCCTCCCTCAATTTCTTCATCTCGGAATGAGTTTGATAGGACTGACTCTACACTTAGCGGTTTGAATGGGTTAACTTTTTGCACAAAAACCGTCCAAATTAAGGCATAACCAGCAGTTAAACCTAACATTATTGCAAAAGGAATATATACATCAGACTTACTCATACCCGGTGGAGTGATATAAACAATGGCTAAAATAATGCCCACACTCGAAATAATCTGTGGCAGAGGGAAGAATGGTGAACGATAAGCGCGGTGTAAATCAGGGCGACGGATACGCAATAGCACCACGGAAATAGTTACCAATAAATAAGCAACTCCCCAAGAGCACACAGCGGCTAATACTAAAGGAATGATGCGGTCAAGATCGCCTTGGATAGCAAAGGCGTGTAAACAAGGGATCATCACAGCAACTAAAATACCAAATACTGGTGTTTTAAAGCGTGGGTGTAAGTAAGCAAAGATGCGAGGTAATGCACCATCAAGTGCCATCCCGTAAAGAATACGCGGTACTGCGGCCATTAAAGTATTGATTGTGGCTCCACCAGCAAGTAAAAGTGCCACACCAATCCAATATTTACCAAACTCACCCATCACTAATTCCGCAAATGCTGGAATAGCCATTGGTGTTTCCAATAAACGGGTTCCCGTTTGTGGGTCAACCACCACATTTTCCACTTGGTTCGCTAATGCGGCTCCAAATAGCACCATACACAGAGCGACACAGAACAACCCTGTTGTCATTGCCCGCGGAATAACTTTGGCTGAGTTTTTAATCTCAGGCGCCATTGGTGTCACTAACTCACACCCTACAAACATGAACATGGCCATTCCAATAAAACTCAGTACTAATGTTGGGTCTGTATTCAATGGCTGACCAAACCAACCATCCGTCTGTACATGAAATGGTAATAACAAGCCGCTTATGCTGAAGATCACTAATGTAGACCACATAGCAAACGTCAGCACAACTTCCACCTTACCAAAAGCTTCGATCCCAAAAGCGTTTAAAATACCAAAAGTAACAACAAGCCCAACACCAACCATCCACGAGGAATTACTGGTTTCTAAAACCGTATTTAAATGCTCAAAATTAACCAACGCCATAATTCCAGAAAGAATTGTTTCGGCCGTTCCAGCAAAGACATGCACTATTAAATAGGCAGAAAGCGCCCCAGTAATTGCCCAGAAGCGCCCCATTCCACAAGAAATATAATCATATACCGAACCTGATGTTGGTAGGATTGCAGCAGCTTCAGAAAATGTTGTTAGCTGAGCTTGCATCATAATAAAACTCAACAACACCGCTAAAGCAAAAGTATCACCGCCAATGCCGAATCCACTAATAACCGTTAAGATAACAGGACTAGCCATAATCAAACCGGCAGAACTTGCCAATGTTGTAGGAAAGCCAACTTTCCCATTCTCTAGATGTGACGACAATTTTGAGGATAAATTCATTTTTCTTCCCTCTCGCTCCATACACAGTCATGAATGTGAATTTTTTGTAAAAATATAGTGACTGAATTGCCACTATAAAAATAAGCACAAACGACTCGCTATCGTTCTAAAGGACGATACCCAGAGAGAGGGGGGAACCCAAAAACAGCGCAAAAAGTACCAACAACTGAATCAAAAAATAGATAATTAATTAGATATCAATGCATAACAAAAAAACGCTTTGTTAATATATTAATAATAAGTTCACTAAAGATACCCAAAAGCAATAGAGCATTATTGGATGGGTTTTAACGATTTTTAAATACTGCAAGCAACCTCACGTTATTAACATGTTTACTTTATGTTAATATCAATAAGGCGCATGATAATAATTCGATTGGCTACGGAAGGTAATATGATGAGCTCTTTATTATTTAGCCCTCACCAACAAACATTGATTGATTGCTGCCTAAATACGATTGCTCATATTATTCCTATATCAGCATCCGTGTATTATCTGGTTAATGACCACTGGCAACCCGATAACTATATACTTTATGGGGTTCCCGCAAAAATGCACCAAGATTATCTTGCCTGTTTTTATCAGCTAGATCCTTTACACCCGAATAACTTTCGTAGCAGTGACTTACGCTTAGTGAGAATGGGGGCGGAGGCACGTCAGCAAAATCAGGCATTCTTCCATGACTTTATGCAACCAAATAATATGACGGATATGGCTGAAATCTTTATTCGGCGGAAAAATAAGATTATTGCTGGAATTTCAATCATGCGAGATAGCCCTTTTAGCCAACAAGAAATCATGCGGTTAAATGCAATTTTACCTGTTGCAGAGCTAATGACATTTGATGTGCTGCCTGATTCCTTAGTTTCTTATACTCCTAAAGAACAAGAAATTATCCACTTAGTACGAGAAGGTGCAAGCAACAAACGTATTGCATTATTATTAGGTGTATCTCTGTCTACGGTAAAAACGCATTTGCGGAATATTTTTACCAAAGCACAAGTCACCAACCGGACAGAACTTGTTTCATCAGGGTTCATTATTCGCCAAGAAAAGCATTTTTAGCCCTAACGGCCACCAGCCGCATCAATTATTGTCCCTGTGACATAGGATGAAGCATCACTCAGTAACCAAGTGATAATCTCCGCAATTTCCCTAGGCTCTCCACCTCTTTTCATCGGTAACTGTGCCGCAATGCGATCCACTCGACCTTCCTCACCACCATCCTTATGCATCTGTGTATAGATATAGCCAGGGCGTACACCATTCACACGAATACCTAGCTCAGCCAGTTCTAATGACAACCCTTTCGTAATAGAGTCCACAGCACCTTTAGAAGCCGCATAATCAATATACTCCCCCGCAGCCCCTAACCGAGCCGCAGCTGAGGAAACATTAACAATGGCTTTATTTTGAAATTGATTAAAGAAACGGGCATGCTTAATGAATTCTCTGCAACAAATCAGTAGCCCAGTTACGTTAGTCGCCAGCACCTTATTAATACGTTCCGCTGACAACCCCTCAGTAGTCGATTGTTGAAATAAAACACCGGCATTATTGACTAAAAAATGAAGGTCACCGTACTGTTGCCTGATAGTGTCGAATAGCTTAACAACATCACTTTCATCACTAATATCACATTGAAATGCATCAGCCATACCACCCGAGGCTTGGATTTCCCTAACAAGATTTTCTGCGGACTGTTGGTCACTTTTATAATTGACCAACACATGCATACCTAGGCTTGCTAACTGGATGGCGGTAGCACGGCCAATCCCCCTGCTCCCCCCTGTAATCAACACTTTTTGCATTAGGTTATCTACCAGTAATGATAATTAACCTATCTTAACCATAACTTGCACTCTATGCGCAATAAAATACAAAAAACCCGGCTTAATCGCCGGGAAATATTGATTAATTTCATGTTAGCTAAATACTAATAACGCACCATGACAGATTTTAACTCGGTGTAATACTCGATAAAGGCACTACCAAACTCACGCCCAACCCCTGATGACTTAATTCCACCAAAAGGCACTGCTGGGTCAAGGAAGGTATGCATATTCACCCAAACAGTCCCCGCTTCAATTTGTGAAATCATGCGCATCGCTTTACTTAGGTCATTAGTCCATAAGCTAGCCGCTAAACCAAATGGAGTACTATTCATTAACTCAATAAGTTCATCTTCATTGTCATAACTGAGGAATGTCCCTACAGGGCCAAATGTTTCTTCCTTCATCAACGCATCATCTGGGCTATTTGCACGAATAATGGTTGGCGGTACAAAATAACCTGTACCAGCAATAGGCTGGCCGCCATAAATAATTTCATTACCCTCTTGGCGTGCTTTTTCAAATAAAGCGAGAATTTTTTCATAATGCGCTTTATTTGCGAGTGGCCCCATTTCTGTTGTTTCATCTAACGGCGCCCCCACTTTCATCACAGACAAGCGGGCTTTTAACTCAGTTAATACGGGTTCCATTAACTTAGATGGAATATAGAAACGCTCCGCGGCTGCACAAATTTGCCCCTGATTCAGATATCCAGCCTCAATGATGCCATTGACTATTTTTTCAACGGGTAAATCCGCTAAGAATGCAGCGCCATTTTTACCACCTAACTCAAGCGTAACACGGGTTAATTTTCCTTCCATTGCGGTACGCCCTACCGCTAGCCCCGTTGGTACAGAACCCGTAAATGTCACTTTGGAACATAGAGGATGATGGATCAGTGCAGGCCCAACTTCACGACCTCCACCATTAATGATGTTAATAACCCCGTCTGGGATACCTGCTTCTTTTGCTAGCTCAACTACCCTTAACATCGTTAAAGGGGTAAATTCACTCGGCTTTAACACAATGGTACAACCGCAAGTTAATGCAGCGGCTAATTTCCAAATAGAAATCATTATGGAAAAATTCCAAGGAATAATACCTGCTACTACCCCAACAGGCTCCCGCTGTGTAAATGCCGTGTATTTTTCACCATTAAATGAAGGCAATGAAACATTGAGAGTCTCACCACTGATTTTCGTTGCCCAACCAGCAAAATAACGTAAAAATTGTGCGGACGAACCCACTTCAAGAAAACGAGAAAGCTGAATTGTTTTCCCTGAACAAAGGGTTTCTAGCTGAGCCAGTTCTTCAAGATGTTTCTCAAACAAATCAGCAAGGCGGTTTAAGCAATTCCCTCTCTCCATCGGTGTTGTATTTGCCCAAGCCCCTTTGAATGCAGCGTGAGCAGCTTCCATTGCTGCATCAACGTCTGCTAATGTGCCTTCTTTCACTTTCGCAATGACTTGCTCAGTGGCTGGATTAACGACATTAAAAAAAGTATCGCCCATGCCAGAAACCGGCAACCCGTTGATAAAATGGCCATGTTGACGTTTCAGAAATTCACTGACCTCTGGTAATAGGGTTAACTCACTCATCGTTATCACTCCACTTAATAGGAATTAATTAGGCATTGACACAAGCTAGGTAATGTTTGACAAAACGCGGGGCATCAATTTCCCACAAAACTTCTGTCCCTTTCGCTGCAAACCATGTATCACCCTTATGATATTCAACCGTTACACCCGTTTTCACATCGGTTAATTTGACTGAACCTTCGTGAACGGTCGCCATTTCATCAAATGGGTATACCATTTTGAACTTACCTTTTGTACAAGCGAAAATTCCACATGTCAGATTATCAGTGGGTTCGCCATGTATCATCGCAACACTCGCTTGAGGATCGCCCTCGACAACTACAGACCCTAAGTTTGTAACACTACCTACATTCAGTAATTCCGGCAGTGGTTTATTCAATAATAATGGACTAATCATGATTTTTACCTTTAATCAATTTTAATAAAATAGATGGACTGATAACGAACTAGCGCCTCCCCTGCCAATAACCCGATGTTTGATGCATAATTTTGGCAAGTGAAACAATGACATTACGCATGCTATCTTTACCAATAATGTTGGCATGAGGAATAGAGCTCATTAAGTCATAACGATGCGAACCTTCCACCATCCCCTCAGCAAGAACTTTACAGACAATTTGGCTAGGCGTGACACCGAAACCGGAATACCCTTGAGCATAAAACACATTTTTATGCTGTGGTAATGTACCAATTTGGGGAAATAAATTTGCACTACAGGCCATTGGCCCCCCCCAAGCAAGTTCGATTTTGACATCTTTGAGGTAAGGAAAGACTTTTAACATTAAATTCCGGTTCCATGCTTTAAGATCAGATGGAATGTACTCAAGGAAATGCGTCGAACTGCCAAATAATAAACGGTTTTCATTCGTCACACGGTAGTAATCAATTACAGGGCGAATGTCACTATATGCGCCTCGGATTGGGCTGATCTGTTCAATTAGCTCGTCCGGCAATTCTTCCGTCATTAATTGATATGCGTAAGTATTAATCGTTTTAGGGTAAATTGTTGGTTCAAGACCATTTAAGAACGAATCGCAAGCCCATAACATTTTTTGGGCTTTAACCGTGCCCATCGCCGTTCTTACCGTGATGGTATTTCCATACTCAACATTTAATACTTGGCTATTTTCAAAAATTTTAGCGCCATAAATTTCACTTATTGCTTTTGCTTCACCCAATAGCAAATTCAATGAATGAACATGCCCACCCCCCATGTGTTTGATACCACAGGTATAAGCATCAGAACCGATAATCTGTTTCAGTTCTGTACCACTATAGAATTCAATTTCCTCATCGGGATCAACGGATTTAAAATCCTTTAGCCAACCACGTAAGGTTTTTTCTTGGCGCTTGTTGCTACCTAAATAAGCGTAACCGCGGCAGAAATCAGCATCGATATCATATTTAGCGATACGCTCACGCATGATCCCAGCCCCCATGTTACTGAGCTTAAAGATCGTTTCTAACCCTTCAGGGCCAACATATTTTTTAATTGCATCAATATCATGGCCAATACCTGCCATAACTTGGCCGCCATTACGCCCAGAACCACCATAGCCTAGGTGACGCCCCTCCAAGATAGCAATATTGGTAATACCTTTTTCACACAACTCGAGTGCCGTGTGGACCCCTGAAAAGCCACCACCAATAATGACAACATCCACATCAAGATCTTCTTTTAATGTAGGAAAGCGTAAGTCATATTTCTTAGTTGCAGCATAATAAGTTAGTGATTCTACTTGGTTATTCATAACGGATACCCTGTTTAGTATCTTTCGATAACCTGATTATCTTAACCTTGCATTAACAATTACATAGCCCTTTAGGGACATTCGAAACATAAAGTTAACATTTGTGACGTGAGTAGAATATTTATATAAAAATAAAATTTAGTAAAGTTTATTTTTTTAATTAAAATTCAATTAATTAGATAATTATTGCCATATTAATAATATAACAATTTATGAGTTGAAATACTTAAAAGTATTCTAATAAATATTAGATAAAACTAACACCATGATAAATAAACTAAATAATTCTAATATTTTGAGGTAAGGAAATTCACCCTACCTATTGAATTGGCCTATTCATAAATAAGTTAAATAATTCAGCTTGCGAATTAATATCTAATTTCTGGTAAATATTCTTACGATGATTTTTGACTGTCCCTAAACTGATAAAAAGCGACTGTGCAATCTGTGGGGAGCCTTTACCAGCAAGGATCAGTTCAACAACCTCACATTCTCTTGGGGTTAACCCAAACCGCGTTTGCATATCCGCATTTCGGTAATGATGAGAAACTGCATGAGGAGAGACTTCTTTATGAAGCCTAGCCATACTACGAATAATATCGCAAGCATCTTTAAGTGGGGCTTGTGTATGCTTTCCTGAGAAGAAAGGTCTATCTTCGTTACCAAAAAAGATCCCTAGTTGCCTACCTGTTGAGATCTCTAACAATAAACCCGCTTCATCACACCAACCCGTTTTACGATAGAAATTAAGATAATAATCAGTGTGATAAAAACCTTTAGGTGCCAATTCTTTTAGCGTGAGTACCGTCGAAGCGCCCCCTTTCTGGATTTCTTGATAGAATGGGTCCATTAAATAAGCACCTCGCTGATAGATCCTATTAACACTATCACTATTGCGACGTTCGACTTTAGATAGAAATCGAGGAGGTGCACCTTTCTCAAAAGAATATACAATCGCATTATCAAATGTGATGAATGAAGATAACCATGATAATAAATTAGGGTAAAACTGGTTAGTTGCAACAGAATCAATTACATCTGGCAATTTATTGAGATAATTATCCATGCTCCCTCCTAGTTTATTAACTTATTAATAAAGTGTATTTATACTCCAAGCTAAAGGATATAAGAAACACATAATCTTTATAAACTCAACATGATTGTTATTAATATGTTAATTATGTCACTATGATATTAGTAACATTAATGAATAGTTTCATTACATTAGTATTCATTAAAATGAAGCTTAAATCACAAAATAATAAATAAATCCTTATATTATGTTAATCAAAAGTAAATAACATAATGAAAGGAGCAAAAATGCAGAAATACAAAATTATTTTAGATTGTGATCCTGGACATGATGATGCTATGGCTATCTTTTTGGCGTTAGGTAACCCAAATATAGATTTACTCGCTGTCACGACTGTCGTTGGAAACCAAACTCTAGACAAAGTGACTCACAACGCACGCGCAATTATGGAATTCGTTGGTGCAAATAATATCCCTATAGCTGCTGGCTGCCCTCGTCCCTTAGTAAGGACAATACAAACTGCCCCTGAAGTTCATGGAAGCACAGGGCTTGATGGGACACACCTTCCAGAGCCAACACAGCCAATTGACCAACGCCATGCTGTCGATTTGATCATCGATACAATCAAATCTCATCCCCCTAAAACAATTACTCTCGTTCCTATTGGTGGATTAACAAATATTGCTTTGGCCGTCAGAAAAGCACCTGAAATTGTAGAGTTAGTAAAAGAAGTCGTTTTGATGGGGGGAGGCTACCATACCGGTAATCGCTCTGCTGTAGCTGAATTTAATATCATCATAGACCCTGAAGCCGCCCATATTGTATTTAATGAAAAATGGCCGATTACCATGGTTGGATTAGACCTCACCCACCAGGCTAGGCCAAATGATCTAATTATGGAACAAATTGCTCGTTTGAATACACCAATTAGCCAATTTGTTGTGGAATCCCTAAATTACTACACAACAGGTTATCGCCAACGTAATGGTTATAGCGACCATGCACCTGTCCATGACCTTTGTGCCGTCGCTTATGTTATTAACCCATCGATAATGGAAACAGTTAAAGCGCCAATTGATATCGAGTTACAAGGTACTTTAACTACAGGGATGACTGTCACTGATTTTCGTATGCCGGCCAAAGCCGAATGCCATACACAAGTTGCCACAAAGCTCGATAACCCAAAACTATGGGAAATGTTTATAAATTCCCTTAAGCAATTAGGTAAATAAATAATGAAAAGGTAGCCTCTGTCAGCTACCTTTTCAAAAGATTATGATTTAAGGATTTCTTTTAATTTGGTATAGCGCCTAATTAAACGCCACTTAAGTTTTACTGTCGTCGCATGTTCCCATACTACTTGCCAGTAACCTTTATCAAAAAACTGCTGCACCATCTCTTTTTGTGTTTCAGGTGACTTAATTGCCAGTAAGGCTTGGATCACCCCTAAGCCTTCCTTACCAACCTGCCATAAGCAAGCTGGTGCTTGTTTGACTTGCTCAGGATAGCGCCGATAAATATCTAGCAACATATCAATGATTTTCAAATAAGTGTTTATCTTACGAACTGAGCGTTCATCACCCGTCAATGAGTGAGAAACTGATTGGTTATGGATCAAATAACGATAATACTGTTCATTAATAAATTGCACACGTTTTGCTACTAACAAAACTTCAGTCGTCCAAGGAATATCTTGATGATGCAACTTAGGCTCAAAGAAAAAATCATGTTGGCGTAACATCTCTAAACGGTATAAGTTCAACCAAGTCACATGTAAAAACTTACGTGAGCTTAACCCTTTTTCAAGCCATTCAGGACCAGATATCACCCCCGTAGAGGGTACTTTGTTTGGTGGGAAAATAGCCTTCGGTGCGTCACCATTGGTATAAACATATGTCCCATTACAGGTTGCAACGTCTAGGTCTCCAGATAATGCGATTTCTAATAGACGTCCATACATTTTAGGGTTAATTTCATCGTCTATATCAGGAAATGTAATATATTTCCCCGTTGCTTCAGCCATTCCAGTATTACGAGCAACCGAAACACCTTGATTTTCCTGAGATAATACTTTGAAACAAGCAAACTTATCTGCATAAGCATTGATAACGCTTTCACTATCATCCTTAGAGCCATCATTAACAACAATAAGCTCCCAGTTCTCTAATTTTTGCGCTATTAAACTTTCAAAAAACTGAGGTAGAAATTTTTCACCATTATAAACGGCAACAACAATGCTCAAAACTGGCTGAGAAGACATGTATTAACCTTATACCAATCTACTTAAAATTATTTATAACCCAAAGTGGTTAAGTCAGACCGAAAGACCAACTATAAATGTGTTACTTCACTAAAATTAATTAGTTAGAAACACAAAAAACGCATTGGTTCCATTGTCATAAAAATTTAATAATTCAATGCGCGGCATTTTTAACTGTAATGGTATTATTAAATTTTATAGATTATGGTTAATACCAAGTGAACTAATTATCGCTAAACCAACCTAATAAACATTAACTACACCTTAAAAAAGAAAATAATGAGGATATTATTTTGGCTGGAAGCAGTTTACTCACATTACTTGATGATATTGCCGCAGTGTTAGACGATGTTTCCGTCATGACTAAAATGGCAGCTAAAAAAACATCTGGCGTTTTGGGTGATGACCTCGCTTTAAATGCTCAGCAAGTCACAGGAGTACGGGCTGATAGAGAACTTCCTGTTGTTTGGTCAGTTGCTAAAGGCTCGTTTATTAATAAATTGATACTTGTCCCTTTAGCACTACTAATTAGTGCCTTTTTACCTTGGGCTATTACACCATTACTTATGCTTGGTGGGGCTTACCTATGTTTTGAAGGTGCAGAGAAAATTGCACATAAGTTATTGCACCCCGAAACAAAAACAGCCGCTACTATGCAAAAACAATTATCTCCTGAAATGCTTAGCGAGTTTGAAAGTAAAAAAATCAAAGGTGCTATCCGTACTGACTTTGTACTATCTGCTGAAATCATTGCAATAACATTAGGGATTGTTTCTTCAACGACCTTTATGAATCAAGTTATTGTGCTTTCTATTATTGCGATTGTAATGACAATAGGTGTTTATGGGCTAGTCGCAGGTATTGTTAAATTAGATGACTTAGGGTTTTACTTGCAGAAGAAAGCATCTACAGCATTAAAAAAATGTGGCAATGCTTTAATTTATATCACACCATATCTAATGAAAACCTTATCTATTGTAGGCACAGCCGCAATGTTCATGGTTGGTGGTGGTATTTTGACACATGGTATTAGTTACATTTCAGAATGGATCGATGAAATTGCTTTTACCGCAATTTTGACCCCTATTATTGGCAGTACAATGCAGTTTGTCTTACCTACCATTATTAATTTATTTTTTGGTTTAATCGTAGGTTTACTTCTAGTTGCAATAATCAATTTATTCAAAAAACTTAAAAAAAGTTAACCTCAAAAATAAGATAGCACAGACGGTTGAGTGCTATCTTTCTCTCCATTGTTTACCATTGTTATTTTTTCGCTATAAATTTAATTACACATTGCGTTACAAACATAAGCAAACTGATCTAAATCAAAAGAAATTCATCTTTAATTTACGTTATAATACGTAGATGTGTATTTTAGAATATAACAAAAAAATAGATTAACCATTAAATATCAATTAGTTGAAATTATCAGTATATATATTAAAGCTTAATTTTTTGCTTTAGCGCTCACACCACCGAAAAAATATACCACCAAAGTAGTATATTTAATATTATGCTCTTTATGAACAATACTAGGTGTTCAAGCTTTTTAATTTACTATGAGCTTTATTTTTGAGGAAGGAAAAATGCCGACTCTGTATCGTCGCTTTTCAATTATTAACCAAGTAATCGGCCTGATGCTACTTATTGCGATCTTGGGGATTATTGGAATGACGATTTCAAATCGTATGATTATTAGCGTCCAAGGCAATGCCCATGCAATAAATAAATCAGGCTCCTTAAGAATGCAAAGCTACAGGTTACTTTCCTTAGTACCATTAAATACTCAAAATCAACGTTATCTAGGCATATTAGAAAATGATTTAGTAAGCCCAGAACTAACACAAGTAGTAAAAGTCGAAAATTTAACCCCCCAATTTAATGAACTTCATAATTATTGGCTACATACACTGAAACCAGCGCTAATGGCTGCTGAGTCACCAAATGATGCAAGATACGAAGTAATATCATTCGTTAATAAGCTTGATGAACTAGTCCATAATATTGATGAAAAAACAGAAAGAAAAATTGCTTATGTCGCAATGACCCAGCTCGTTTTTATTAGTTTAGTTTTTTTGTTATTAATGGGAACAATGTGGCACCTAAGACGGAAAATTTATTACCCATGGGTAAAATTATTGTCAATGGTGACTGCTATTGGCCAAAAAGATTTTAGTCAGCGCTACCCTAAAAATCACCAACAAGATGAGTTAAACGCTTTGGGTGAAACACTTAACCAAATGTCCGATGAGTTGGCTCAAAGTTACCATCAATTAGAGGAAAGGGTTGCAGAAAAAACAGCGGACCTGATGACAAAAAATCGCGTTTTATCTTATTTATATCAATCAAACCAAATCTTACATTCTTCGGAGCCTCTGTATTCACGCTTACAAAAAGTGCTGATTGAGCTCAAAAATATTACCCTATTAAAAAATCTCAGCTTACGGTTATACGAAGAAAGTAATGATGCCTATTTTCATGAAATATGTTGTGATTCAATAGGGCTATCTGAATTAGATAATCATGTTACAAAACAACCCTCCCCGATAATAAAAAAAGCAATAACTATGCAGTGGGATTTGTCTGACAACATGCACCGATATGGTGTCATCATCGGTGAAATTGAAGATACAGAAGTCCTTTCAGATGAACAAAGCAATCTAGTTTCTGTATTGGCCAAGCAAATTTCAGGCATGTTAGCAATGGAGCATCAAATAGAGCAACAACAACAGCTATTGATAATGGATGAGCGCTCAGCCATTGCTCGTGAGCTTCATGACTCTATAGCTCAATCATTATCCTGCTTAAAAATGCAAATTAGCTATTTGCAATTGCAACCTGAACCATTACCAGAAAGGCCTCAACAGTTGTTAACTGAAATGCGCAGTGAGATTAATACCGCGTATAGTCAGTTAAGAGAGTTATTAACCACCTTTAGGCTTAAATTAACTGAGCCTGGGCTCTTACCCTCTCTAGAGAGTACAATCAGCGAATTCAGTGAACGAATGGGCTATTCAATAGGATTAAATTATAACCTACCAGCGAAAAGTATTTCGCCACACCAATCAATCCATATTATACAAATAATCCGAGAAGCCCTTAGTAATATCCTAAAACATGCAAATGCTAAGCGGGCTGAAGTATCATTAAGTCAACATGCGGGTATCGCTAGCATTACTATTACTGATGATGGCACAGGAATCTCATCTAATGCTGATAAACTTAACCATTATGGGCTAATTATTATGAGGGAAAGGGCACTGAGTCTTAAGGGTGAGTGTTCTATTATTTCTAGAGAGCAAGGGGGAACTCAAGTTAAAGTGACTTTCCCTTTACCTGACGCTTAAAACACCGGAAAAATCATCTATGGAGAATACAAATATAATGAATGAAAAATCAACCATCCTACTTATTGATGATCATCCGATGCTAAGAAATGGGGTCAAACAACTGATTAGTTTAGAACCTTCATTACAAGTCATCGGAGAGGCAGGAGATGGGAAAACAGGTATCCAAATCGCAGCAGAACAAGACCCTGATTTAATTCTTCTCGATCTGAATATGCCGGGTATGAATGGCTTTGAAACTCTAGATGAGCTAAGAAAAAGGGAACTTTCTGGAAGAATTATCCTTTTTACCGTCTCTAACTATAGTGATGACCTAGTCAACGCGTTAAAAAGAGGAGCTGATGGTTATCTACTTAAAGATATGGAACCAGAAGAGCTTATTGTGGCTCTTAAAGAGGCTGCCAGTGGAAAATTAGTTGTCAGCCCAACGCTAGCTTCAGTACTTGCTGAATCATTAAGGGATAATACAACACAAGATGAAAACCATATTGCATCCTTAACACCAAGAGAAGCGGACATCTTAGAACTCATTTCACAAGGGTTGTCCAATAAAATGATAGCTCGCAAACTAGATATTGCAGAAAGTACAGTAAAAGTTCACGTTAAACATTTGCTTAAAAAATTAAACTTGAAATCTAGGGTTGAAGCTGCTGTTTGGGTATTACAACAAAAATAATCCTCACGACAACCCTATCGCAGCTATATAAATAATAAAATAGCTGCGAGTTAAAAAAAAATAAGACTAAGAATTAAACTAAAATAAGAGATAAATAGCTCTAATTTGCAAACTTTTATTTTTAGTTATAATAAACTATACGTATAGTTTTTAATGGAAATAATAAAAATGGAAGATCAGTTAATTTTAGTTAATGAAAATGATGAACCAATAGGTGTAATGCCTAAATTACTCGCACATCAACTCGGTCGCTTACATCGCGCCTTCTCTATTTTCATTTTTAATGACCAAAATGAATTGCTTATCCAGCAAAGAGCGCTTCATAAGTATCACTCTGCTGGCCAATGGGCTAATTCATGCTGTAGTCATCCAAAACCACATGAAGATACCCTACAAGCCGCACAACGACGACTTAATGAAGAATTAGGGTTCATCACGCCTTTAACTCATGTTGGTTCATTCACTTACCATGCTGAAGTGAGTGGAGGATTAATAGAACATGAATATGACCACCTATATGTTGGCCACTATAATAAAGTGATCTATCCCAATATTGAAGAAGTCGCATCCATCCGCTGGGTTAGTATTTCTAAACTTATTTATGAAATTAATCAACAACCGGAGATTTTTACTCCGTGGTTTAAAAAAATACTGACTAAATACCCATCATTAAATTTCAATTTAGCTTAATTAACTGCCCGATGATTATATTTCATAATTTAAGATATAATCATGTATCAGTGTTAATTCTTTTGAAAGTGATTTATCTTCACCATTTAAATCAATACATTCACTTATCATATGATAAATACTATCTGTTTTTGAAGATAATAAATAAGAGGGATCTTTCTCTTTTCTTAAATTAATTGCTTGTACCACACATAAAAATACAATCGAAGCTAATTCATATCCATACATTAATTGATTTTTTAATTTTTCAGCAACAAATTGTGCATTCGTCGCAGTATCCTCAACACCACCTGCGACAGAGAAGTAATCTAATGAAGCTGGCATTGCTAGATATTTAATTCTCATTGCTAAAGTAACTGCGGGCTTTTCAATGGCACCAAGTGCATGAAATGCAGTTCTATTACCTAAAAACCGAGTTAGCTGTGTAAAATAAGGGTCATTAAGTTTTACTATCTGCTGTACACTTGCTAGTGCATTATGAGCAATCGCTAAACTTAATTTTTCGATAGATAAAACCCAAGGTAGTGTTTCAAAATTTCCACTTGGAAGCACTGCCTGATGACAATCATTTTCAGCCAAATTATTATTTACATGTTTAGTGAGCACGCATGGATTATCATTTGATCCATTTACTTGAATGAGGAGCTGTTCTTTAGCTTGTTCATAGCTTAAACGCAACTCTGCTAGCCGATATACCCCACAACGATAGCTTAGAGGGTCTTGTAAATGACGTTCATCGTCGTAACATTCCAACGAAGAACCAACTAATAGGCTTCTAAGTTTTTCTCCCATTGCAATAACTTCAGGGTATGCACAAGCATCCAAAACCTGCTGATTTAAAGGTGAGAGATTACCATTTAAGGCTTGAAGATTTAAACAATACAATAACTCACTTATATTTATGTAATGTGCTGTTTTTAATAACGCAGCTGCTGCTATAGCAACAGAATAAGCGTTTGAACATAATAAAGAGAGTGAATCTTTTGCCCAAGGTTCTATGGGGGTAATGCCCGCAAGTTGAAGTGCCTTTGAAGAAGACATTGTTTTACCTTGGTAAATTACCTCTCCCTCACCTAATAATGTAAGCCCTATATGACTCAATATAGTGATATCCCCCTCACCAATAGAACCCATGCTTGGGATAAAAGGAATGATATCTCTGTTAAGTAATTCGACATAGCTATTAATTATTCTAGGTTGAATTCCACTATAACCATTAAGTAACATGTTAATGTGAATTCCCATGATCCCTCTAATTAAACAGCTATCTATTGGCTTACCTATACCCACAGAATGTGCACGTATTAGTTTTTTATTAAATATCGTTGATTTTTCAATTAGCTCTTCAGTAAACCTACCATTTAATTTTATATATTCCGTATCTTTATTTAAGCCAACACCTACTGTTAGACCATATATCCTTACTCCTTTCTCGGCCTCTAATATTAATAGGTTATGGCTTTCTTCTAATTTTTCCACTACCATATAATCCACAGCAATATCTTCACCATTCATAATTAATTCTATATCATGAAGTTTTAAGTTTTTTCCATTCAGCAAAACCATATACCCTCTCTAAAAAAAGAAAAAATAAACAATTTACAACTGTCTTTTTACTTATTTATAGTAAAAACTAAAACTCATTATTTTTAAACTTTAACTATCAAACATTATTAATTAGGGAAGAATAATAATTATAATGGTATAGTTTTATTATGTTTAATAGCAAATTTTATTAAATATAGAGGACAATAAGTAATGCCAGACCATTCGTTTTAAATCAATCAATTTTATATTTTAATACATCGTAAAATATGATTTATTGGCATCTATATAATTGAATGATAAGGGATACAATAAAAACTAGCGCAATAATAATTTAATAATAAAAGTTAATTTCTAAGTTGATTATTATTTAGCTAAGCTTAAAATTATCATAATTACAGTGATTAATTATTAAGCTAATTTTTGATTAGCTTACCGCTTTCTATTTTTTCTGTTTTCAATCATAAGAAGTAACGGGCTAAGTAAACAAAATGAGCACCTGTTAGCCACTATCAATTTCGCCTAAGATACAAAAAAATTAATTACTGAGCTGACTACTAATTAGCCCATCATTTCGAACCATATCTGCCATTTATCTGTATTTTCTATATAGATGTCATTTTGCCAAAGCCAGTAATAAGGGCTTATGCATGACTATAACCAATACGATGATAAGAAACCGAATAAAAAGCACGAGCACAATAAGCAAGGTGATCACACAAGTTAGTTGCTAAGTGAATTATTGACTAGCAACAACAAGATGTATCATAAATACTGAGGGTGATTTTAGATGAGAAAAGGAACTACGATAAGGGTTAAAATGATAAAAATGAAGTAGACGTACTCGTAAGTTACTGAGTGGATTATTGGTCCTCGATGACAATAAGTGCCATAAATACAAAGCACATTCACTAAGCTAATGATTAATCACGAGGAGTCACGAGCCGAGTCAACAAAGAGAACCTCCACTCGTGTCATCATCCCTTTCACCGAAGTGACTTAATTGCTGAAAACGAGATGAGCAGGAAAAGAATATCTCTGTACTAATGAGGGGTTAACCTAGTCCTCTGCTAATCAGACTGTTAATTTAGAAGCTAGACATAAGCAGTTAGAAGTTAGAAGTTAGCCTACAGGATAATAAAATATGCAGTGGTCTCAATGCCTCATTCCCCTAGGCAGAGCCCTCACAATCAGAGTCGCCCTGAGACTGAACACCTCACTCTTCGCTCCACA
>NZ_JBIPDG010000017.1:0-66983 GCF_044006275.1 Providencia sp. 2024EL-00732 | reverse complement strand
TTCTAACTTCTAACTTCTAACTTCTAACTTCTAACTTCTAACTTCTAACTTCTAACTTCTAACTTCTAACTTCTAACTTCTAACTTCTAACTTCTAACTTCTAACTTCTAACTTCTAACTTCTAACTGCTAACTGCTAACTTCTAACTGCTAACTGCTAACTGCTAACTGCTAACTGCTAACTGCTAACTGCTAACTGCTAACTGCTAACTGCTAACTGCTAACTGCTAACTGCTAACTTCTAACTGCTAACTGCTAATGTCTAGCTTTTAAATTAACAGTCTGATTAGCAGGGGAGTAGGCTCACTCCTCATCAGTACCGAGGTATTCTTTTCCTGCCCATCTCGTTTTAACTTGTTTATTCCTTTATTCCTTTATTCCTTTATTCCTTTATTCCTTTATTCCTTTATTCCTTTATTCCTTTATTCCTTATGAACTGAGCGGACTCTGTTTTGTAACCCATCATCCTGATTTTTTATTCCTCAAGTTTTCGTTTGGCCGTGATTTGAGGCGGTGTTAATCCTCCCTCAACGGTGCAATAACATTGTTATGTTGAATAAGTGTGTGGAATTTAAAGTAGTAAGTAACAGCTCACTTATCGAGGTTGGTTTAATCCACTGAAAAAATAAGAATAAATTAATCAGCTAGGGAGGGGTAGAGATGTTTGGCACTAGTTCATGCGGAAAGTGTAATGATATTGGTGTGGTGAATAGGCGTGTCGGATCTAGAGTAGTGAGTAACAACTCACTGAGTTGGGGGGATCAAATGCAGTGTGAAGCTAGCGTGAGTTTGGCTGTAGAGTAAGGACTGAGCAAGGTATGAGGAAGTTGGGCATCAGTTCACTCTGAATGCACAGTGATATTGATGTGTTGAATGGGCATGTCGGATTTAAAGTAGTAAGTAACAACTCACTTATCGGGGTGAGTTTAATATGCTGAAAAATAAAATTAAATCAATTACCTACGGGAGGAGCTAAGCTGGGAGTAGAGAAGTCTGGTACTAGTTTATGCGGAAAGTGTAATGATATTGGTATGGTGAATAGGAGTGTCGTATTTAAAGTAGTGAGTAACAACTCACTGAGTTGGGGGGATTAAATGCAGTGTGAAGCTAGCGTGAGTTTGGCTGTAGAGTAAGGACTGAGCAAGGCATGAGGAAGTTGGGCATCTGTTCACTCTGAATGCACTGTGATATGGATGTGTTGAATGGGCATGTCGGATTTAAAGTAGTAAGTAACAACTCACTTGTCGGGGTTAGTTTAATATGCTAAAAAACAAAATTAAATCAATTACTTAGGGTAGTAGCTAAGCTGGGAGTAGAGAAGTTTGGTACTAGTTTATGCGGAAAGTGTAATGATATTGGTATGGTGAATAGGAGTGTCGTATTTAAAGTAGTGAGTAACAACTCACTTGTCGGGGTGAGTTTAATATGTTGAAAAACAAAATTAAATCAATTACCTAGGGTAGGGGCTACGCTGGGAGTAGAGACGTTTGGCACTAGTTTATGCGGAAAGTGTAATGATATTGGTGTGGTGAATGGTAGTGTAGGAATCAAAGTAGTGAGTAACAACTCACATTTCTAATGTAGTAACAGGAATGAGGAAAATTATTTGTCTTTACTGCTGATATGCCGCTAGCTTGCTTTATTGAGAGATAGATTATTTATAATTGATTAAAAATAATAATGACTAAATGAAACTACTTTACTTGTTTTTCCTTCTTTTGCCATAAAATATCTATCGGTTTAATGGTTTTTATGGTGTTAATTAGTTCATTAATAACGTCTGTTTTTTCATCAATAAACTCATAAATATCAATAGATAAAAATAAACTAATCAATTTTACTCATATAGAAAATTAATATTTCTTTAGCCAGTTTATGATGAAAAAAAACTCAATTGTTTATTTTTTTATATAAAAATTGTTAAATTGATGTTTCATTTACTTACATTTATACTATTTTAAAGTAGTTAATATCATTTCAAGTTATCACGTTATAGATGAAGTTTGCTTATAAATGAAATTATCAAAGGAAATAGTTAGCGTTCGGATACGAAAGATAATCGACTAAGCGCGCTGTATTTCTGGTTAATAATGTCTGTGTACCAAAGGTGGATCAGATGAATAAAACAAAAAGTGCGAATCAAAAAATTTTTGATCAGATCCTTTCTGTGAATAAGCAGAAAGAGAATGAATTTAACAATGGCCAAGATGGCGCCACGATCCTTTCCTTACTTGTGATGTTCTTTGTTCCATTTTTACTGCTAAAGGTCGTAAGAAATGCTGTTGGGATTGATTATAGTTTTGCTTCTGTTATTGGGATGCTGGCAATTAGTGGGATTATTACTATCGCACTGTTTAAGACATTAAAAATTAGCTCTCAATTTGCAGATAAACATATTGTTTTAGACCGATTGCTTTCTCGTTACACACCGAAAAATAAACAAGAATTCCAACAATTACAAGAGGAAAGAAAAACAAAATCTGCCGATTTTTATTCTCTTGTAGAAGATTGGGTTAATGTAGAAAAACAATACTATGCAAGATAGAACCGAATAACGATAATAAAAATATTCTTAAATATTATTAATATCCTTCTTTTCTCTACGCAGAAAGAAGGATTTTTTTTGTCTGACCTAAACCACCCACCTCCTTATGAGGCTGTCTTTTATACATAAGTCCTTCACATTATCTGAGAAACTTTTTTGAACTAAATGCTTAGCTTACGATCAACTCTTCAACGGATTTAATTGGGGCTCCTGAGATGATGGAAAGTAATAATGAGCGGGCTAAAGAACAACGTGCACATACTAAACTTGGAGAACCAAAAAGACCGGTCAGGTTTGTAATAAATGGCCTCAAACTTGGCTCGGTATCCAAGTAAATCGGTAGTAAAATCGTTTAGCTCACTGGCCAGTATGGAGGGAGATAGGAACGTTAACATATCCGCAGAGAATATTAGTGAAGCCATTTTTAGTGCGACAGTAAAACTGGTCACTGCTATTCCTTTCTTCTCGCGATAGAAGATGCTACCAAGCTACAATTATCGTCCTACTCAAGCAGATTTAGGGTATGTGAACCAAGGTAATCATCATCGAGGTTTGCTTACTCATAGCCTTTTGTTGTTTGCTCCTAAAACACTTAATATATCGGGTTAATTGAACAATAAAGATGGTCGCAAGACCTGAGGTATCCGTTGTAAGGGTTTAAAATGACCTTACAAAGAAAAAGAAGGTGATAAATGGGAAAGAGCATTATGTAATATCGCTGCTTATCTAGGCACCACGGTAGCTAATGTTATCGTGAAGCTGACGTCTAGAAAAAGAGGTAGATAAGTTTTACTCGAAAGATTGCTGATAGGGTTACACTATTAGCCTGTATCCTTATTGGAGCAATCACTGCGTGGTTTTAGTCTGACAATAACAAACGGCTCGATACACTGAACCGTTTGTTGTGGTAATAAAGTCAGATTTAGTGAGACTTACCTTGTTCAATACCCAAACCAATTTGTGAACGAATAAATTGCTCTTTAAAGCGTTCTCTTTCCATTTTCCCTTGTTCTGAATTGTCAGTAACAGAGAATAACCATGAGGCAACGAATGCAACAATCATGGAGAAGAAAGCAGGGTATTCATATGGATAGATTGGTTTTTCATGATGAAGAATGCTGACCCATATAGTTGGACCTAGGATCATTAAGACAACGGCGGTAATCAGCCCTAACCAGCCTCCTGCTAATGCACCGCGAGTCGTGAGTTTGCGCCAGTACATTGATAGTAAAATAATAGGGAAGTTACAGCTTGCAGCGATGGAGAATGCTAAGCCGACCATGAAAGCAATATTTTGTTTTTCAAACAAAATACCAAGGCCAATTGCAACAAAACCTAAGATGACAACCGTAATTTTTGAAACGCGTAATTCATCTTTTTCGTCAGCCTTACCATTTTTCATTGCCATCGCATAAAGGTCATGAGATACCGCAGAAGCGCCTGCGAGTGTCAATCCAGCAACAACCGCAAGGATGGTGGCGAAGGCAACCGCAGAAATAAAGCCAAGGAAGAAATTGCCCCCAACAGCATCAGCAAGGTGAACTGCAGCCATATTAGTTCCGCCAATGAGCGCCCCAGCAGCATCTTTAAATGCAGGATTTGAACTGACAAGCACAATAGCGCCGAAACCAATAATGAAAGTCAGTATATAGAAATAACCGATAAATCCTGTTGCATAGAACACACTCTTACGCGCTTCTTTGGCATCACTTACGGTAAAGAAACGCATAATAATATGAGGAAGACCGGCGGTACCAAACATTAATGCCAAGCCAAGCGATAAGGCGGATATCGGGTCAGATACTAGGCCTCCAGGGCTCATAATAGAAATGCCATTCTTATGGATTTCTACAGCCTCTTTAAATAATGTATTGAAATTAAAGCCTACATGTTTCATGACCATAACCGCCATGAATGTTGCACCAGCAAGTAAGAGAATGGCTTTGATGATTTGTACCCATGTAGTTGCTAGCATCCCACCAAATAATACGTACAACACCATGAGAATACCAACGATAACCACGGCTACATGATAATTTAAGCCAAATAATAATTCGATCAGTTTACCTGCCCCAACCATCTGGGCAATGAGATAGAGTGCTACAACGACAAGTGAGCCAACAGCAGACAAAATACGAATTGGTCTTTGTTTTAATCGGTAAGATGCTACGTCAGCAAAAGTGTAGCGACCTAAATTTCGTAAGCGCTCGGCAATTAAGAATAGAATGATCGGCCAGCCAATTAAAAAGCCAATCGAGTAAATTAAGCCATCATAGCCAGAAGTATAAACAAGAGCGGAGATCCCCAAGAAAGAAGCTGCAGACATAAAGTCCCCTGCAATTGCCATCCCATTTTGGAACCCTGTAATTTTCCCACCGGCAGTATAGTAATCGGAGCGAGAACGTGTTCTTTTTGATGCCCAGTAGGTGATATATAACGTGAAGCCAACAAAAAGTAAGAACATGATAATTGCTTGAATATTGATAGGCTGACGTTCCACATCCCCTGTCAATGCGTCTGCAAACACGATTGATGAGGTAAAAAAGAGAATGAGTGAGAGCAATATTTTCATTTTTCTACCTCTTTTAAGATTTCTGCCGTTAAACGGTCATATTCACCGTTGGCACGAATAACATATAGCCCAGTTAATACAAATGAAATGACGATTAGCCCTACACCGACAGGGATCCCCCTTGTGATGTAAGAGCCTTCAGAGATAGGTGTACCTAACCAGCTTGGATCAAAAGCGATAAGAAAAATAAAACCTACATACAACACGAGCGTTATTATCGATAACAACCATGAAAAGCGACTACGTTTCCTGACCAATTCCTTGAAGCGAGGGTTATCCTCTACCTTTTCGTAAGCAGTAGCATTCATCAGAGTTCTCCTCTGTTATACTCGTCATACTTCAAGTTGCAGTGTCGTTGGCGGTGTTCACTCGTACTAGTCACATATCTATATATGCTCTTAGTGACTCATTCACTTGCCTTCTAGTTGCACCTCAAATTATTTAGAGTAAATCGTCTTATTGGGATGTATGTAAGGCCACCCGGTAAAGGCGGCCCTTTTGGCGTTATGACATACTCATAGACTGTTTTTCTTCGAGTAGTTTTTCGACAACACCTGGATCTGCCAGAGTGGAGGTATCTCCAAAGTTACTGGTATCTCCTGATGCAATTTTTCGTAGGATACGACGCATGATTTTACCGGAACGGGTTTTTGGTAATGAATCCGTCCAGTGAAGAACATCCGGTGTTGCAATTGGACCAATTTCTTTACGAACCCAATTGCGAACTTCTGTGTATAGCTCTGGAGATGGCTCAACCCCTGATATTAATGTGACATAAGCATAAATTGCTTGGCCTTTAATATTGTGAGGAATACCAACTACTGCGGCTTCAGCCACTTTTGGATGTGCAACGAGGGCTGATTCTATCTCTGCGGTACCTAAACGGTGACCTGAGATATTCAATACATCGTCAACACGACCTGTGATCCAATAATAGCCATCTTCATCACGGCGAGCACCATCTCCACTAAAGTACATACCTTTAAAGGTTGAGAAATAAGTTTGCTCGAAACGCTCGTGATCGCCAAATAAAGTACGGGCTTGCCCCGGCCATGAATCGACAATCACTAAATTACCTTCTGTAGCCCCTTCGATAGGCTCACCAAGGTTATCAACTAATGCAGGTCGAACACCAAAGAAAGGTAAAGTTGCGGAACCGGGTTTCAATGTTGTTGCACCGGGAAGTGGTGTGATCATGAAGCCACCAGTTTCTGTCTGCCACCATGTATCAACCACAGGGCAGCGGCTATTACCAATTTTTTTGTAGAACCATTCCCATGCTTCAGGATTAATGGGTTCCCCCACAGAACCTAAGATGCGCAGAGAACTACGATCAGTGCCTTCAATGGCTTTATCGCCTTCAGCCATTAACGCACGGATTGCAGTTGGTGCAGTGTAGAGGATATTGACTTGGTGTTTATCAACAACCTGACTCATTCTGTTTACTGATGGATAGTTAGGCACACCTTCAAACATTAAGGTTTTTGCCCCATTGGATAATGGCCCATATAACAAGTAACTATGGCCGGTAACCCAACCCACATCAGCAGTACACCAATAGACTTCACCTGGGTGATAGTCGAAAGTGTATTTAAACGTGAGCGTTGCATAAACTAAATAGCCCCCAGTGGTATGGAGGACACCTTTAGGTTTACCTGTAGAACCAGAGGTATACAGAATGAATAGGGGGTCTTCAGCACTGATTTCTTCAGGAGGACAGTCTGTACTGACACCTTTAACCACGTCATGCCACCATAAGTCACGTCCTTCAACCCAACTCGGTGGATTACCAGTACGCTGATAGACGATCACATTGGATACGGTGGTTACATGTGGGTTGGCTAGTGCATCATCCACATTTTTTTTCAGGGGGATTGCACGGCCTGCGCGTAGGCCTTCATCAGCAGTGATGATAAGCTTGGCTTTACAGTCAATGACACGACCAGAGACTGCCTCAGGAGAGAAACCCGCAAAAATGACTGTATGGATGGCGCCAATACGAGCACAAGCTAGCATGGCTACAGCGGCTTCTACAACCATTGGCATATAGATAGCAACGACATCGCCTTTGCGGATACCTTGTTGCTTTAACACATTTGCAAACTGACAAACATCTTGATGCAATTCACGGTAAGTGACATTTTTTGACGATGATGGGTCATCGCCTTCCCAAATAATAGCTACTTGGTCGCCTTTTTCAGCCAGATGACGATCCAAACAGTTTGCACTTAAATTTAAAGTGCCATCTTCAAACCAACGGATATCGATATGTCCGGGGTCAAAAGACGTGTTCTTGACACGGGTGTACGGTTTAATCCAATCAACGATTTTTCCTTTTTCGCCCCAAAATCCTTCAGGGTCTTGAATCGAGCGTTGGTACTCATCGTTATACTGTTGTTCGTTTATCAGGGCATTTTTTGCAATTTCAGCAGGAACGGGATGTTTAGTTATTTGAGTCATATTATTATCTCCTTGCAGATGTTAATACTATGTCAAAAAATGGTTAACTAAAGCACGAAATATAAATTTGTTTTTCTTTTGCGCGGAAGATCACGTATTAATTGTAATGGGATTTGCAGAATTATCATTTGATGCTAAATATTAAATTAGTGTATTAACCTTAAAATATAGCAAATGTTAGAATTAAAGAAAAATAAAAGGCGGTGATATTGGTATTAGTTACTGTATAAGGGAGTTCTTGTAGCGAATGAGAAAACCCACATTTTTTTTATGGATTTGATAATGATTTTCATTAACAGTAAAATAACTATAATAGATAGTAATTCACAAGGTGCGAAGTTAAGCAAGTGCATACCCTATGAGCCTTGTGGTGAAAAATGAGAAACATAGCGGTATTTACGTCACTGGAGACAATAATATGAGTTATACATTACCTGCTTTACCTTATGCTTATGATGCGTTGGAACCACATTTTGACAAACAGACCATGGAAATCCACCACACTAAGCACCATCAAACCTATGTGACTAACACAAATACAGCGTTAGAAAAACTGCCAGAATTAGCAGGTTTGGACATCGATGTTCTGATTCAAAAATTAGATCAAATTCCAGCTGATCAGCGCACTTTTGTACGCAACAACGCTGGTGGTCACTCAAACCATAGTCTGTTCTGGAAAGGTTTGAAATTAGGTACTGAATTAAAAGGCGAACTGAAAGCGGCTATTGAACGCGATTTCGGTAGCGTTGATGCATTTAAAGAAGTATTTGAAAAAGCTGCTGCAACTCGTTTTGGTTCAGGTTGGGCATGGCTGGTTCTGAAAGATGACGGTAAATTAGCTGTTGTTTCTACAGCTAACCAAGATAGCCCATTGATGGGTGAAGCTATCTCAGGTGCTTCAGGCTACCCTATCATTGGTTTAGATGTGTGGGAACACGCTTATTACTTGAAATTCCAAAACCGCCGTCCTGATTATATTAAAGCGTTCTGGTCCGTTGTTAACTGGGACGAAGCTGCCGCACGTTTTGCAGCAAAAGCTAAATAATTAATTTTTTAATTAAATAGCGAGTGGGCGTAGCATCATAGATGCTACGCCTTTTTATTTTCCGGTGTATTGGATTGTTATCTGTCTTGGCATTCTTTATGATGAAGTCTCTATCGCTATTCAAATGGAGAATATCGTCAATGTCATGTTTACCCCAAGTTTTTATCGGTAAAGTCCAAGAGACTCAATCTTGTGGTCAAAGTGCGATCCATAAACAGGCTGCGGATGGTTTGCTGGCTTTAGGGCAATTAGGGCTAGAAGGGGATGAACAGGCAGAAAAACGTTTCCATGGTGGGCCAGATAGAGCCCTATGCCATTATCCACGTGAGCATTATCATTATTGGTTGAACGCTTACCCTGAGCTTGAGGATTTATTTGTTGCCTCTGCATTTGGGGAAAATATATCAACACAGGGTATGACCGAAGAAAACGTATTTATCGGGGATATTTTTGCATGGGGTAATGCGCGGATACAGGTCACGCAGCCTCGCTCTCCATGTTATAAGCTTAATGGGCTTACGGGGATCGAAAACTTTGCACAGTTGATGCAAGAGCGTGGTTGCTGTGGGTGGCTTTATCGGGTGATAAAAACAGGAAATGTCAGCGAAAACGAACCATTAACGCTATTAAGCCGTAATAGTGACGTTTCAGTACAAGAAGCGATTATGATTGCTTTTCATGCTCCCTATGATGAACAACTCTATCAGCGGTTGCTAAGTGCAGCTGGGTTATCCGCAAGCTGGAGTTTAACCATGCAAAATCGCTTAGAACACCACCAGATTGAAGAATTTAGCCACCGTTTGTTTGGAAAACGGGGCTAGGTTGCCGTATCTCAAAGTTAGACATGCCTAATTTTTAATTAGGCGTTTTTCTTTTTTGGCGTTTCGTTAACTTTTTACTTTATTGTTTACTCAATTCACTACGTTTACTTTGTAGTTCGTTTTGTAATTGTGCTAATTCTGATTCAATTATAGGTATTGCCCTTTTTAAATGAGCTAGCTCTAATTTATAGATTGAAGGCATTTCATTATCGCTCAAGATACGCTGATTATTTGAGGTACTACCACGGATTAGCTTGTCATAATCGTTTTGTAATTTCTCTGTAAGCTGTGTTAATTGCGATTTTAACTGAGTTAATGCTTTAAATTTATTTGGGTTATGTTGATAACTTGAACTGAGTATATTATTTCTCGACTTTTCTATATCACTTTTTAATTTCGATAGGTTAGCCATTAGCCCTGAATATTCTTTATCATTTGGTCTCCAATACGGTTCTTTATATAAGTCATTAATAAATATATCAACTTTAGCTTTTATATTCTGGGTGTTTTCCTTAAGTTCAATAACTCTTTTTTGCTTTATCGTTTTATTTTTGGTCATTAGTTCAATGATATTGAGCGTATTGGCTCTTTGTGGCGCATTGCGTCTGATCTCATGAATAGAGGCATCAGATAATTTATTAAATGCCATTGTGTATGCCTTATGGATACAGAGAGACTTGTTTTCAATAACGTTAGAGTGCTGAAGTGTTAAGGTTTTATTTAGTCTACTAACAGACTCTTGGATATTATAGTAATTGTTAACGGTAAGTTTTTCAGATGAATTGGAGATGTTCTTTAGGAGTTTTTTTATATCAGAATGGCTGATTTTTCCTTTTTTATCCGCTTGGTTAACAGCGGTTTCAAAAAAACACTCAAGTGATGAAGTTGATGGAGTCTGTGGTAATTCTGTACGCATGATATTCTCATTTTAACGGTAGAGGATAATTTTCATGTTTACATAAAATTATTAAAAAAGGCTTTCATTAATACCCCAAAATTATCTGTTTTTTATAATAGGGTCTTTGTTGGCTCGTACGATAAAGCTGAATATAGGTGCGAAAGAATAAATATCGAAGAGGACATTTTTTGAATTTTGAGTAAGATAACGATTTCAAACCTCCAAGCACAAAGGTTGGTAAAAACGTATGCTGCAATATGATTTAAATGATCTCTATTACTATGTGAAAGTCGTTGAGCATGGTGGTTTTTCCCAAGCGGGTTTAGCTCTTGGGGTTCCTAAATCTAAGTTAAGCCGACGTATTGCAGATTTAGAGAAAAAGCTAAATGTTTCTTTAATTTATCGTTCAACTCGCCAATTTCATGTCACAGATGTAGGGCAGGTTTTTTATCAGCAATGTAAAAATGTGGTGGATGAAGCCGAAATTGCTCACGAATTGATTTGTTCTGTTCAGTCTCACCCGAAAGGTACGATAAAACTGTCTTGTCCTGTTGCATTGTTGCAAGTGTATCTTAATGAATTACTTGTTGATTTTATGGCGCAATACCCAGATATCGATATTCAGATATTGGCAGTTAATCGCCCTGTTGATGTGATCAGTGAAGGGCTGGATTTGGCAATTAGGGTGCGTTCTTTACCTCTTGATGACTCCGGTCTAATGATGAAAGTGCTGGGGTATTCTCGCAGGATATTGGTTGCAAGTCCGCAGTTATTTGTAGAACGAGGGGCACTTATTGAGCCTGAAAAGCTGGTGGATTACCCGATGTTAGCGAATACAGAGCACTCGCAAAACTATACGTTAACACTGAAAAATAGCGATGACCTGAGTTTTACACAGCATTTCACCCCTAAATTAGCCACAACTGATGTGTTAACGTTATACCGCGCGGCACTTAAAGGGATTGGCATTGCAAGGTTGCCTTATGGCGTGGTGGAAAAGGAAATTGCCTCAGGGGACTTGGTGGAGGTATTACCTGAATGGCGTTTCCCTGAAGATATTATTCATGCGGTTTATCCATCTCGCAAAGGGTTGTTACCATCAGTACAATTATTATTGAATTATTTAGCAGATAACATTTCACCGTCAGTAAAATAACCCCCCAATAGCCTAAGGTTATCGAGGGGTCATACATTATTTATTGTGTTTCAGGAATACGGCCAAATTTGCCGCTGTTGAAGTCATTTACAGCTTTATTAATTTCGTCCATGCTATTCATAACAAATGGGCCGTAACCAACAACCGGTTCGTCAATCGGGTCACCGCTTAGCAGTAATACTAAGGCATCTTCTGTTGCTTCTAGCACAATGTTGCTTTCTGTATTATCAAGGATCATCAGTTCACCTTCATTTAAGGCAGAACGCCCATCAACAAATATTGAACCGCGTAGCATGACTAACCCTACGTTACGACCTGATTTTGTCTGTATGCCAACAGTTTTTCCCTGATTGAGTTGTAAATCCCAAACATCTAACGGGGTATAGGTTTTGGCTGCCCCTTTGTGGCCTAAATAATCTCCTGCAATCACACGCAGTGTGCCTGCTTCGTTCGGCAGTGTGACTTTTGGCATAGTTTGGCTTTCCAATAACTGGTAGCCGGGTGCCGCTGATTTGTCTTTTGCAGGCAAATTGACCCACAGTTGCACCATATCAAGAGTGCCACCTTTTTTCATAAAGGCATCAGACTGATATTCTTGATGCAAAATACCCGATGCCGCAGTCATCCACTGAACATCGCCTGGGCCTATCACACCGCCTTCACCAGTAGAATCATGATGAGCTACTTCCCCATCATACACTATCGTAACGGTTTCAAACCCACGATGAGGGTGCTCACCAACTCCTCGATTCTTTGCTTCTGAGCTGGGGAAATTGAAAGGACCTGCTCTATCGAGTAATAAGAATGGGTTGAGGTATTTCCCATGGTTATCGTAAGTAAACATTGAACGGACAGGAAAGCCGTCTCCTACCCAATGGCTACGAGGAGATTGATAGATACCAATAATTTTTTTCATGGTTTTGCTCCTAAACTGTTTTGATGACTGAATAATAAAGGAGCAAATCATTCGGCAGTAGGGGCAAAAATAGGTTTCATTGTTCCAATAAAAGAACAATCAAGGTTAAGGTTATTATCCTATTTATAGAACAGAGTTTATCAAAATCCAGACTACTCAGCTTAAAACTGATGAATTAATCTAAATAACACGAAAACGGAGCGGTTATCGTTCTATTTTTGATTCTAAATAAATTTCTGACTTCATCGATTGAGAGGCTTTATCATGAGTATTCCAGCAAACTTTAATGGCCAGCGCCCTGTTATTAACCCAAACGATGCTGTGATGTTATTAATTGATCACCAAAGTGGGCTTTTCCAAACTGTAGGTGATATGCCAATGACTGAATTGCGTGCTCGCGCATCTGTACTGGCTAAAATGGCTTCACTGGCAAAAATCCCAGTGATCACTACGGCTTCTGTACCTCAAGGCCCCAATGGTCCGTTGATCCCAGAAATTCACCAAAATGCACCACATGCACAATATATTGCACGTCGTGGCGAAATTAATGCATGGGATAACCCTGAGTTTGTGGCAGCGGTAAAAGCGACAGGCAAAAAACAACTGATTATTGCAGGTACCATTACTAGTGTTTGTATGGCTTTCCCTGCGATTAGTGCGGTGATGGATGGTTACCAAGTATTTGTTGTTATCGATGCATCAGGTACTTATAGCAAGATGGCACAAGAAATTACCTTGGCTCGTGTGGTTCAAGCAGGGGTTGTCCCTATGGATACAGCCGCGGTTGCTTCTGAGTTACAAGGCACTTGGAACCGTGAAGACGCTGCTGAATGGGCAATGGCCTACACGCAAATTTTCCCTGCTTATCAATTATTAATTGAAAGCTACAGCAAAGCGCAAGATGTTCTGAAAAATAATGAGCAATTAGATTCTGAACGTTAATTCGCGATAACCCCCACATTTAACTTACGAAATTAATTCAGGCAGCTTAATGACTGATAAAGCTGCCTATTTGTAATTGAATTTTAAGGAAATATGATGAAAAAGCTTACATTACCTTTGCTGGTTTCTTTGTTTGCGCTTGGTACAGCACAGGCCGCAGACTATAAATTAGATGCAACTCATACTAAAGCCGTGTTTTATATTGACCACTTTAATACTTCTACCAATAGTGGCGGTTTTCACAATATCACCGGAGATATGAGTTATTCTCCGGAAAAACAAACTGGTAGCGTCAGTGTAAAAATTCCAGCGGAGACCTTAAATACTGGGTTATCAGCATTTGATAATCATATTAAAAGTGAAGATATGTTAGATGTTGCAAAATATCCGACCATTGAGTTCAAATCGACTAAATGGAATTTTGCAGACAACAAACCTGTTTCTATTGATGGTGTGTTGACTATGAAAGGCCAATCACATCCAGTTCAGTTAAAAACTACCAAATTCGGTTGCTATTTCAGTCCAATTTTTAATGCTGATGTGTGTGGTGGTGATTTCGAAACCACTATTGACCGTACGCAATGGGGGGTTGATTTCCTAGTGAAGGATGGCATGGCCAAAAATGTCACTATCCAAATTCAAGCCGAGGCTATTAAACAGTAATTGATGGGGAGTTAAAGATTTATTATGTTGAGTTTTACACGAAAAAATACGTTTGTGACATCGACATTATTTGCTGTTGCACTGACTCTTGGTACCGCACAGGCGGCAGAATATAAAGCTAGCGATAAAGAAGGCCCAATTAAAATTGTGAACTTGGATGAATTAGAAAGCCAAGTTGCCAAAAGTATGGATAAAGGTGCTTTTGGTTATATTCGTGGTGGTGCTGAAGATGAATTGAATCTGAAGAAAAATACGCAACATTTTGATAATAAATATATTATACCAAGAGTGATGCAGGGAATTGAAATTTCAGATATCGACCTTTCAACTGATTTTTTAGGAATTAAACTAAAAACCCCTATTATTCAAGCGCCGATGGCGGCCCAAGGATTAGCACATAAAGACGGGGAAATTGCGACAGCAAAAGGTATGGCTAAAGCGGGTTCTATTTTCTCGTTAAGTACCTATGGTAATAAAACAATTGAAGAAGTTGCTGAAGTTTCAGGGGAAAACCCGTTCTTTTTCCAGCTTTATATGAGTAAAAATAATGCTTTTAACGAATTTACGTTGAAGAGAGCCAAAGAAAGTGGTGCTAAAGCGATTATTTTAACCGTTGACTCTCCAGTTGGTGGGTATCGTGAAGATGATATTCGTAATAACTTCCAGTTCCCGCTAGGCTTTGCCAACTTAGAGCTATTTGCTAAGCAAAATAGTGATGGTTCAAAAACAGGTAAAGGTGCAGGGATCGGTGAAATTTATGCGCAAGCAAAACAAGCTTTTACACCCGCAGATATTCAATACGTGAAAAAGTTATCAGGATTGCCAGTAATAGTTAAAGGTATTCAATCGCCCGAAGATGCTGATGTTGTGATCAAAGCAGGTGCTGATGCGATTTGGGTCTCTAATCATGGTGGTCGCCAGTTAGACAGTGGTCCCGCGTCTTTTGATGTATTGCCGTCAATTGCTAAGGTCGTTAATAAACGTGTTCCAATTGTATTTGACAGTGGTGTGCGTCGCGGTTCACACGTATTTAAAGCCTTAGCAAGTGGGGCAGATGTTGTGGCTGTAGGCCGTCCTATTTTATATGGCTTAAATTTAGGTGGTGCTGAAGGCGTAAACTCGGTGATCCAGCAACTGAATAAAGAACTTTCTATCAATATGATGCTAGGCGGGGCCAAAAATATTGAAGGAGTTAAAGCGACGAAGTTGTATACCGACAAAGATTTTCAATAATTAAAGTCAAACTCATTGGTTAATAAAAAACGGGAAAATTTTCCCGTTTTTTTATTCATTAATAAACCAATATTTAAGCTGTAAACCCGCCATCGATATTTAAATTTGCTCCCGTTATATAAGCAGCAGCTGGGCTAGCTAGGTACAATACAAAATCAGCAATCTCATCAGCGCTAGCATAGCGTTTTAAAGCCATTATTTGTTTTAGACTATCTGCGAACTCGCCTTGTTCTGGATTCATATCAGTGTTTACAGGACCTGGCTGAACATTGTTGACAGTGATCCCTCTAGCAGCTACATCTCGAGCCATACCTTTTGTTAAGCCAATAATAGCTGATTTACTCATTGCGTAGGCAGCTCCACCTTCGAATGGAACCCGTTCTGAGTTAACACTACCAATGTGAATTATTCGTCCATTATTATTCATAACAGTTAGGGCTGATTGGCTAGCAATAAATAAGCTGCGTACATTTAGGGAATAGGAGCGATCAAATGATTCTAGAGGGAGAGTTTCTACTGAGCCAAATTCAAGAATACCAAGACTGTTAATTAAAATATCAATAGAACCAAATTTATCAAATGATTGTTTGATTGCAGCTGTAATTTCATATTCATTTGCACTATTGGCTTTTATTGCCATGACTGTACCGGAATACTGGGCTGTTTCAGTGATCAACAATTTTGCATTTTTATCTGATGAGGCGTAGGTGAAAGCAACATTTGCACCTTCTTTGGCTAGTTTTTTTACTATAGCAGCGCCAATACCACGTGATCCGCCTTGGACAATAGCATGTTTATTTTTGAATAACATAGAATGACCTTATTAGTTAAATAATTTAAAAATCACTAAATAAGGTATTTAATAGATAAAAGAGGATAGACTCCAGATAGAAAAGTAGAAGGAGTTTGTGAAAATAGTTGGCTATGTGTTAATGAAAGAAAGCGCTCACCCATTGATGAGTAAGCGCTTTTTATTTGATTAGCGTTATGGGCGTTTTACAAAACCAATAGCTTCATACACTTTATCTAAAGTTTGTTGTGCACGAGCAGACGCTTTAGTCGCTCCTTCATCCATGATTTGATTCAGAAGCGCTTCATTATCGCGGAATTCATGATAACGAGTCTGTAAGTCAGTCAACATGCCAGAGACGGATTCTGCAACAGCACCTTTAAGGTGACCGTACATTTGGCCTTCAAACTCAGCTTCTAGCTCTGCAATTTTTTTACCAGTGACACCTGACATAATATCTAACAGGTTAGAAACGCCAGGTTTGTTTTCTAAATCATAACGAATGCGTGGTGGCTCTTCTGAGTCCGTCATGGCCCGTTTGATTTTCTTCACAACCGATTTTGGGTCTTCGAGTAGAGCAATGACGTTATTGCGGTTGTCATCAGACTTAGACATTTTCTTGGTTGGGTCTTGCAGTGCCATAATTCGTGCACCGCCACCTGTAGGGATGAAAGGGTCAGGAACAGTAAATATATCACCATAAATTGCATTGAAGCGTTGGGCTATGTCACGGCTTAGTTCAAGATGCTGTTTTTGGTCAATCCCAACAGGAACCTGATTAGTTTGATAAAGCAAGATATCAGCAACCATCAAAACGGGGTAGTCAAACAGGCCTGCGTTGATATTTTCTGCGTGACGCGCTGATTTATCTTTAAATTGGGTCATACGGCTTAATTCGCCGAAATAGGTATAGCAGTTTAATGCCCAACTTAATTGTGCATGCTGTGGGACATGAGACTGTACAAAAATGGTGCTTTTTTTCGGGTCAATCCCACAGGCTAAATAGAGCGCAAGTGTATCGAGGGTTCTTTTACGCAGTTCGACAGGGTCTTGGCGAACAGTGATAGCATGTTGGTCAACGATACAGTAAATGCAGTCATAGTCGTCTTGCATTTGTACCCACTGACGTAATGCACCCATATAGTTACCGATGGTTAATTCACCGGAAGGCTGTGCGCCGCTGAATACGATAGGTTTTTGGGGTTGCTGTAAATTTTCAGTGGGAGTGCTCATGTTTGTTATGTCCTTGCTTATTTTATTTCAGATAAACCAATTGTGGGTAACAAGCCTGCAAAGTGTGTCAAGACACAGTCAGGTTCGCTCAAAGCAATAGATTCACCGTAGTTATAGCCATATGTCAGCCCGACACTCGGGCATCCCGCGCTTTGTGCTGCAATAATATCATTACGGGAATCGCCGACAAAAAGCAATTCTTCTTTACGTAAACCGAATGTGCCCATTGTTAAGTAAAGGGGAGCAGGGTGCGGTTTTAGGGCTTTTACATCGTCACTACCCAATACAAGAGAAAAATAGCTATCAATGCCTAATTTTTTTAGTAGTGGAGCAATAAACGGCGTAGCTTTATTTGTGACGATCCCCATCGGTATGTTGTGTTTTGCTAATTGTTCTAAGGTTTCTTTTACTTCAGGGAATAGCTGACTACCTGTTGTGACAGAAACTGCATAGAATTTATCAAAACTGGCTCGAGCTTTTTTTTGTAATTCAGCTGTGATGTCGGCTCCTGCCCAAGAAAGCGCGCGTTCAACGAGAACATCAACCCCGTTACCTACCCAAATAGAGACGCGCTCTTTACCTGCTGGAGGAAAACCAAACTCTTTGAGCATATTATCGATGGCTTCAGCTAAGCCACCAGCACTGTCAACGAGAGTACCATCTAAATCAAAGGCAATCGCTTTAATATCTTCTAATACAACTTGAGTCATTGAGATACCTTTTGTAGTTCGTTACGCATCGCATCGATGACTGTTTTATAGTCTGGTTGATCGAAGATGGCTGAGCCTGCAACAAAGGTATCCGCTCCAGCCGCCGCGATTTCTGCAATATTGTTCACTTTCACACCGCCATCGACTTCCAAACGAATATCATAGCCACTTTCATCAATAAGTTTGCGGACTTGGCGCAATTTATTGAGGGTTTGTGGGATAAAGGATTGACCACCAAAGCCTGGATTAACTGACATCAGTAAAATCATATCCACTTTATCCATTACATAATCAAGGTAACTCAGTGGTGTTGCTGGGTTAAATACCAACCCCGCGGTACAGCCATGTTCTCTGATGAGTTGTAATGAACGATCAACATGTTCACTGGCTTCAGGATGGAAGCTTATATGAGTTGCACCTGCTTTGGCGAAGTCAGGGATAATCCTATCAACAGGTTTTACCATGAGGTGGACATCAATCGGCGCAGTAATACCGCAGTCACGCAGGGCTTTACAAATTGGAGCACCAAAAGTTAGGTTAGGAACATAATGATTATCCATTACGTCAAAATGCACGATATCAGCACCAGCTGCAAGAACATTGGCGGTATCTTCGCCTAAACGAGCAAAGTCAGCAGATAAAATAGATGGGGCAATGAGAAAGTTTTTCATTATCGTCTCCGATTATTAATCGTTATCTGAGAGCCATTCAGCACTAGTCACAAGGCTTTGCATTTTTTTGTCAGTTTTTCTAGGAGAAAGGCTATTAGGTTCCCCCGTATATAAAGCCAGTAATTCATTGACTTTGCTACGGTTTAATATATTTCTACTAATGGTACGACGTACTTTTACAATATGTAATTGAGCTTGATGATACCACTCTCTGGTTAACGGGGTATCATGATTCGATATCAGCACTGGGATCCTGTTTTCCGTTGATAACTTCTGTGCCAAAATCGCTAAATTTTGTTGCTCGCTCGCATTAAAGGAATTGGTATGATAAGCCGTAAAATTGGCAGTATCAGATAAAGGAGCATAAGGCGGGTCACAGTAAATGACGGCACCTTCTTTAGCATTGAGCAAGGTCTCGCCATAGTGCTGGGTAATAAATGTTGCTTTTTGCGATTTTTCAGCGAACCACAGTAATTCTTCTTTAGGGAAATAGGGCTTTTTGTAGCGACCAAAAGGCACGTTGAACTCACCGCGTGAATTATAACGGCATAACCCATTATAACAGTGACGATTTAAGTATAAAAAAAGGATACTACGTCTTTCAGTGTCATTGGATTGGTTAAAGGCTTCACGCATTAAATAGTATTGTTCTGAAGTATTATATTCAGGTGTGAAGATTTGCTGGGCCTCTTCGATAAAAGAATCAGCATGGTCTTTAACAGTATTATAGAGGTTGATGAGGTCACTGTTGATATCTGCCAGCATGTAAGAATCATAGCTAGTATTTAAAAACACTGACCCTGCACCAACAAAAGGCTCAATTAAGCAATCACCTTGTGGAAGATGTTTTTTTATTTCTTCCACAAGGGGGTATTTACCCCCAGCCCATTTTAAAAAAGCGCGTTTTTTTTTCATGCCGTCTTATTATTACAATCGTTTAGAGTAAAAACATTCATACTCTGTCAGGACAACACAATGCGCCCGGGGAAAAACGTTGTTATTTTTGATCCTGTTTGACTTGTTTCATATTTCTAACCCACGGCTTTTTCGCTTGAACAGCAGAAGGTAGAGTTGCTATTGCATTTTTTGCGTCAGTGACTGAATTATAATTACCGTGAATGAGAACATACCAAGTTTGCCCATTACGAATAGTTTTGTAGACCTTGTAATTGGCAAGTTTGTTTTCTTTAGCAAATGCTTCCAGCGTATCTGAACGGCTTGCACTACTAAGTTGCAGAGTGTAGGTACCCGCAGGAGCTGACATGACATTGCTGCCATGGTTATTGGCCGCAGCCTTAGTCGGTTGCTTAGGTTGTACCGGATGTTTTGGCTCAACCACTTTCGCAGGGGTTTTTTCAGGTGCTGTTGGCGGTGCCACAGGTTGCTGTTCTGCAGGTTTGATTGCTGGCGGTGTTACATTTTGTGGTTGTGTTGTTCCAGCGGTTGGTGTTTGGCCTTGATTTAAAGCATCTACCACATCACCTGGGATTTCGATCCGCTCACCCAAGCCATTAGGTTGAGTTTTTGGCTCACCTTGAGTTGGTGTCGGTGTGATTTGAGATCCTGAGATTTCTTGTGCCTGACCCGTCTGAGCTTGCTCTTGTGAGTTTGTCAAAGAGGATGAGTTAGACAAATCAATATTTTGTTGGTTGTTAGTGCCGGTTGTTTGCAACTTTTCATGCTCAGTAGGCGCTTTTAACGCAGAACTGATCGCAATAATGAGTAGTAATAAAACTAAAACACCGACACCAATCATAATATGTTGGCGTGAGAGTGCTAATTTAGGCTTTGTAGCAGCGGATTGGCGTGAACGCCCTGTCGGTCTATCTGATGTATCTGGCCTAAGATCATTTTGGCCTTGATTATCTGGTTTAAATTCGTCCATCTTCCTCTCCCGAATAAAATTTGCCTATAGTAGAGATAAAATGTCTCTTATCAGTACAACCTGTTAGCGACCAAGCAGAATATCGATGCTTATTTTTAAAGCATATATGCTTTCGTAATACCGTGCTAGCCATATTGGTATTGTGCATTTCCAGATTATTGTATCTAGGCGTAGGCATACCTTATAATTTAACGACTTTAGCGTACATCTACCAGTAACATTTTAAAACGCTTGTAAAAATTCAGGGTTTTCTCTGTTTTTGGTAACGTATCTGACCATTTTGTCATATTTTTATGGCATGCAGGAAGATATCGCTGCAATGACAGTTTGCGCATCGATGTCCGCGCGCATTTCTGAATGCCCGATAGTGGTAGGTAAAATTAAATGCAGTTTTCCACCCATTACTTTTTTATCGCGCATCATATGCGGTAGATAATCATCTGGCTTCATTTGTGAAGGGCCTTTGACAGGAAGTGATGCACGTTCTAAAAGTGCTATCACCCGTTGGGTTTGCTCCGGTGTAAATTGGCCTATCAATTCAGCAGTTCTTGCTGCCATAACGATACCTGCTGCAACGGCTTCACCATGTAACCAGACACCATAGCCCATATGAGCTTCAATGGCATGCCCAAAGGTGTGACCTAAATTGAGAAGCGCACGTAACCCACTGGTTTCTTTTTCATCAGCAGCAACGACTTGTGCTTTCAATTCGCAACAACGACGTATGCAGTAGGCCATCGCTTGGTTATCTAGCGCGACCAGAGCATCAATATTGTTTTCTAACCATGTAAAAAAGTCACCATCAAGAATTATTCCATACTTAATCACTTCTGCTAAGCCGGAGGCTAATTCCCTTTTGGGTAAGGTTTTTAAACAATCAAGGTCAATAACTACCGAGGCAGGTTGGTAAAATGCCCCAATCATATTTTTCCCTAGAGGATGGTTTACTGCGGTTTTACCGCCAACAGAAGAGTCCACTTGAGATAATAAGGTGGTAGGAATTTGGATAAAACGTACTCCGCGCTGATAGCTAGCAGCAGCGAAACCCGTAAGGTCACCGATAACCCCCCCACCAAGAGCGATGAGGGTAGTATCTCGGTTATGGTGCTTTTCAAGTAGTGCGGTAAAAACATCGTTCATGATGAATAGCGATTTGTATTGTTCGCCATCAGGAAGAATGATGCTGTCAACCTTTACGCCAGAAGATTCAAGAGCGTGTTTTACCTTTTCAAGATAAATTGGTGCAAGCGTTTCATTTGTCACTATCATTGCGCGTTGCCCAGTAGTTAATGGCCAAAATGCCCCAGGTTCGTTATATAAACTTGGCGCGATATTGATTGGATAACTACGTTCGCCCAGAGTAACAGTGACTTTTTCCATCTTGCTTTACCTTGAGTTCATTATTTTATGAAAATAACACCATGATTAATTAGTTTTTCTCTAATAGCTCAATGATTTGGCTTGCGACAACTTTAGCGCTTTGTTCATCAGTATGAATGGTAATATCAGCAATTTCTTCATACATAGGATTGCGCTCGTCAGCCAGTTTTTCCAGTACTTCACGTGCCGGTTCGTCAACTTGTAATAGAGGACGCTTTTTGTCACGTTGTGTACGGGATAATTGTTTCTCAATGGTCGTTTCAAGATAGACAACGACTCCACGAGCGGACAAGCGATTACGGGTTTCTTTGGACTTAACAGAACCGCCACCCGTTGCTAATACGATGCCTTGTTTCTCAGTGAGCTCATTGATGATTTTTTCTTCGCGATCGCGAAAGCCTTCTTCACCCTCAAGGTCGAATACCCAGCCTACATCTGCGCCAGTACGTTTTTCTATCTCGTGATCAGAGTCGAAAAACTCCATATTAAGCTGTTGAGCCAACTGACGGCCAATAGTGCTTTTGCCAGCACCCATCGGTCCAACCAGAAAGATATTGCGTTTCTCTGCCATGTTTTTTGGTATTACTACGATTATTCGTTAATGATCACCCGCCCCGCCAATCGAATTAGCGGCGGGACCTATAAACTGAAACCTCATTAGTGATGATGTGAGATCAGATAAGAAAATTATCTCAATACATCAACCCGAATTGCAACTATATAAATGCGGCACTAAGCGAACAAAGTGCCACATTTAAAATTACAGGTCTCAATGTTTGAGCCGTCTATATTGCCTAATGCATTGTTTAGCATAGTTTTAACAGGTTTTGCCTATAGGTAGTAGCGCATGATTTCTGTTATTTTTAGAGCAAAATTGTTGTGGCTGTTTTATAAGCGACTGACAGCTTGTTCTTTAATCTACGGATAGTTAGAACACTCAATGGATAACCTTGTATGCTAAAACGACGCCAGCGTCAAATTTATCCGGTAGGTTTATAGCATAAAAATATTTTTTTTGACTAATCTTTGGCTTATTGTTTATTCAACTCATTGAAGTATATGTGTTATTTTATTCGCGTTAAATATTGATAAGTTTTGGCGTTATAAAAACAATAAGAACCCTTCTATCTATATGTTCCGCAGTATTTGTAAATAATGACCCTAAGAGAGGAATTTGAGAGATAAATGGTAAACCTGTCTCTGTTTTTTCTTGTTTTTGCTGAAAAATGCCACCTAATATTAGGGTTTCATTATTTTTAATAGTGACGGATGTTGATATTTCTTGCTTATTTATTGCTAAATGGTGACTTTGGCTACTGGTTAGTGCGGTATCTGGCGAGTTATGGCTAATTTTTAGGTTCAACTCTACTTTTTCATTGCGGATAATGGTCGGGGTGACATCCATACCTAGTACAGCATCTTTAAATTGTACGTGAGTTTTCTTTTCATTGCTTGTGACATAGGGTATTTCTGTACCTTGTTGAATACTCGCAGGTTGTTGGTGTGAGGCGATTAACCGAGGGCTAGCAATAATGGAGAGTAAATTTTCTTTTTCTAAAGCGTTTAATTTTAATTCAAGTAACCCATCGCTTAGTTTTAACACATTAAACGAAAATTGCCCCGGTGCGGAATGATAACGGTTATAACGGTTAAGATGACTGTTGGCTGTATTCCCCGCTAATATTCCCCACTCAAGCCCTAATTCTTGTAATGCGGTTCGGCTACTACTAATAATATGCGCTGTTATTTGAACTTGTTTATTGGGTTTATCTTTTTGTTTTATCCACTCTTCTAGTAAGGCTATTCGCTGTTGATTATCTTTGACTATCACACTATTTGTGGTGTGGTCATGATGAATAGATGCATTTTTTGATAACAATAAAGTTTTGGGGTGCTCTAGTTGAGTGCGTATTTCTAGAGCATCGATTGAAATTAATTGAAAAATTTTTTCAATTAAAGGGTCTGTATGTTGAGAAGATAGGCTCGTAGCCATCACTGGACTAGACTGTGTTTGTTCCTCTACGGGATGTAAAGGCGCAAATGGGTCTCGTATTTCTTGAGCTGATAGCCAAAAAGCAGGCAAAAAGAAACACCCTATGATAGCTACGAGTATCGGTGTGTTAATTAACTTTCTATTCATTACTATTATCATCCTTGATAGCGAAAGTGTGGTTAATTGATGAAAAAGTGACTGATGCGAGTATGGCACCTTGCTTTGAAGTTAATTTTATATCTGAGTAACGGTATCGTTGAGTATTAGGCAAAGTGAGAAGTTGCTCTATAAAGCGATAGACACTGATGAAATCCCCTTGAACTTCGAGGAAATAGCCATGGCTACTCGTTGGTTGTAGTTGGTTTAATATGACAGTTGAATGGTTCAGTAATGTATTAAGTTGTGAAAGTAGTTCTAGTGGTTCACCTTTAGCATCGACAATTTGCTTTAGAACATCTGCTTGCTGTTCTAATAGATGTAAGGGCGGAAAGTGCTGTAATTGTCTGGTTTCTTTTGTTATTTTTTCAATTAAACTATTGTTTTCCGATTCTAATTCAAGACGTAGTATTTCATTTTCTTTCCAGTATAAAAAATAGCCTGCAAATAAAAATAAACTGATAAATAGCCAAATGGGTATGGTTTGCTGCCAAAAAGGGCGATACCAAAAAGCATGAAGTGATTCACTCATTAGCTTCTCCTTGGCGTATAGCGGTTAAATGTAACCGGTGTACTTGGTTTGTACGGCTGAGCTTTTTTAATTGGATGTGGTTTAGCCCTCGCTCTTTAAGCTTAGGGCTTAGTAAGCTAACATTTTGGAAGTCATAACTGCGGGCTTTTATTTCTATTTTATTATCAACTAATTGGACGGTAGTAAGCCAACTTTTTAATGGTGTGATTAATGGCAAGTCTTGTAATAATTTGAGTAAAAACTGGTTATTGTTCATAACCTCATCCAATCTGTTTTTTTGGTTAATCAATTCGAGGAGTTGTTTTTTCTGGAGAGATACTCGTTGTGCTAACTGTTGCGTTTGCTCATATTGTTGTTGATGGTGATATTTTATTTTTTGTTGCTTTTCAATTTCCAATTGGTGAAAAAAGACTAAAAAGCAACAAGTGATAAGCACTGAGCAACCAGCAACCAGAGAAAAAATAATAAATAACCGTTGTTTCTTCACAATTTGCTGCTGCCGCCAAGGCAGAAAGTTAACTTGATATAGTTTTGATAACCCCATGAGTTAAATATCTCCATGCCGTAATGCTAGCCCTGCTGCTATCACAAAATCCCCTAACTGATGGGGGATTTTAAGATTGTTATGCTGAAAAGCTTGGCGTAACTCCCAGCTATGTATTGCTTCAATGCTATGTTTATCATGAATGTTTTGATGGTCGGTAATGAGGTAAATGGGTAATATCGGTGATGACTCTTCTTGGTTGAGTAAAGACAATAATGCAGATAGCGTCGGGGTTTCGGTGTCGGGTAGATGGTTATAGTTGGCGGGTTGACTAATAGGGCCAGACCACAGCCACTCACCTTGCCTATAGTGAACTAGCCAGCTTTCATCGGGTAAGCCCGCATGGCGAGCAACATAACGCAGAGCAACGGGGGCGACATCAATTGCCAGTAGATTGAATCCGCTTTCTGCTAATAATTTTTGCCAAAAGTTAATTTCTGATTTTCGAGCCCCATTAAAATAAACGTGTTGATTGATTACTCTATAATCCATTGCCAGTTCTTGAGCATGCATAGGAAAACGTTTTTCAGCTTGCAGTTGTAGGTACCAACCTAATTCTGGTTGCTGTAGATTAATTTGGCTAGGTAATGCAAATTGTTGTTTTAGTGTCCTAACTGCAGGTAATGCGATAGATACAGAACAGTTTTTAGGTAATTTCTGACGCCATTGTATTAAAATATTCAGTAGAATCTTGTATTGTTCATGGTCTGATTTGTCAGCAATTTCGAAGGGAAGTTGTTGTTGCCAGCATTCACACAAAGACCAGTGTTTCTTGCGACGTTTAGCGGCAACTAGCTGAATTTTGCTTTGATATAGGTCGATTCCAATGTTCCATTTTGATGTGTACATAGTTAATTTCCTTATCATTAACCAATAAATTACATTTTCTATTGTGCTGTATAAGCTTTATACTATGCGTTAGTGATATCTAAACCCTCTTGTTTGCCAGGCATGGGAATTTTCAGGTGAAGTTCGTAAAATATTTTTTTATTCTTGTTTTCTGTTGCATTTTTTTGGGAACCGCTTCGATATATGGCATGTATAAATATGTTGAAGGTGAGTTGCCTGATGTAGCAACAATGAAAGACATCCGTCTGCAAATTCCAATGCAGGTATACAGCGCTGATAATGAACTGATTGCTCAATACGGTGAAAAACGTCGTATTCCATTACCGCTGACAGAAATTCCACCATTGATGGTAAAAGCATTCATCGCAACCGAAGATAGCCGTTTTTATGACCACCACGGCATCGACCCAATTGGTATTTTTCGGGCTGTTTCGGTGATGGCTTCATCGGGTCATGCATCTCAAGGGGCGAGTACGATTACTCAGCAACTGGCGAGGAATTTTTATTTAAGCCCTGAAAAAACCCTTATGCGTAAAGCTAAAGAGGCTTTCTTGGCGATTCGTATTGAGCAGCTTTTTACTAAAGATGAAATTATGGAGCTATACCTAAATAAAATTTATTTGGGTAACCGCGCTTATGGTGTTGGGGCTGCTGCTTATGTGTATTTTGGTAAAACTGTTGATGAGTTGACGCTCAGTGAGATTGCAATGATTGCAGGTTTGCCTAAAGCACCATCAACGTTTAACCCTCTTTATTCGTATGATCGCGCGGTAAACCGCCGTAATGTCGTACTTTCTCGTATGTTTGAAGAAAAATATATTACGCGAGATCAGTATGAACAAGCGAAAAATGAGAAAATAGTTGCTTCTTATCATGCACCAAAAATAGATTTTTCCGCACCTTATTTAGCCGAGATGGCTCGCCAAACACTGTATGATAAATACGGTGAAGACGCCTACACTGACGGGTATAAAGTATATACCACGGTGATCCGTAAAGATCAGGAAGCGGCAACAACCGCGGTACGTAATAACTTGATCGATTATGATACTCGCCATGGTTATCGTGGCCCTGCTGATGTGTTATGGAAACCAACAGAAACAGCTTGGGCATCAGATAAAATTATTGAAAAATTGAAAAAGATGCCAGTCTATGGCCCTTTGATGCCAGGGGTTGTTGTATCGGCAACAGGGTCTGAAGCTCAGGTCATGTTGGCTGATGGTTCGCAAATTTCAATTACGATGGCTGGTGTACGTTGGGCTCGTAAGTTTATATCGGATACGCAACAAGGCGCCTCACCAAGAGCCGTTAATGCAGTGGTACAAGCTGGCGAACAAATTTGGGTGCGTAAAGTTAAAGACAACTGGTGGTTAGGGCAAGTACCAGATGTTAATGCCGCATTTGTTGCATTGAACCCTAACGATGGGGCTATTATTGCCCTTGTTGGTGGGTTTGATTTTAATATGAGTGAATTTAACCGCGTTACTCAATCTTTACGCCAAGTTGGTTCAAATATTAAGCCGTTTCTTTATACCGCAGCAATGGATAAAGGCTTGACGTTATCATCATTATTAAATGATGTGCCGATTAGCCGTTGGGATGCGGGTGCGGGCTCAGATTGGCGTCCAAAAAATTCCCCTGCTCGTTATGATGGTCCTATCCGTTTGCGTCAAGGGTTAGGGCAATCTAAAAACGTAGTTATGGTGCGAGCAATGAGGGCTATGGGCGTTGATTATGCAGCCGATTATTTGACTCGCTTTGGTTTCCCACCTGAGAATATTAACCGTACAGAAGCGTTGGCATTAGGTGCACCTTCATTTACGCCAATGCAAATGGTACGTGGTTATGCTGTTATGGTGAATGGGGGTTACCTTATTGACCCATATTATATTTTGAAGATCGAAAATCATAATGATGAAGTCATCTTTGAAGCGAAACCAAAATTAGCTTGCCCAGATTGCACTCATATTCCAGTTATTTATGGTGATACAGAACGTACGATTGCGATTAAAGGCATTGATGATGAATCAACAGAGGAAGTGACACAATCCGGTAATAACGCAGTGGTACAAGAGCCTACAATGGAGCTGGCGACAGCTGGGAATACTGACGCAAATTCTGATGACCGGTATGCACCGCATGTGATAAATACGCCTCTCGCTTTCTTAATTAGGGATGCGATGATGACGAATATCTATGGGGAACCTGGCTGGTCTGGAACTGGCTGGCGTGCGGCAAGAGATTTAGGTGGTCGCCGTGATATTGGTGGGAAAACAGGAACAACCAATAGCTCAAAAGATGCTTGGTTCTCTGGTTATGGCCCGGATGTAGTCGCATCGACGTGGATTGGTTTTGATGATAATAAACGAACACTCGGTCGCGGTGAGGCAGGGGCGAAAAGTGCTCAGCCGATGTGGGATGATTTTATGAAATCCATCTTAGAGGGGGTGCCAGTGAAAACAATGAAGCCACCTAAAGGTGTGATTTCGGTATCGATTGATAGTCGTACAGGTAAATTAGGCTCTTCCCGTAGAGAATACTTTATTGAAGGAACCGAACCGAAAGAACATGCAATACAAGAAGTTGGAACAACAATTTCAACAGAAAGTGGCTCTACTCAAGAGTTATTTTAGGGTTATTGCCTTGTTTAACGCACCCCATTGTTGACTAAGAACATGGGGTGTTTTTTTATCATGAAAGTTAAGGTAGGCATGAAAAAAATACAGAATGTATGTATTATTACTTACTACTTTTTAAGTAACGCTCAAGGTAGAAAAGTGCGCTAATATTCCTTGCCTCGTTGAAGTCAGGGTGCTCTAGCAACTCCATCATGCGTGATATAGGCCAGATTATTTGTTGTAGTGGTTCCGGCTCGTCACCTTCGAGTTTTTCGTGGTATAAGTTTTCAGCTACGAGGATATTCATTTTACTTGAAAAGTAAGAGGGGGACATGGTGAGCTTGGCTAGCTGAATAATATTATTAGCACCATAACCAATTTCTTCTTTAAGCTCACGCTGTGCAGCTTCTAGAGCGACTTCGCCGGGGTCTATAGCGCCTTTAGGGAACCCTAATTCATAGTTTTCAATCCCGACTGCGTATTCGCGGATTAGGATTAGGTTATCACCCATAATAGGAATAATAAGAACAGCTTCGCGTTTTGCTGGGCGCATTCTTTCATAGACTCGTTTTTCACCGTTGCTAAATTCGAGATCAACTGACTGGATGCTGAATAATTTTGATTGAGCAACATCTTGAATATTCAAGATTTTAGGTTTTTTTAACTCTGTCATAACGATTTCCGAACAGGATGAGTGAAATCTATTGCTAAAAGCGTATTTCATTTATTTATGTGGCACATTTACCTAGTACTCTAACTATGACCTATATCAAAAAAAAATGATAGATATTATCGAGTAGATAAAATGCTGCTAGTATAACCATCGCATAAACATAGCACAGATAAATAAATAAAATATTTTTTTACAACATATTGTAATTTAAAACAAAAACCATAAATAGAATAGGAATTGGCTTATTTTGAGAAAGCAGCAGGGTTGCTATGCTTTTCTTATTCATTTTTCATTGGGGAAACAATGCTAAACCATGTCATTATAACGGCTATAATTGTTATTAGCCTAACTATAATGGCTTCCTTCCTTTATTTCAGGCGGGGGCGGCGTTCTGCTGTCTATCAAATACCTTCAGTAGCAGCTCCTTCCTTCAGAAAAATGATTGATTCAGACTACCAGATAATATCCCAGTACTTAAATTATTGTTTATCTGTATCAATGACTCCCTCTCAACTTCCGTGGCAAATCAAAAAAAACTCGATTATTGCGACCGTTTGCCATTCACTGACGCGTTTTAATTTACGCCAAGAGCAAGGGAATAGTTGGCGCTATTTTATTGATACGATTGAGGTTCAGTTACCTTCACAGCTCGAACCTTTCTTACAACGTCAAAATGTTATGGAAATTGTGGAGACCGATCATTTACCGTTAATTATCTCCATCAATAGTCATTCCTTAAGGGATTTTAGTCACGAGTGGCAGGAAGAACAAAGTTTGGGTTCAGACTGGCCTGAGGCAGCTATTCAAGAACGTGGTCAACAAAATATCGAGCGGCTACGGGTTCGTAAGGAAACAGTTGAAGAGCATCGACTTCATAATTCTACAGGCTGGCTTGGTGCCGCGATTGTTTGTTTAAGCTTTTTGTTTGGCTATTTAACGCTGATTTCTATTCCTTTGTTACAGGAGTGGGGCTTGGTGATTACGATTATTTGTTTTGTTAGCGGGCTGCTGGTCTTATTTCGCTCAAGAATGTTTCCTCGTAAATACCAAGATATTCAGTGTATTCACGGGGAGCCAAAGCGTTGGGAACTCTATGGTGAGTTAGATAAAAAATATTCTACGAACACCTCAATTGGCGGTATTGATTTACATTATCCAGCTCATTGGGAAAATTATTTAAAATTTGAATCAAATCAACCTGTTAATATTGATTTTTATGCATCGGGTGAGGTTGTCAGACATGGAAAATACCTTTCTTTGCATGAAGAAGAACGTTATTACCCTTACAAACGATTCAAAAAAAATGTGTTGATGCTAATAGGTGCCTTGTTTGCCATAGTATTAGTTTTTTCATATCAATCAATGAGTTTACCTATAAAACTAGGTTTTGCTTGGTTTGGCGGCACAGAAAAAATTACCGTTGAAAACCCAAGTGACCTCGCTTCCCGCCAACTTAAAATTGGGGATACGTTAGTGGCTCAAGGGAAAGGGATGTGTTACCGACCTCCTAATTTGAATAAAGAAAACCAAGCACAGTTTGTGCCGTTTGATTGTTCAGGTCTTTATTGGAGCGATGTCCGTTTACTAACAGAGCCCCAGTCTGAGGTGGTTGAACAGTCAATTTTATTACTCAATACGGTTAAAAGCCAATTACACCCGGATAAAAACGCCGTTGGTGTTAACCCTAGATTACAGCGTGATATCATGAAATCAGGTATGAATATTATCTTTGATTTCTCTGCCATTATTCTGAATACCGAACAGCTGTGTCATACTTCTAATCGCTGCCTAAAGCTAAAAAGTGCCTTAATGAATCTTGGAAGCACTGAGGATTGGCCAACTCTGGTGAGTAAAGCTTCTGCTGGAAAATTGAACGGAGCGCATGTTTTATTACGCGCAGGAAGTGCAGAGGCCTTGGAAAACATCGTAGAAGACACCACATATGAATTTATTAAGGCAGAAATAGACAGAGAAGTACGGAAAATTAATAGTCCGCCACCTGGAGGCGTGTTATTGATTAGCGATGAGAATAAGCCTTTAGTTGATTTGATATCAGGGGCTTCTTTTAATGAACTGTCACCGTTGCAGCGTTGGTATGAACTACAGAGGTTATCGAGCCTTCTGAGTAATACACCTTTTAATATTGAAGGTATAATTACCAATCTGTCTACGGATGCTAATGGCACATTGCACATTACTTTACATGAGGAGCCAAATGCAGCTGTGGTATCCCAGTATGTATGTAGCTCGCTTTTTGTACTGTTTTTGATGGCTTGTGCATTGCTCAATGGCTCACTGATTGTGCTGCGTATTTTGAATAATAAGAAGCGTTTGCGTAATATTACACAATATTATGATAAGTGCTTTGAGGCTAATAATCCTTCCTATCGTCGATAGTGTTATCCCGAAAATAGTGGGAGCCTCAACTTAGTTTGATTCAGACTGATTTTGAGGAGGCACTATGAATCAACCTTCTGTAGAACCTGTACGCCTCGATAAATGGCTGTGGGCTGCGCGATTTTATAAAACCCGTGCAATTGCTCGAGAGATGATTGAAGGCGGCAAAGTACATTACAATGGGCAGAGAACAAAACCTGGCAAAATTGTTGAACTGCGAGCGTTAATTAAGCTTAGGCAAGGTAATGATGAGCGAATAGTTGAAATTATTGAAATTAGCAGTCAGCGCCGAGGAGCTCCGGACGCACAGCGACTTTACTGTGAAACAACAGAAAGTATTGCTCAACGGGAAAAATTAACGCAAGCGCGGAAAATGAATGCGCTGACGATGCCACACCCAGATCGGCGCCCGGATAAAAAAGAACGGCGCACTCTGTTAAAGTTTAAACATACAAATTCTCATGAGCCGTCTTAATGATGGCCAGAGTAATAGAGAGATATTATGGCAAAGCAAGATTTACTCCATCGTTTTCTATTTGAACAACATTCTGTTCGTGGGGAAATGATCAGTGTCGATGACACTTTTGAACGTATTTTAGAAAATCATGACTATCCTGCCGCAGTAAAAGGCTTATTAGGTGAATTACTCGTTGCAACTAGCTTATTAACAGCAACATTAAAGTTTGATGGTGATATTACTGTTCAAATCCAAGGTGATGGGCCAGTTAAGCTAGCGGTTATCAACGGTAATAACTTACAGCAAATGCGTGGCGTTGCCCGTATTGATGGCCCTGTTGTTGCTGGTAGCACACTGAAGCAAATGGTTGGCAACGGGTTTATTGTGATCACCATTACACCGACCCAAGGTGAGCGTTATCAAGGTATTGTTGCGATTGAAGGCGACTCTATTGAGGAAAGTATTGATGCTTATTTCCGCCAATCTGAACAGCTACCGACTCGTTTATTTATTCGTGTAGGTGAGGTAGACGGTAAAGCGACTGTTGGTGGGATGTTGTTGCAAGTTTTACCCGCGGCTGACGAAACCAGCCATGATATTTTTGACCATCTTGTGCAACTCACTGCGACAATTAAAGGTCAAGAGCTCAGCACATTAGATGTGAAAGAGGTTTTACATCGTCTTTATCATGAAGAAGATGTCACCTTGTATGACCCTCAAACTGTGGAGTTTCGTTGTACATGTTCAAGGGAGCGTTGCGAAAGTACATTAGCAACTTTACCAAAGGAAGATGTTAAGGATATTTTGCAAAAAGATGGGAAAATTGATATGGAGTGTGAATTTTGTGGCTCACACTATGTATTTATTGAATCCGATATTCAAGGGTTAAATAATGAGCTAAATCAGCAACTTCACTGATACGATTTAGCAACCTAATTATGTGACAAGGGTGCAATTCTGCACCTTTTTTTTATAATTTTAAAGCATTATTACGTGCTCTAAGTCTCATTATGAATTAAAAAAAATTATACATTTTCAATTCTTTGATAGCAATCGCTGTTAATTAGTCGTAAAGAATTATGATCATCCGCAGATTAATTATGTTTACCAGGAGCAATATAATGAGCGCTAAAAGCATTACCCTGAAGGAACTTGAAAAGTACGGTATTCATGATGTGGCTGAAGTGGTTTATAACCCAAGTTACGAGCTATTATTCACGGAAGAAACTAAGCCCGGGCTAGAAGGTTATGAGCGCGGTACTGTGACCACCTTAGGTGCAGTTGCGGTTGATACAGGTATTTTTACCGGTCGTTCACCAAAAGATAAGTACATTGTTCGTGATGATGTGACTCGCGATACAGTGTGGTGGGCAGACCAAGGTAAAGGTAAAAACGACAATAAGCCAATGTCACAAGAAGTTTGGGCGGATCTCAAGCATATCGTGACAGAACAGCTGTCAGGTAAACGTTTGTTTATCATTGATGCATTCTGTGGCGCTAATGCCGACACTCGTCTAAAAGTCCGTTTCATCACTGAAGTTGCTTGGCAGGCACACTTCGTTAAAAACATGTTCATTCGCCCATCAGATGAAGAGTTAGTAGGTTTTGAGCCTGACTTCATTGTGATGAACGGTGCTAAATGTACTAACCCTAACTGGAAAGAGCAGGGGCTAAACTCTGAAAACTTTGTAGCGTTCAACCTGACTGAGCGTATGCAGTTGATCGGCGGCTCTTGGTACGGCGGCGAAATGAAAAAAGGGATGTTCTCAATGATGAACTACCTTCTGCCGTTGAAAGGTATTGCTTCTATGCACTGCTCTGCTAACGTCGGCGAAAAAGGCGATGTTGCTATTTTCTTCGGTTTATCAGGAACAGGTAAAACCACACTGTCGACTGATCCAAAACGTAAGTTAATCGGTGATGATGAGCACGGCTGGGATGATGACGGCGTATTCAACTTCGAAGGCGGTTGCTACGCGAAAACTATCAATCTGTCTAAAGAAGCAGAGCCAGATATCTATGGTGCTATCAAACGAGATGCACTGCTTGAAAACGTCATGGTGTTAGCAGATGGTACGGTTGATTTCAATGATGGTTCAAAAACAGAAAACACCCGTGTTTCTTACCCGATTTACCACATTGATAACATTGTAAAACCTGTTTCTAAAGCAGGCCATGCGACAAAAGTTATCTTCCTGACGGCGGATGCATTTGGGGTTTTACCACCAGTTTCTCGTTTGACGCCAGAACAAACTCAATACCATTTCCTTTCTGGTTTTACCGCCAAACTCGCGGGTACAGAGCGTGGTGTGACTGAGCCAACGCCTACTTTCTCAGCATGTTTTGGTGCTGCATTCTTATCGTTGCACCCAACACAATATGCAGAAGTATTAGTTAAACGTATGGAAGCAGCAGGTGCGAAAGCATATTTAGTGAATACAGGTTGGAACGGTACGGGTAAACGTATTTCAATTAAAGATACCCGTGCAATCATTGATGCTATTTTAAGCGGTGATATTGAAAAATCTGACATGATTAAATTGCCAGTCTTCGATTTAGAAGTCCCAACAGCATTACCTGGTGTGGATACTAATATCCTTGACCCTCGTAATACTTATGCAGACAGAGCACAGTGGGATGAAAAAGCCAAAGATTTAGCTGAGCGTTTCGTGAAGAATTTCGATAAATATACGGATACCCCAGCGGGTGAAGCATTAGTTAAAGCAGGTCCGAAACTGTAATCGTTGAATGTATATTTTCATGAAAAAGGCTCTACCTAAGGTAGAGCCTTTGTTGTTTTAGGCGTGTTATTCAGCGGCAGGTAAATCAAATAATAAGATTTCGCTGTCTTCATCTGCTTTAATCGTTAGGCTGTTTTCTTGCCAAATTGCTAAGCCGTCGCTAGTTGTGGCTTGTTGCCCATTGACTTCTACAGTCCCTTTTACCACTTGAATCCATACAACTCGTTTATCTGCAATGTTGTGAGTTTGTATTTGATCCGCGGGCAATGCCCAACGCCATAATTGCATATCTTGATAGACTTTTAATGAACCATCTTGCGCATTTGGTGAAAGCACAAGTTGTTTGCCATCTTTTGAATCAAAACGCTTTTGTTCATAACGTGGTTCAATGCCTGTTTTTTCAGGGATAATCCAAATTTGGTACAAATGCAGTTCTTTTTCATTGTCCGGGTTATATTCTGAGTGACGAATACCGGTGCCTGCACTCATAATTTGAAATTCACCTGCGGGAATTTGCTCCATATTGCCCATGCTGTCTTTATGTTCCACCGTGCCATTAAGCACATAGGTTAAAATTTCCATATCTTTGTGCGGGTGTGTCCCAAAACCTTGGCCTGCAGCAATAAAGTCTTCGTTAATCACCCTTAGTGCTGAGAACCCCATAAAATTTTCATCATAGTAACTAGAGAATGAGAAAGTGTGCCAACTATCGAGCCAACCATGATTAGCATGACCTCGTTCATTTGCTTTACGTAGATAGATCATAGTGTTATCTCCTTTACGGACTTCAACTTTGGTTGAACTCACTCTTAATGTATTGATGATAGTTTAACCTGTTTTCACTTAGAGAAAAGTAGCTACCATTAACCATAGAGTTCAAATAATTTGAATAAGTATGCCATTGTTGGATGAGATAAATCGTTAGATGAGGAAGATTCGATAGTGAACATATTACAGAACTGCTGTATCAGGTAAAAAAATAGCCAGCGCAAGGCTGGCTAAAGTAAACACTGGAAGCAATGTGAGCAATGTCGTACCCCCAACAAAAGGTGACTAAGTAACCGTATTGAGGAGGTGATGATAATGATAATAGTTATCACTATCGTTTGTAAAGCATTATTTTTAACCAAAATAATATATATTATAATTAAATCTGTAATTATATGATTTGTATGAAATTAAATATTAACCATTATTTTTCAATGGATTAAGTATATTAGTATTAGTCGTAAAAAATAATTTTCTATTTAAAATATCTTGAATTAGCAAATACCTAATCGATATGCCCATTTGACGAGCCCCACGGAGCTGTGTGTACCTAGTTTTCTCATTAAGTTAAGACGGTGTGTTTCAACTGTTTTTATGGTGATTTTTAAATCTTCTGCAATATCGCGGTTACGGCGTTCTTCTGAGATTAGCTTTAATATTTGCCTTTCCCGAGTTGTTAGTCGTACTGGTTCTTTAGTTTGGGTTAACTCAAATATTTGAGCTTCACTTAAAGAAGGGTCAATAAAAACTCGATTCATAAAGACAACAGATTGCAAGGCTGATAATAAGGTTTGCTGAGAGCTATTCTTTAAAACATACCCCATAGCGCCCGCATTCAGTGCAGAACAGGCCCGATGCTCCACCCGATCTGCTGTCAGTACAATAATATTGAGGTCATGCCAACGTTGTTTTAGCCGACAAATGACGTCAATACCATCCATGCCAGGTAAGCCTAAGTCTAATATAACAAGATCGGGATTTAATTTCTGACAGGTTTCATAGACCTGTAAGCCATTACAGACAACACCGATAACTTCATACTCAGGAAGATATGAAAGAAAATGCTTAATACCAGCACTTAATAGTTCATGGTCTTCGACTAATAAAACTTTTTTCTTCATATTAAAATTATAGATTCAATTATTATTGATTACATTTTTATCGATAAATAGCTATGGATGTCAAATAATATTTTTTATTTAAATTAATATATATAAATAAAATATTTAATTTATATTCTATTTTTATTTAATAAATATACTAGCCAATTATCACCATTAATCATCTCCCACGTTGCACCTTGGGATAAAAGTGATTGAGCTAACCGCTCTCTGAGTTCCGTAACTTCAGGGTTCGGGCTAGCTAACAGTAACCCACGAATGGAATTAAAATCAAAACAGCAAGATTCTAATTCGTGAATAAATTTAATAAATGAAATGGTTGCCATTCTTTTATTTTTTGAATGTGCTGTGGAGGAAAAGTCACAAATTATTAGTTCTTTATCATTTAACCTATAAGTTAATTCAAAATGAGTGAACTCAACCTTCCAACCAATAAAAAAACTGCTATTATTAAAGAAAGCTTTTTGAGGCTGCTTCCCTTTTCTATATAAATACTCGGTGACTGCATCTAATTGAGCCATATTTTGTATTCTTTCTTAATTTAGTATAGTCATTATTCTATTTGCAATATTTACATTCTTACAGAGGATGTAATTCTTTCTTGTAATGATATAATTTCGCGTGTTATATCTAACATACGTTTTGACGCTTCAGAGGCTTTATCGGCTGTATTTGAGAGCAATTTATGGTACTCAATCGCTGAGTTAGACTGAAAATCGCCTAATAATTGTTTTTTTTGTGCATCACGAGTTGTACTCGCCATACTTACTGATACCGACCCTTCTACCATTTTTCCAATCCCGTTAGTCCCTGCGGAAATAAACTCACCACCTAGACTTGCCCCCTTAGCCATGCCGAAGCCTGCACCACCGATACTGACGACGCCTGAAGTTGTTTTTGCAATAGCGTTGGATAAAGCTGCTTTATAATTAAGTTGTATTGAATCCTGTTTGGTCGATATTGCCGTGAGCTCTTTTTTGAATGCGGTGCTTTGTTGAGATGCAAAGAAGTCACGTTGCATATCGCGAATGTCACTATTCATTTTTTGTAGCATTGAAATGATGGCATCCATCATGGCATAAACATTCGTTGATGAGGATATCGAAGCGTTTTTTATATCAGATTGATTTGGACATATTTGTTCTATATCTATTGTATTTGAGTTGATGTTATTCATTTTTAATCCTTATTTAAGGTAATTAGTTATTTTCTAGAGAAATTTAAATAAGCGTTATCATTATTGCTAATTGCCGATGCAATTAACCCGTCATCTATGTTAATAAAACAGCTTGTGTCATTAATTAATGACTTAATTGTATTAGAGTCAATAGACTCTAACGAGTCTAGTATGGAATGACTGATGTTGGTAATTTGATTACCTAATTCAGTATAGTCATTTAATTGTTGGGCGAATACTTGTTGTATGGAACTCACCCCCTCATTTAAAACTTCACTTTTGCATGAAGTCGTTTTATTTATTTCTGGAATAGTCACTGTTGGATGGTTTTTATTTTCTGGGGAGTAATGATAATTCACTCCTGAGGTTGATATTTGTTTTAGTGCATCAGTAAATACTTGTTTACTGGAATTTATTGTACTCTGGTTAATTAACTCGGCACTCATATGGCCTAATGTATAATTTACCATATATACAGTACATAAAAGAGGTAGCACTTGCTCTCCTCTTTTGCGCATACTTTCACCAACTTTTCCTATTAATTCAATTAATAATGAAGTGATATCTGTAAACCTTGTTTTATTACAATGTGAATTTATTGGTTTAATGGCATCGTTCCAATCTGCATTTTCGGGTATACAGTTGGAAAAACTACCGGGAGCTGCCTCTTCTAATTGAGATAATAATATTTGCTGTTGGGGAAGGTTGTTTCTGACAGTATTTAATGCAATAGCGACTTCACTCAGTGCCACCTCGATAAGTTCTGAACTTAATGGTTTTTCGCTTAAGTTTCTAAGTAAAGGTGCTAATAAGCTCCCGTTAGAAACGAATATTGCGTTTGATTGATTTTCCTCTCTTTTCGTTGAAAAATAATCAATAAATTCACTATTCGGGTGCTCATGAGTTATTGAAGTGGTATGCATAGCATTAAACCATTGAAGAAGCGATATGTGCTTGGGTTGATGCTATCGTACTTAGTAATTTAGTACCATCTTGAACTACAGCGGCTTTGTCTTCTTGCAATGAGCGTACTTTTTTTACGGTTTCTTCTTTTTCTCTTTCAAAGAATTCAAACATATTTTGCAGCCAAGTTTGATCTAGCATTAATTGGTCAATTTGTTTTTGTAATTTTGCCTTTTGGATTTCTAAAGACCCCATCGTTACTTGCTGTGCGCCTGATATCACACCTCGGGATGTTTGCAAAAACATATCAACGCGAGATACTGATGCTTTACTGACGGCTTTTAAAACATCTTTTTGTATTTGTCTGGTAGTATTGCTAATCAATTGCTCTGTGGTTAGTTCTATTCCATCTTTAGCCACTTTTTTAGCTGCTTTCTTTGCCGCTTTTTCAACGGATTTAGTGACAAGTTCTTCTATTGCTTTTTGTGAAAATGAATCAATCATTTTATTAAATATTGTTTTTCCTGCTTTTTCAGCAGCTTGCTTCCCTAGTTGATTGATAATTTGATTACCAATTTGCGTACTGACTTCTTGGCCAACTGATTTAGCTATCCCTTTAATGGCTGTTTGACTGCCTTCTTTTATTGCCACATTTAGTGCTTCTCCTGCTCCTTCTTTTAAGACTTGAGTTGCCACTTTTGGAACAATTTTAGTCGCGATTGCATTACGCACTGCACTGGTAATATCAATAGCCGCCCCCATAAGTTCAAATGACATCTGTGTGATAGCAAACTTGTTGGCCGCAGCATGATATTTTTCAGCGTTATTGGGGTCTATCAGCGCCATGGTATTGGCTACCGCTTTGCCAATACCTGCAAGCCCAGCCATGAAGTCCATGCTTCCACTTGCAGCCATCATGGCATTACCTGATAAGAAGCCACCAACCATTTTGGTCACACCGACGACAACTTCTACTGCGGCAATAACCCAGTCAAAAATAACACCAAAAACACCGGCTTTTCTGGCTTTATCTTGTTGTTCAACGGCTTTTTCCATTTGCTCGCGAATATTTTTGACTTCTTCCATTCGTAGCATGTCTTGTTTTTTAGTCAGAATTTCAAGCATTTCCCCTTTAGTTGAGGCAATGTCCCCTAAAACCTGACCAACGAGTAGTAATGATGCGGCAAACATTGAGTTCATTGGTAACCCTTCAATTTTGGCTAAAGACATATTTAGCATAGGGTTAGATGTATTATTTCTTTCATTATCAGGAGAGAGCTGCTGTAATGTTTGGAATACTTCTTCTAGATCAGAAGCAGCTTGTGTTTGAGAAACCTCTTCTTTACTGGCTCGTGGAGTTGCCAGTTTTATCATTGGTGTATTTTGCGCTGTAGCAACATTATTTAACTCACCAAATTGCAAAGGGGTTGTCTGATGAGTACTTTTAGGTAAAGTGGTCGATATATCATGTAACCTATTTTCTGTAGATATATCTGTTCGATAAAGAGAACGCTCAAGAAGCATTGTCATTGTGATATCTCCGATATTGGATTTAGCATTTTTTGAGCACTTTGTTTGATTTCTTGATACTCTTTTAAGTCATTACACCAGCGAATGGCAGCATGAAATGCTTTATTTGCGTATTCAGTATTACCCAGCAAGTGATAACTGAGGCCTGTAAAAAAGGCGGGGCGAGGGTCATCTATTTTAATCGTCCCTGCACGTACGAAGTTATTTATGGCATTTTCATGTTCACCTAAACGTTGATGGCATAACCCTAGAGCAAGTAAATTTTCGGGGTTCCATTGTTCTAAACAAGTTAATAGATAATAAATATTGCGTGCAGCGGAAAAATCATTGGCATTAAACAATTGGTTGGCATATGCATAGAGTCGTTCTAATTGCTGGTTATCTAAGCCAGCAATTAGTTTTAAAGAACCACCACGCGCTAAAAAATGCTGCAAATTGTCGCTATTTTCATTTTGTGACAGAGTGCTAACTGTTTTTGGCATATAAATCTCATGATGATAAAAGTATCAAAACGTTAATTAGACGAAAGTACGATACTGTTTTTTAACTACACTTTTGTTTTTTTCTGGTGAAAAAAGGTCTCTGTTTTGACCCGTATTTTCAACAGAAAGTTGTTTAAATTGTTTGCTTAATTGATTAAAAATCAGTTTTACTTCTTCTGATTTTTTAATGATTTTTTCTGCTCCAATATCACTTTGCATTACATCATTAAATTTCGCTAACTTACGTAAAGCAATTGGGTCCTTATCTGCTTTTTTATGTAACTCGCTAATTTCATTCTGTAGTACTTTGAATTCATTAATTTGCTTTTTAACATTTATTCTGCAACGTTGCAGTTCGTTAAGCATGCTTTGAAATTGATCTAATTGTTGCATCTTTAATCCTACGATATTTGGTTTTATAGATAGCTATCAATTTATTTTTAGGCTGTTAACGAATAGATTGAGCGATTGATTTAGTTGATTCAGCATTCATGCTTTGGATACTGTTTGCCATTGTGACTGCGGTATTAAAGTTTTGCATGAGTTGCTGTAGTTTAAGTTGGCTTTGTTGAACAAAATCAGAAGCACGACCGGAAGCTGATTCTAAAGCTGATTTAACGGCAGTGAGGTCACCTTTATCTAATTTGCCATTTTTTCCTTGCATAAAGTCATCAATATTTTGGTTGCCATCAATCATGATATTGTTAACGCGCATATAATGAATGACATCAGGTGGAAGTTCTCCAGTAGAGTCTGGTTTATCTAAATCAGCAATAATACGGTCAACTCGATTCGCCATATCTTGTGCATCACGAGAAACTTCTGTTTTCTTTGACATGGCTTCAAATTTAGAATTTGCTAATTCAGTAAATAACAACATAATGTTTTCCATTGTGACCATGGCTGTTCCCATAAGAGAATGATTTGTCATGGCACTTCGATAATTATTATTTTGAATACTGTTATTGTTATTATTTTGAATGCCATTATCACCATTATTTACTATCACATCACCTGTTGAGGGAGTGGTTGGTGTATAATAGCTATTTTGACCTTCATAATACCCGTTTTGATCGAAATCTATATAAACCATGTTATTACCCTTTTTGTTAAAGTTAAAATATAAAAATTTCTTAATTTAGAGGTTAGATAATAAATATTTTAATTTTGAATTTTTTCAAATTTACATGGAAACTATCATTTTTGATTTTACAATTATGATGTTATATGTAATTTATATGCTTAATTATTGTTTTAATGAGGAACAATGATGTCAGGTTAATACCTTATATTTTCTCATGCGTTTTTACTAGAAAATAAACGAATGTCTTTTTATTAATAAGGGTAATGTATGTCTGCGATAAAGTTTATTATCAGCAAAAACTCAGGTCAGTTATCTTTGAATGGAAAAACCTATACATTCCCAGAAAATTGTTTAGTCATTACCAATGATGAGGCAATTATAGTAGAGTCGATATTAAAGAATCAGCTATTATCTGTAGACTTTGATTCGAGCAGTTTACATAAGGTTTACCCTGAAATAATTAACCTATTGCTTCCTCAAGAAAAAATAACTTATTCAATTGAACCCATTAGAATTATTCGAGCAGAAAGGAATGTATTGGATGTTTTTACCTATCTATTGCAGCTTTCAGAGGATAATTTTTTACACTTTGCTTATACTTATTGTTTAGGGTTAGATAACGTATATTTTTCCTCTCTACTTTATAAATATATTTCAGGTAATAAAGACTTTTGTAGTTTTATTGAAAACCATTTTATGCGTCAGTGGTCCGTTGTTCGCTTAGCTCAGGAATTTGATTTACCTGTGCGTAAGTTTAATGAGTTATTTTTATGTACATATGGTCAAACAGCTAAACGCTGGTTGTTGGAGCGACGGATAAAACATGCAAAGAAACTGTTAAGTACAACATCCATGAGAGTCATTGATATTGCCATAGAATGCGGGTTTTCAAGTCATGCCCATTTTACGGATAGATTCCGTCGTTATATAAATTGTAGTCCAAAGCAATTTCGCAATCGTTCGCTTCAAATAAACAGCTATAACACGAGGGAGTAACTATGGACATAGAAGCGATTACTAACCAACTTTCGCAACTCGTTGATAAAGCGGGTAATGAAGTGCAATCAAAGGTGACTGCAGCTGACCTTAATGACCCAGCAAGGATGTTACAGGCACAATTTGCGATACAACAATATTCTGTTTTTGTGAGTTATGAAAGTGCGATTATGCGGGCAGTGAAAGATATGTTGTCAGGGATAATTCAGAAGATATGAATTTATTAGATTTCAGTATGAGGCAACTTATTATTGAAAGTGGATTAGCGGCTGTAAATAATGGGCTTTATATTCAAGCTGAAGCTATTCGTCATGTATTACCATATCTGACGGAAAATGAAAGTGCCTGTAATATTATTGATGCAACCATACTTATTGGAATGAATAATTTATATCTTGCCGAAGAAAAATTACAGAGTGATAAGTCTCCAGAAGCAGAGCTACTAAAGCAATTTATTGAATATATAACAATAAGCAATAATTGATTGTTATACTCATAATATATTAAAAATAGGATATTAATACGATGGATATTACATCTGTATCTACTGCCGGTATGCAAACATTAACAGAAAAACTCCCCTCCATTGAACGAGCTGAGGATGTCGATTTATTTACAAATATGCTTTTTGAACAACCCACACTTAACCCGGAAGAGATGATAATCGCTTCATTACAAGATAAATCATTGTCAATTTCAAATACAATTAATAATGCACGAGCAACTGTCGATGTTCTGAATAACCCGGCAACTATGTTAACGGCACAATCTTTTCTTAAAAATGCTATGGTGGAAGTGGATTTAATTGCAAAAGTGACAGGGCAGCTATCTCAAGGAATTAATAAACTGGTAAGTATGCAATAATGAAGTTTTTTATTCGTTTTAGTTCTATCGTGTTAATTTTATTTTTTTTAACGGGTTGTAAAGTTGAGCTTTATAGTGACTTATCTGAAGAAGAAGCAAATCAGATGATTGCTTTATTGATGCTGAGAAATATTGATGCAGAAAAAAGCATTATTAAGGGAAGCGGCGTTACTATTAATGTAGAAAAAGATGATTTTGCCAATGCAGTTGAAGTATTACGCCAGCAAGGTCTACCTAATAAACGAACAGAAAATATTGCTGATTTATTTCCTCCGGGGCAGTTAGTCACTTCTCCAGCACAAGAACAGGCAAAAATAACTTATTTAAAAGAACAAAATATAGAAAAAATGCTACTGAGTATGGATGGGGTTATTATTGCTCAAGTTGCTATATCGGAAAGTACCAATGTAAATCGTCGTGAAATACCGCCGCCTACCGCTTCAATATTTATTAAGCATGCGCCGGGTATCAATATGCAAAGTAGAGAGCCAGAAATTCGTAGAATGGTCCAAAAATCTATCTCAAATTTAACAGTAGAAAATATCAGTATCGTTATGCAAATGGCTGATTATCGACATAAACAGGCGAAGTTTCTGGATAAGACCAAAAATGGCTGGGGATGGCGAAAGTATCTTCCCTGGATAGTTGTGGCAGCCATAATGACCAGTGCTATTGTATTATTAATTGTATTAAGAAATAGACCTAATATATGAATAATATTATTGAGGTTGAACAACAACGATTACATGAGTTGGTATGGCGTCCAGGTAAATGGATGCATGCATCTTGGTGGAGAACATTCGAGTTATCTCAATGGCAACAGGTGTATCAGCAATCTCCATCTTGCCAAGGCGCAATAGATAACATGATTCTTCGCCGCAAAGACTTATCTTTTTCTCCTATATTAAAGCAGCTTGAACCACGTCAGTATCAAATTTTGGCATTAGAAACACGTTTAATGAAGTTGTTTCTTGCGATGGGGATTCTGGTATTAGCTTGCCCTGATTATCTGGTACTTCGTCGATATCGTTGCCGTTTGACGGATATTTTCGGTGAGCAGGGTTGTGAGCAGCTATTGGCAATAGGGACCTTCTATCATTCTCCTTCTCAGGTTATTTATTCTGAAGAGGATTTCATCGAGAAAGCCCAAGGGATAGGACTAAGTTGGTGGTATGCAGAGAAAACCGATTGTGTGGTCTATCACGCGTTGAAAACAACCTTTCCAAATTACCCGCCCCAAGAAGCCCCCCGTCTTGGTAGTATTTTTCCTTGGCTATTACGTATTGGGCGTTTTTTATGAAGGTGATTTCAGTTCCTGTAATTTCATTGCCTGACTTACCTGTATTTGGGCCTATTATTCCGACAGAGGAGTTAATAAACTGTTTTTCTGCAAACAATATTATAGAAATAGCCCAACAAAAAGCTCAAATTATCTATCAAGAGTCTCAAAAATATCTAGATGAAAAAAAACAGGAATGTCAGAGCTTACGAGAACTAGCTTATCAAGAAGGCATGGCTTTATTGGAAGAGGAAGCTCCATTGATTAGGCAGAAGATTGCTACTGAGTCTATTGAGTGGTTAGTGTCAGAACATCAACTAGAACAAAACATTTTAATGTGCTTGGAACCACGTTTAAGGGAAGTGCTAGTTAGCGTGCTTGATATGTTTTTTATTGAAAATGATAGTACTGGGTTATTGTTCAATCAGCTTCGCGCTAAACTAGAGGAAATAAAGAATGAAAAGTCAGCAACGCTTTATATTCATCCTAGTCAGTACAATAAATTAATAAAGCTTTTTTCTGGTTACCCGTGGCTACATATTCAAGTTGATGAGACGAAAGACAAAGATGAGGCATTGCTTTCATCATCTTTATTTAATCTCCATATTAATCTGAAAGAACAATTAGAATCAATTTGTGCACATTTGTTATTAGCTGAAGAGGAAACATGTAATGTCTGTTAAAGTAGAATCTATAGACCCGCGACTCTCTTTAGTGAAAAACCAGCAATTGGCCCAACAAAATATTGAGTTGACGCGCCAAAATGAACAAAGAAAATTAGTGACGCAAGTCATCCCTGCACAATCAGCTCTTGAAATAGCGCAAAATCAATTGAATACAGAAGTTCCTGAACTTGATAGTTATCTCTCTGATGGTTATTTGATACAAGAAACCCAAGGGAACATTGGGTTAGCCATTGGCAACTTTGTGCGAATGAGAGGTGGTCATAACCCTAGAGTATCTGAACGTCCAACCCGCAGCATGTTGCAGCGTCTAGCCAAAAACTTAGAGGATTCAGACCCTACAAGTGTGGGAGAGTTGCGCCATCGAATTGGCGGAGTAACTAAGGTTGAAGAGATTGACGACCTTCTGAATAGTTTTCAACGGCATCATTTAGATACTGCCGAATGTATTTTGCTACTTGCTAGTATGTTAAATGAAAAAGAAAATGATCAATCCTCTAGCCATGTACTGAAACAAACACTAGAAAAAGTGATGGCAGGAGATAATGAGTGGGTTTTAAAACTATTTACGCATTTAGAGTGCGGTGCTGTTACCCCACAAGCATTAGGTGAATTACGTTTTTTATATCAGCAAGCAACAAGTAACCAACCTGAATTGCTTTATTGGTTTAAACAATTTAGTCAATTTGAAGGTAGTCAACAACAGCTAAGAACACTTATTCGTACTTTATCTTTTGAGCTCTCAGCAGGTTATAAGGCAACGGATATTCGCCTAGCGGCAGTGATTACTGATTTAAAATGGTTATTGCAGTTTTTAACTATCGAAGTACAAAGCAAACATTTAGCAAACTCCCTAGATTTACCAAATATAACAGATAAGCATGTGACCTGCTTATTATTGGAAATAGTACAACAATCTTGGTTATATTCTGATTGGCTAGAAAGTAAAATTAGTTTACAGACATCAGAAAAACAGTATAAATATGCTAGAGGATTAATGGAGTTAATCAAATTATTACCGGATGACTGCTTTTCGGATTACGATCAACGAGAAATGGTTATTAGTGTATTTATTGAATACTTACAACAATTAAATGAATTAGAATAGTGACTTTTTTCGTTTTTATCAGGTAAATACCTGATTATATCTATCTAAGTTTTATTAGAATATGTTAATCATAATGAAAAATACCTTTATTTTAAATTTCTTTTTAAGAATGTAGATGGAATTACAAACAAAACGGTGGTTAGAAAGGTTTTTGCAGCTGGTTGAATTACCTAGTGATGGTATTTCTGCAAAAATGGAGTTTTTACATCCATGTTATCGTTTTTATATTGAATATATCAACAATAATATCATTCTTACCGTAGGTAAAAAGGTAGAGCTTGTTTATCAAGAAAATATATTAGAGAAATTATTAACACAATGCATCCCTGCGAGGACTAAGGGGACATTATTACGTCCTTGGGTAGGGGGAGGTTATCAAATGCTAAGTTGTAAATTAAATACAACGAGCTCTATTTCTCATTGGGTTTATTGTTTTAAAACAATGCAACGCTTACTTGATGAGGCTATCGGATTAAAATAATGGAATTTATTAGGCAATTTTTAATCGTTATTTCTCGCCGACAAGATATTTTTCTCGTTATTTTGTTGTTAGTCGCTATATTTATGATGATTATCCCGTTACCAACAGGGCTAATTGATTTCCTTATTGCACTGAACCTAATGATATCCATTCTCTTAATGATGATGGCCATTTATATTAAAAGCCCATTAGAATTCTCGACTTTTCCTGCGGTGTTATTAATTACCACTTTGTATCGCTTATCTTTAACAATTAGCACGACTAGGCTGATCCTCTTACAAGCAGACGCCGGCGATATTATTGATACATTTGGTAAATTTGCTGTTGGTGGTAATTTAGGCGTAGGGCTTATTGTTTTTATGATCATTACTATCGTGCAGTTTATCGTGATAACTAAAGGCTCTGAGCGTGTTGCAGAAGTTAGTGCTCGTTTTTCATTGGATGCAATGCCAGGTAAACAAATGAGTATTGATGGTGATTTACGTGCAGGTACTATTGATGCCGATGAGGCACGGAGGTTACGCGGTTTAGTCCAAAAAGAAAGTCAGCTTTTTGGTGCTATGGATGGTGCTATGAAATTTGTTAAGGGCGATGCTATCGCGGGTATTATCATTATATTGGTGAATATATTAGGAGGAACAGCTGTTGGTGTGATGGTGCATGATATGAGTGCTAGTACTGCATTTTCTACTTATGCGATTCTTTCTATTGGTGACGGTTTGATCAGCCAAATACCTGCTTTATTAATATCGATTACTGCTGGGATTATTGTGACCCGTATATCTGGAGAAGAAAAAAATAACCTTGCGGGTGATTTGGTTATGCAAATAAGTAAGCAATCGCAAGCAGTCGTATTAACTTGTGCTATTTTACTGGTATTTGGTTTTTTACCTGGTTTCCCAACGGTTTATTTCTTTATTCTATCAGCTATTGTCTTTGCAATTTCATTTTTTACTAAAAAAAGAACGGCGACAGAACAGGATGAATATATCAATTCAGATTTAAGTGGTAGTTCAGCTAACCAAACTATCAGCCCCGGTTCAACCCCATTAATTATCCGGATGGCTAAAGATTGTTGCAATAAGAATATATTGGCTTCTCAAATTGATATCTTCCGTTTCCAAAAGTTTGAGCAAATTGGTATCCCTTTGCCGGAGATTAATTTACAAGTAGATAATAATTTACCCTCTGGTTCTTTAAAGATTTTATTATATCAGGAGGTTGTCCTCGATATCATTTTACCTAAAGACCTGATGTTAGCCGATATTAGTTCACCAGATATTACCCAAGCTAAACAGAGAGATAAACTATCGTTCGGTGGTAATCAATCATTACAGTGGGTTTCACCTGATAATAAAGACGTATTATCAGCCATGAATATTACGCTTTATCAAGATGAAGCGACAATTATTCATTGTTTATCAATTGTAGTCGACCGCAATGCAAAAGAATTTATAGGCGTGCAGGAAACACGTTTTCTGATGGATGCAATGGAAGGGAAATATGCTGATTTAGTTAAGGAAATACAGAGGCAATTACCTATTGGGCGTATTGCAGATATACTTCAGCGTTTAGTTTTAGAAAATATATCTATTCGTGATCTACGCACAATCTTTGAGTCATTGATTGAGTGGAGCCCTCGAGAAAAAGACCCTGTCATGATAACTGAGTATGTGCGAATTGGCTTACGTAGGCATATTATCGCTAGACATAGTATAGGGCAGCCGTGGATCAGTGGTTGGGTTATTGGTGATAATATTGAGAATCATATTCGTGAAGCTATTCGGCAAACTGCTTCAGGTTCTTATTCTTCATTAGAGCCTAACTTTAGTGAAAGGCTAATAGAAAAGATTAAAGAGGTGACTCAGAATAATTATCAAACTCAAAATGTGCTAATAACGACAATTGATGTGAGGCGTTTCCTCCGTAAAGTTATTGAACGGGAGTTTTATGGGTTAAAGGTACTCTCATTCCAAGAGATTGGTGAAGATGCTGAACTACGTATTATTGGTAATATTGATCTTATTGGGGAACATGAGTAATGCGTCAGCCCGATTATAATATTATTTATAATACATTGTTTGAACGTTTAAAGTTCCCTGTAAATATCGAAAGCTTAAGTGTTCGACTAACGGGGAAAATCGTTAAAATTGGCCCAACATTGTTACGTGCATCATTACCAGGTGTCAGCCTTGCTGAGTTTTGCCACTTAAAACCTAGCGGTATTGATGCTGAGGTCGTTTCTATTGATGGTGATTATGCATTGTTATCCCCTTTTTCTGAGCCTCTGGGAGTTACCGTTGGGTCGGATGTTATTCCTACAGGGCATTGTTACCAAATTTGTGTTGGTGACTTTTTGCTTGGCCGTGTACTTGATGGTTTAGGTCGACCGCTTGATCACTCCAATCTACCTCAATATGGAGAGTATCGAACTCTGAACGCTGATGTACCCAATCCTCTCCTTCGGCAAATTATTGACACGCACTTGCCATTAGGTGTGCGTGCGATTGACGGGTTATTGACTTGTGGGATAGGGCAGCGAATAGGTATTTTTGCGGCGGCAGGGTGTGGCAAAAGTACCTTGTTAGGCATGATTAGTGAAGGGTGTGAGTCTGACATTATTGTATTGGCTTTGATTGGTGAAAGGGGACGAGAAGTTCGTGAGTTTTTAGAGCACACTTTAACCCCGCAAGCATTGAAGCGTTGTGTGATAGTTATTGCGACCTCTGATAGATCTGCGCTAGAGCGTTTGAAAGCTGCATATACGGCAACAACAATCGCTGAATATTTTCGCGACCAAGGGAAAAATGTGTTGTTAATGATGGATTCATTAACACGTTTTGCCCGCGCATCAAGGGAAATAGGGCTTGCTGCGGGGGAGTGTGCTACATCGGGTGGATATCCCCCCAGTTTTTATGCTCAATTACCCCGTCTATTAGAGCGAGCTGGGCGAGCTGAATCAGGAAGTATTACCGCTATTTATACTGTCCTTGTTGAGGGCGATAACATGAATGAACCCGTTTCAGATGAGGTTCGTTCAATTCTAGATGGACATATAGTTCTTTCACGAAAACTAGCGCAGGAAAATCATTACCCTGCGATTGACATCAATGCGAGTATTAGCCGAGTTATGGAGCAGGTTACCAGTGAGCAGCACCGTAAAAATGCAGGGAAATTGAGAAAATTACAAGCTGCTTGGAAAGACATTGAACTGTTAGTCCGTGTTGGTGAGTATCAAACAGGGCAAGACCCTGAATCCGATGAAGCATTAATGAAAAGGCCAATAATCAGGGAGTTTCTTTGCCAACCAACCGATGAGCGGGTTAAGTTCCAAGATACACTGGATATGTTATGCAAAATTATCAAACAACCTTAACGGCTTTATTTGCTTTAAAAAAGCGCCGTGAAACGCGACTTCGTTCTATTTTAACGCAATTAAATCAACAGATAAGTGAGCAAATTCAGGTTAATGAAAGTTTGATGAAACTCAGAGAGGAACTCTGTGAGCAATGGAAACATTATGGTTCACATGAACAATTACTGACACCCAGTGCTATTAGAGAGTATCGCACTACGTTGACAAATTATTACCTGCAAGATCAGGCAATTCTACAAAAAAGTAGCATGGCTAAAAGAATATACAGTGAATTACAGATAGAAAAAGAACAACAATTAAGTTTATTACAAGAAAATATAATCGAGCAAGAAAAACTAAAACTCCTAATGGAATAAACTATGTGTACTAAAGTAATGTCATCACGCCGCAATGTTATTATATTAAATAATGGTATGGACGATACGGCATCTCACCAAGATGCTCAACATCAGTTTGAAGAATTATTGACTATTCCAATAAAAGGAGGGGTCAATAATAATGATATAACACAAGAACGAAAGTGTTTAAGTTATATAGATGTGTCAAATAGCGCTGAATTATGTGAGCAGTTACTGAAAAAATTATCGTTGAATTGTTCTAACAATCAAAATAATCAATTAAAGTGGTGTTTAACAAATGGCCCATTAGCAGGGATGATTATTGAGGCTGATTATAATGAGGTAGGTATATCTATTTGTCTTTATTTGAATACTTCTTTATATAATCAAGAGTTGAATAAAATTATTGAGCAAATAAAAAGGGGGCTTTCGATAAAATTTAATTGCTCGATTTTTTTAAAGGTTAATCATGCCGATACCTGAAATTAATAATAGAACAGCAAAACTTATTCGTGCAGTAGGTACAGGTTGTCAATTAATCGGCGATGAAGGAACTCTATCTTTAACATTTGAGCATCGGAATTTGGCAATCGGTTTGTTACTGACAACTTGTATAAATGGTAATTCTATTGATTTTTGGGTAGATGAAAATGAATGGTGTCAATGGGTTAGTCCAGTACTTGCTATTCCATCATTTTCTATGGTTTCTGATGAGTTTAAGGACGTACTCGCGATATGGACAATAGATACTCTCAAGGCATGCATTGATATTGATGATTTTCAGTGGCCAACAGTTAAACAGATAAGCACGGGCTCTTTACCGCAAGGCGTGGGGTGGCAGTTGTGTGCGAAACATCATAATAGAATACTTAATTTTCACGTTATTGAAGCCCCTGATAGCTGGTTAGAGGTACTCATAGAGAACGGTTCGATAACTGATGAACAAGAAATAAGCTCGCCAATTATGATTGGGGCAAAGTTAGTGGCGGGTTGGTGTTTATTAAATAGTCAGCAAATATATTCTATACAAGAAGGTAATGCGCTGGTGCTTCAACAGCAAGCAGAGATTACTCGTGGGGAGTTTTTTCTTTTTACTCATCGGCCACTTGCCATTGTTTGTCAAGATGGCGAGTCAGGCATATTTAGCGTGGAGACATTAATGGATACTTTTGATGACTGGATTGATATACCTACAGATAGCTTAGCCAATACAGATAATCAAATTTCAAATACATTGATTCCTGTTTCAGTGGAAGTTGCTAATTTGAATATTTCAATTAATGAGCTAAGCCAGATCCGGCCGGGGTACTTATTTGAAAGTGAAAAACATTATAATACACCTGTTTCATTAAAAGTTGGTCATCGTATTTTTGCTTTTGGTACACTATTACGCATAGGGGAACGATTAGCGGTTAGAATAGATACATTATGCTAATTGATTTTATTGTGGCAGGTTAAGCTTGACTGCTTGTTGAGGCAATAGGCTAACAAGCAGTCAATAAATTAAATTTCATCATCAGGTGATAAATGATGATTGTCTGTGGGCGGTGATGATAAAAATAATGAAATTAATTTATTTGCTATATTAGTGTTATTTTCTGATATTGGTTCAATATCAAGTAATTCATCTGCTTCGTCATCTTCATTAAATTTATATATATCATTTCTCTCCTCTGAAACCTTATTTAGATTTATATTGTCGATATTTTTTTCTTTATTGATCAATGTGTTGTTTATTTTATTTTCAAGGCTATTATTATATTCATCTAAATTTGACTCCATAATTTTCAATTCGGAGTTGGAAGAGATTTCGTCAAAAAACTCACTCCAGGTTAAAGTGTTTTCCGTATTTTTATTGTTTAAATTCAATGTGTTACTATTGATTAATGGACGCTCATTATTAGGCTCTTTTTTTACGGTAGTACAAGCGATTAGCGCCATACACGGTATTATTAAAAGAATGAGTTTAATCTTCATTTTTGGGGTTTTCTTTTTCATAGCTTAAATTCATAACCATACGCAAAATATTAGCGACAGGTTCAAATAAGCTTGGGTGAATATAATGACCTACTGAGGTTTTCTTTGCTAATGCACGGGCTAAATCAATACTCTCTACAATAGGTACTCCTGATTTCTCTGCAAACCTAATAATATTTAAGGCTCGGCTATTAAAGCCGACTTCAATGACTTTCGGTAATGGTGTTTCATTAATTTTATAATACAGACATACTGCAACATGTGTTGGGTTCTTAATCACGACCGTTGATTTAGCGACATTTTTAGATAAGCTCCCACTTTGAATTTCTCGGTGTATTGCTTTCCGTTTGCTTTTTAATTCAGGGTTACCTTCACTATTTTTATATTCTTTTTTAATTTCATCAATAGACATCATCAATTTCTTGGTGTTGTTATATCTCTGAAATGCGAAGTCAGCAATACCAAATATAATATAGAATCCAATTAGAGTTAAAATCATCCAGTAAAGTAAATGAATACATAAAATAACGCCATTAATAACAGGGTTCAAAGGTAAAAACTGTATTGAATTAGTGTTTTGAGCTAGTAACAAGTAAAAAATAAGTGCTAGTGTTACTGTTTTAAATATAGATTTAACAAATTCAAATAGATTCTGCATTGAGAACATCTGTTTTGAATTAGATAATATATTGAGTTTTTTAAATGATGGTGTTAACGCTTCTGTTGCCAATAATGGCCCAACTTGAGCCATTATGGTAAAAACAGACGTCAATATGATAACGCCGGCTAAACCACCAGTAAAACGGATCACGATAGAAGAGAAAGTATTTAGCCACTGGCCAATCGCTAAATGACTATCATTGTTAATAAAATTAATATTAGTATTAATCATCAATTTTAAGGCATTCCAAAGTTCAGGGCCTTCAAAACTAAAATAAGTCAGTAAAATGACTAGCTGCATACCGCTGGTTATTTCATTACTTTTCGCTACTTGGCCTTTTTTTCGCGCATCTTTGATTTTCTTCGATGTGGGCTTTTCTGTTTTCTCACTCATTGAAAAAGTCCCATAAATTTAGGCTGATATTCAAATAGTCTAGGCTATAGGCCAATAAATGTTGGAACGCAAAACTGAAGCAGATAATCAGCATTAATAAGGAGAATGCACTTTTGATTGGCATCGCTAAGAAGAAAACATTAAGTTGTTGCGCTGAGCGGTTAATTAACCCTAAAGCCATATCAACTAAGACGATGACGACTATGGCTGGCATTGCAAAGCGAATACCTAGTTCATACATGAGTTGCCATAAACTGGAGATAAAAGAAAAAGCATCAATATGATAATTTAATGTACTGGCCGGTGGGATAGAAATATAGGAATTATAGATAGCCGCTATTAGTTGGTTAAAACCTCCACTAATAAGAAAAATAACATTAAATACTTGGCTAAATAACACTCCAAATAGCGAGGATTGTTGCCCTAATAATGGGTTAATGATACTTGCCATTGAAGAACCGCGCATGGTATCTATTATTGTTCCTGCTGCATCCATTGCCCAAAAGGGAATTGCAGCACAAAAACCGAGTATTAACCCAATGCTCACCTCACTAATAATTAACCATAAGTATCCACTAATATTAAGGTTAGATTGGGTCCAATTGGGGTACATATAAGCAATAGGTAATATAATCACTAAAAGTAGTGAGTTCCTAACTAAAGTACCGCCTAGGTTAGAGCTATTCAGCAAAGGAACAAGAAGAAAAACACCTAAGCAGCGTAACATGCTTAGTCCAAGGATGGGTAGGTATTCAATCCAGATGGTCAAGAGCTTACTCCCTCATATGAAGTATCATGTCAAAAACTTGATCTGCATAAGTAAGAATTACGTCACCCATCCAGCGATAGCTGATTGCAAGTGTAATAGAAACAGCAATTAACTTGACAAGAAATTGAATTGTCTGTTCTTGTATTTGGGTTAATGCTTGTAACAAACTAATTAAAATTCCCACACATGATGCGACGACGACGACAGGTAAAGATAAAAGTAAAACAAGCCACATCATTTGTTTTGCTAATTGGATTACCATAGTTTCACTCATTATTTATGGCCTTAGTGTTACGAAAATGAAAGAATCAGTTGCCTAAGTAATTTTTCCCAGCCCCCCATCAATACAAAAATTAATAGTTTTAAGGGCATAGATATTGTCATCGGCGAAACCATCATCATTCCCATTGCGAGTAATACATTGGAAACAATTAAGTCGATTGCAATGAACGGTAGGAATAACAACAGACCTATTTTAAAGGCTTCAATAAGTTGGCTAACGGTAAAAGCGGGGAGTAGGATAAGTAAAGATTCATCTGGAATTTTATCATGATACTTTTCAGGCCAAATTTGATGACCGATATTGGCAAAAAAAAATTGTTGTTCAGGGTCTGTATTTTTTTTAAGAAACTCTCTATAAGGTAATAATATATTTCTCTCAACTTTCTGAATAAATAGCGGTGATTCTATTTCTATAGGCTCATTAATTAAATTACTTTGGATAGCAAGAATAATAGGGGCCATTGTAAATAAGGTTAAGACGAGTGCTAAGCCATAGATTGCGATATTTGGTGGTGTTTGCTGGATACCTAATGCATTACGCAGTAAAGAAAATACAATCGCTATTTTTAGGAATGACGAACCTAATACGAGAGCTAAAGGAAAAATAGATAGCATAAATAATATAAGAATCAATTGTAATGGCTGGTCTAATAAAGGCATCTAAAAATTCCAGAAATATCATGTGAATGATATTATGAAGTTGGATGCTGTTTTTGAGTATAAGGTAAAAGCCTGAGTTTATAAGGCTTTTAGTTCCCTCACCATTGTTCAATGTTTATTTTTTATGGATAAGTTGTTAATTTATATGGTTGGTTACGCTAAAGTGTAACTGTATATTAATATAAATATCGTATTTTTATTTATGCTAGAAATAATTCCATGTTTTATTTGTGATATTATCCTGATTAAAATATTTATGAGGTGAATGTAATTATAGTTAACAGTTAAATATAGTAATTGTTTTGTGTGTTTCAATAAAGTAATTACAAAATTAATTTTATCATTTCTATATTGATAAGTTATATTAGTGATATTTCAAGTATATTCAAATATTACTTTTTTTGTTGCTTTTTAAAATTTAATCATAATTAAAATTCATGTTGTATACTTATTGATAATTTCATTTTTTCACAAGGAATGATATTTATCAAGAAAATTATCTGGCGGGTGACATATTATTTAATTTTGTTTTGTTACTATTTGTATTTGTGAATGATTTATTGTTTTGTATTATACCAAAAATGTATGGGAGAAAAATTAATTCTGACTGAATATCTCAGGGCTATAGATTATTAGATGATATTTTTATAATCTCTGTCTGTAAAATTATAGGTAAACCAATGAAAAAAGATCATATGGCTGAAATAAGCGAAAGTATTATTCATGAAATAAGAACCCCGATGAATGGTATTATTGGTGCTTTAGAGTTATTGCAACAGACATCACCAACACATCAGCAACAAAATTTATTAGCAATCATGCGTACATCTGCTGATTATATGCTAGATGTTATTAATAATTCATTCAATTTTAAAGAGATAAACTATAACTTAGGTTATGAATTGGTTGATTTATTTGAGCTTATTGATAAGGTCATGGTCATTGTTAGTTTTGAGGCAAAAAGAAAAGGATTAGCGTTATCAACGTATATTTATCCAGATACTCCTAAAAAGGTAAGGGTAAGCCAAATAAGTTTAATGCAAATACTTATTAATCTAATTGGAAATGCGATTAAATTTACAACTGAAGGTTCTATAAAGATTAAAGTAGGTATAGATAAATCTAATTTAGTTTTCGATATTATTGATACTGGAATAGGTATTGATATCAGCCAACAAAATAAAATATTTAAACCATTCTTTAAGGTGAATTTAAATGAAAATGGCAGTGGGTTAGGGTTAAGCATATCAGCAAATCTTATTAAGCTAATGAATGGTAAAATAAAAATACAAAGTCAGTTAGGGAAAGGAACTCATTTTAAATTATATATTCCAATGAAAAGCGATGAGTGTTTAAGGAAAGTGTTTAATTCATCAGCTATAAAATATATTGGCTTTGGTCAACAATTACGTTTATGGGAAATTAATCTAAACTTAGGAAAGAGCAAGTTATTAGACTATTCAGATTTTAATGTCCCATCTGGCTTTTTTTGTAATAATTCATCTGGATTTAATAGGAAACATAAAGGGAAGCAACATAACTTAGCGTCTTCTACTTTATGGTCATTAAAAATTTTGGTTGTTGATGATGTTTCCCTGAATCAAAATATAATAAAAATAATATTGGAAAATATGGGGCATCAAGTAGATTTAGCAAGTTCTGGTTCTATAGCTATTGATTTAGGCAAAAAAAACATTTATGACATGGTTCTAATGGATTTGAATATGCCAATGCAAAATGGGTTTGAAACGCTTTTACGTTGGAGAACATTAGAAAATGAAATATTAGACAATGACACTCCTATTATTGCCACAACAGCGGGGGATAGAGGTATACAGTATAATGATAATACAAATGTGAAGTTTAATGATTGTTTATTGAAGCCATTTAATATTGATAGATTGTCTGATCTTATTGAAAAAGTTATTATGATTCAGTTGGGAAGGGGGATTGAATTAGCTCAAAATAAAAGAAAAAATGATGCCATAATTAATATCAATGAATGTGATGATTTGAGGTCTAGGTTTAAATCAACATTTGAACAGTTTTCAACGCAAATTGAAATTGCATGGCATGAAAAACAGGGAAATAAATTTTTAGCAGTATTGCATTCAATAAAAGGCTGCGCAGCGTTGACAGGTATAAATGGTATTTATGATGCTTGCCAGTACTTAGAGAGCAAAGTTAAAATTGGTGAATGGTCTGAGAAAGATAAGCATATTTTATTAGAGCAAATATCTCTTTATTGCTAATTTTTATTTATTTAAATTAATATGTAAATGATAAATGATAAATGATTTATCGACTAATCATTTATCATTTTAAATGTATTTTTATATTTTAAATATAAAAAAACGGGCGAAGTTATAATGAAATTTCTATTTTGTTTTACTGTTTACATAAATTAATAATTTTACTCATGAAAGAGACGAAAGTATTTATTGCATCTGCTGCGGATTCTCCATTTTTTAAAGCAAAAGGTGAAAAAACAGCTCTCAATTCTATATAGTCATTAATATTTAATAAGGCAGGCTGCCCAAAGTAAAAATATTGGTTAGTATTATCCATTAATTTTGACAATATTATTTCACTATGTAAAGCAGTATTCAGCTCATCTTTGGGGCTTAATACTGACCATATCATGGGCATCTCATCTACCGTGAATATATTAATGTCAGGCATCTCATGTAAACTAATAGTGATTGCAGAGTGGTTATCAATTTTATTATTTTGAAGTATATCTTCACGCCCTATATGGCTAATTGCACTAGTAACTAATTCAGCTAAATCAATATACATTCAGTACCTCCGGATGATAACGTTTCCATATTATGACAATGATTTCTTCTACTTGGTAATGAGAGTTTAAGATATGGTATATTTTCTCTCTCAATATTGAATTGTTTGTTTCATTCAGTCTATTAGTCAGGTCTTCTTTAGAAGCATTGATTCTGAATAATAAGCCATCACGATAACTACCTGATTTATCTTGTTTTAATTTACGTTCTAAACTTGTTAACTGTGACATTTTTTTATATTTAAAGGTTAATTGGAATTGATAAAAAATTTTGTTTATATATTAACATTAGAGTATTCATACTGAGAGAATACACCTTATAGCCATTTGGTAAAATACTTCCTTTATATAGTCTAATATTGTTAGATAGTTGTAGGTAAATATATTCATCATTACCTCCAATACTTATAATTTTCCCAGGTAAAAATTTATCAATAATATTTTTGTTAGGAATATTTTGATAGTTTATTTTCATTCTTGTTTTTTGTGACTTATTGAAATCACTAATGATAATATTTAATTTTTCTAAATCTTTATCTGGAACTTTTCCGCTAACTAATAATTTATTATTTTCAATTGAAATATTCAGTCCCTCTAAAAGTGATTCTGAATCAAGAAAATGAAGTGTTTTTTTAAATTCTTCTGAGCGGTCATTAATGACAACCCAACTTTTTAATAAACTAATTTGATTTATTTGAGCTTGTGTTTGCTGCCAATGATTATCAAATTGAATATCACCATAAATTTTCACGCTATCTAAGCTATTACCTTGAGTAATATCAATATCATGATAACCATTCATTTCTAGTGTTTGACGAACTAGGTTATGTAGTGTGCTAACATCGATGCTTTTATTATAAAAGGAGAAACCAAATTGGGCGAATTGCTCTTGTAGTTGATAAATCGTATTTTTTGAAACTGATACGCCGCTGAGATGAATTATGCCATTATTATCAAAGCTTGCTTGCAAACCTAGGTGATCTGGTTGTTTCATTTGTTGCTCTAACCAAATAACTTTATCAAATGGCTCCTCATTTTCTGGAGATATGTCAGTTGAGATCCCTATAGCAAGGAGTACTAAGAATAAAAAAATGATGGCTATTGTTAGTGTAACAACGTGAGTTTTATTTTTATTTCTTCTTAGCGGAATTGCTAATGTTGGTAATGGTTGTTCTATATCTCCAAATATAAAGACTAATCCAGCGAGGTCTATCACTCTTTTTTGAGGCAATAGCTCATTAGTTTCCCAAGGCAACCCATCTACCCAAAGGGGAACAGGCTGAGACAAGCGAATGCCTTGTTCATTCACGATCAATAGTGTTTCCGCATTTAACTCTAGTGGTAAGGCGATATCAGGTGTTTCTCCCCCTAAGCGAATTTCACCGAGTGGGAGTGCTAATTCTCGACCCGCTAATATTCCACTTAGCCATTTTAATTTATAAAGAGGTTTCATCATTGGTATAGGTTGGCTGGCTGTGCTTTAATAAGAAACAAGCGTATTGTGCTACGATTATTTTTTTGAGAAGAGTTAAATAAACCTCCAATAATAGGAATATCACTAAGCAATGGGATTCTGCGTTCACCCTCACTATGCTCATCTTGTACAAAACCACCTAATAATAAGCTTTGCCCAGCTTGCAAAAGAGTTTGGGTAGAAACTTCAGAACTTAGTGTTTGAGGTAGTGGTTCTAATTCACTAGTTGAATGGATTTGCCTACCATCTTGAATTGATAGGGTTAGCATGATTTCTTTTTTTCCCTGCTCTTCAATTAGCCGAGGTGTTACCCGTAATAATGAGCCTGTTGATATCGAGTCCAATTTTGCTGTATTGTCAGCTATGAGTTTTGTATGGAATGTGATACTCCTATCTAGAACAGCTTGGTTATTATCTAATGTTACAATTGAAGGGCGAGATAATATTTGTGCTTTAGCATTTTGCTGAAGTGCATTGAGTTTAATCATAAAATTACTAGTATTAGAAACGATAGAAGAGAAGCTGCTGGTATCAGGTATTCCGTTATTATTTAAGCTTATATTTCCACCGCCAATTTGGGCGGATGCTGACCAATCAATGCCCAATGTACTTAAGTCTTCGGCATTAACATCAACAATGAGCACTGATATTTCGATAATAACTGGTTTTTTATCTAATTGAGTTATGAGTGAGGCATAGCGTGGCATTGTTAGTTTTCTATCACGAATAATAATTGCATTTTGTCTTTGATCTACAGAAAACATAGGAAGATTGCTATCTGTTGGAGATGGTTGCCCTTGGTTTTGTAATAATGGTAATGTTCGGCCCTGAGCCATATCTTTTAGGACACTAATAATGCCGGGGACAATAATTTTTTGGCCTCGATATTCATAATTTCCATCCGCTGCATTAGCGTACTTGAGAGGAAATACACGGATCTCTTCTTGGTTTTGGTCTTGATTTAATTTTTGTGCATCAATACGGGTTGCCATTGCCTCAATGCGTTGAATACATATGGGAACACCTTGTATTTGTAGGGTATTAGATGCAGAAATAATACTAGCTTGGCAGTAAGGTTGACCTAATATATTACTGTTTTTTAATTGCTGAATAAAAGTATTTATATTTAAATAAGTTGGAGCTATAAGTTCGGAGCTTACTTCTTGAGCTTTGTAGAAATAAAGTGCTTGTCCATCATAGTACCAAGCGAGCTTATGCATACGAGAAATCTTATTTAATGCTAATTCAGGGAGCATTTTAGGGATGGTCCCGACAAAAATATCATCTATTTGATTACTCACAATTACAGGAATATTATAATTTGCTCCGAAATCACGTAGGACTTCTGAAAGCTTATTTCCTCTACTCGAAATAAAAAAAAGTGAGTCATTTTTCCATGGTATTGTCGATGCTAAAGCCCCATAGCAATGTAAGGCAGCTATTGTTATAAAAACAAATAATATTCTTATCATTATATTAGTTCTAATTATCGGTTAATATCGTGTTTGTATAGTGTTTAAATAGCCATTTAACTAGTTTAGTCTGTTGATATATTAGCTTTTTATACTGCTGATGATTTAGTTCTTTGCTGTAATGACGTAGTAAATATAAACGGTTAGATTCTAAAATAAGGCTATCATCAGTAAAACTGCACTTAGATGCCAGCCATAAACAAACATGCATTAGCCATTTTGTATTTATATTTTGTAAGCCAGTATCTATCGCTAAGCACATACCATAAGCATAGTTCCCCACCCACGCTGGGGTACCATTAATATCAAGGAGCACTCTATCGGTTAGTGAAGTTATCTGTTTTATGTTTTCTTGGGCTATGAATGGAGCTGGGAGTTTCATATAACCTCTACAATGATAAAAATAGAAGCGTATTTTGAAGCGTTTTAGAATTTAAGATATAAGGTAATACCCTGAATTATATTTATTTATATTTCAGCCAGTTTTATTTTTTAGTATAAAAATATAATATTAATTAACTTTCTGATTAGCAAAAAATATTTCACTATAAATTATTATCTTAAATATATAGGGTCTATAGATATTCCACTGGCTTTCATGATAAGTTTTAGATTAAATATGTGATTGGAACGATATCATCAAAACATATCAATTTATTTGTGCTGTCTTTTTATGGCAACTTAATAAAACCTATATGAAAGTTAACGGATAAATGCTTTTATCTTTACCGTGTGATTGATAAAAATAGGGAGACAGTAGATGTCTATTATTCACCAATCTGTAATCGTCATGCTACCTATAAATTTCTCAAAGGATATTAAAAACGTATGTCTTGGGGCTGCAATCAAAAATCGTAAATACCGATAAGCACGCCGTTTTAATTAAAAGGACTAATTATGCCAATATCAGCGTTGCAGTACAGAGTTACAGCAGGAGCTTATCAGAATAAGCTGCACAATAGTTTTAGGATGAACTCTATAGAACAGACTCGAGGCATAAACTCTGACCATTCAGCCATTCCGGATGAAATACACCTTTTAGGACGAAGTATTAGCAGAGTTGTCAATTCTCATGAACAGTTGAGCAGATCATCGTACCAGACTACAAATCCGCGACAGGGTATAGCAGCCCCACTGCTAATGTTGCTAACCGAAGTTCAGTTAACCTATACCCCTGTTGTTGCAACTAGCCCAACAACGGTATCCGAGAGCGAAATGAAACCTCCAATGTCTGAAAATGTTGAGCAATCGGCTAACAGTAATCACTTCTGGGAGACCATCCAAGAGGCCAGTGTATTACCTGCAGCAGGATATCAAGATAAAGAAAAAAAGCTGCCTATAAAAAATCGGTCATCTAGATATGCGGTTTTTAAACAGAAAACGACGACCCCTCCACCTGAACCTGATGATGTTAAAACCGTAAAGTTGGATTCTTCGTGTTTTGAAAAAAGACAAAACTTATCCCGCCCAGATGTATTCAGACAGATTGGTGAAACTTTAAGGAACCCAGTAAGTGAACTTGCAAAGGAATCTCAGGTTATTCATTATTATAATAATAATTACGGATGCCCAACCCCAGAAGAAAGGGTAAATCTTTTATCGATAACCTCAAAGGTAGACAAAACGATATCGGCAATTACAGCATTGCTACCTGGTAGTCAGCCACTTGTGGTTACACAAAGATTGGGTGGGGCTCTATTCAGAATGATAGCGGATAGCATCGATAATCAACAACTGAATACGGATGATTTATTTGAAGTAAATGACCAACTTATTACTTTGGGTAAAAGCATCGTAGCTACCTCCCCAAAAGATTCAAAAGGACAAACAATTGAAGGTCAGTTAAGGGTGCCTGAGGGCTTATCTTTTAAAAATAACAAATTGTCAGTTAATATTAAAGGGACTGACAGAGAGTTTATTATTAAAAATGGTAGATATTTTACTAATATTGATGGTAAGCACCGAAGAATATCTTACTCTTTGAAAAATAAGCAATGGGTAAGAACTCCCAAGTACATTAAAACATCAGGTGAAAAAGTTTACTTCCCATTTAGGATAGGTAAACTATTAAATGGGAGCATAGACAAAAAAACACTGGTTTCAATAAGCCCAAATCAGCATGGTATCTATACCGTAACAAGTCAAACATCTGCAAGATCCTTTCATGCAATAAAAATTGGTTATGAGTTCTATCGTTACATCCCAGAAAATGGAAGGAGTGCGAGTTTAAGTGGTGTTATAAAAACTGACAGTGCTGACATAAAGGTGTCTCGGTTCGGTAAAAGATATTTCATTGTCAATGAAAAGAAGAAATTATCCGTAAACTACTCACCATGTCGACTGGGGCGATCACCGGGTTCTTCGTGCTTACATTTTTCTGACGGGCTGATAAGCAAGCTTAATGAGAACAGGAATAATGGGGTCCCCGAAAGACGAATCCGAGGGATTAAACCATCTGAAACTAATCCTGGATTATATGAGTCAGAAAAAGGGACACTTTATCTAAAATACGATAATGTTTATTTCAAGTTAATTAGCTCACAGGGTTGGATAGATGAGCCACAGTTTATGGTTACGGGTAAAAAAATATTTGGTAGTAAGAAAATAACCCCTGTTTGTTTTAGCAGGGAACGAGGATTTAATTATATAAATACGCCTCTAGAAAATATGATGGAAAGTGTTGGCATGCCAGAAAAAGTGGCAATGTCTCATATAAAAAACCAATCTAAGATACAACCAGTTGTCATTGGTACAGGAAGTTTAAGTGAGGTTTATGATATAGGGGATGGGTTTGTTAGCAAAATCTATAAGAGCAGAATTAATAAGACTCACAAAAGTAGGCTCTCTTCAGCAAAAAAAAATGCAGAAGGATTTAATCGGTATTATGGAAAAGGTTCAGGTACAGTAAGAGTTACTCCATACAAAGATGGTTCTGCAACGGTGTCAGTGAAATTGAAGAAAATAGATGGGTATGTATTAAGTAGTATTAAAGACTTATCTAACCCTGTGTTATTAGAAGAAATAGAGACGGCAATTAAAACGAGTAAACCATCTGAGAAACTATCTTCTTTATTGCAAAGTCATGGGATCTCACATAACGACATAAATAAGGGGAATATCATATATAATAATGGCGAGTTCTTTGTGATAGATTTTGACTCAGCCGATTTTTTACCAAAAGGTGAGATAGTTAGTGAGTCAAAAACTAATACTATGAGAAATAGTTTCGACCGTATCTTTAATGAAATCTTAAGAGAGATAGGAAACCGCAGAAAGGAGCACTAAAGGCAGGAACCTTGTGAGGGCCTGTGCCTGATAAATGGGCTATCCGTGCGGGCAATGAACCGGTATTGATATCCGATAAGGGGTTCGGATATAAATCAATATTTCTATAGTGGTTATAAATATATTTATAATATTAAATCAAGCACACTAACTATTCGCTTATGATATGAAAGATAATTTAATGATTGCTGCTAATGGCTGAGGTCTATTTTTAAAAGTGAGTTAGATGTAAAGCCAGTTATGGTAATGTGTGTATCTAATCTAGCTATTCGGTTGATTTTAGGGAAGATGGATGGCTTCTCCTAAATGTATGAATAATATTGATATTTAATATTTGTTACTTTTTATTTTTTGTTTAGAACTGTTAATCGTTTTATATTGTTTCACCTTAAATTTAGATGATGTTAGTTACATTCCTACACAGATACATACAAGGTTATAAATCAACGCAATGGTGATTTTATGTTAAAAAAAGCAAAGTTAATCAATATTCCAATTGAATATATAGAAAAATATCAATACTTTAAAAAAAACGGATATACTTCCTTATCTCTTAGTTCCTTCATTATTGAGGCGACTAGAAAAGCACTTGATGAAAATAAAGTAGAGGATCAAAATGAAATGTTAAAATCGCGTACTCGAATTACTCTAACTCGATAATACTATCTCAGTATTTTATAATGACACCGATAGCCCCGAAAGGGGCCATTTAATATAAAAAATATAAATTTAATATCTAAAAAACATATTTTAAACTAACTAAATATTATTGATAATAAGTTAATGTCTAGCAATCTCACTCTTATTTATAATTTAAATAGGGTGTAAATGGTTTTTTACTGTATGTTAGAATACACATTTTTAATAGTTCAACCGCTGTGAGTTTAAAGCTGGTTAAGCACCCAAGTAATGAACGAAAGTTTGAATATAAAAAAATATCTAAACTTATAGAACTGTCTATAGGTTATATATAATAAAGGAATAATATAGATAATGGTTTTTTACATGACTTCCTAACATGAAAGGTTAAAAAAGAGTTTCATGGGAAAATCTCAAGGATAGTTATGAATATGGTTCTTTGTTAAGTAAGGGCTTTATTGGCTGTCTTAGACAGTGCTGATTGAGTATAGTGAGAATTAAAAAACCGAGTTCTATGGCGTAACCTAACCACCTTAAAGCGTTTAGAATTATTAGAGCTATCTAATTATAAATTTCAATTTCGAAAAATTTAAATTGGGGGTTAAGTGTACGGCGGTTCTGTCTTCCGAGAAGATTGCTTATTTTAATTCGATCATGACCTCGGCCGCGCTTGGGACTTTTCGGTGATGGCTTTAATCAAGCAATGAGCAGATTGTTTTGGTTGATGGTGAGCAATATCACGCTCACCAATTCGGATGACCGTATTTTTATGTGTTCAGCTTAAGTGTATCGGAACAATATAGTTTGTACACTAACGCCATTTTGGAACAATAAAGTTTATACACTACTCGTATTAAGTTTGTAGATGTAGGCTAGCTCTGCTCATGGTCCCCATTGACCAGCGAATCACACTACCACAGTTCAACTGATATCATAATAAATTGAGATTGTTAGCCTAAATACATTGTTTTATGAAGGGCCGACACCTACTTTTGCTACTCTCAAAGAAAAGTCATTACAGTGGTAGCTTATAGACATTGAGTAGTTACATATGAAATACGAAACAACTTCATTACCGTTCGCGCCAAACTTTGAAAATTGGCCTGTAGGCTCGACTGAGCGCTTAGTCCATGGATATTGGCAGTTGGGTATGATGAGATTGCACACACTGTCTATGAACTGTAGTAAAGATTTTCAAGACAGATACAATCGGATTAATCACAAACTGGGTGCAGATACGGCCTATATTGATCTTCTAAAGTTAGATGAAGACCAGTATACAACTCACTTACTAAATATTATTCAAAACGATAAGCGGCCAGCTTGGATTTGGTTCATTAATTGTGGAGCGCTGCTGAATACGTCGATAGCTGGATGGCTAGACCCTGTAAATAATTCTGTGTATTTGCCTTTCATTAAATGTGACCGTCTAGGCGGTCACCAAACTCAATAATAAAACGACTCATCGCCTGTTTCCAGTTTTGAATTGGCATACTCCATTTTTT
>NZ_JBIPDG010000016.1:0-73284 GCF_044006275.1 Providencia sp. 2024EL-00732 | reverse complement strand
TGGCGGCAATAGCGCGGTGGTCCCACCTGACCCCATGCCGAACTCAGCAGTGAAACGCCGTAGCGCCGATGGTAGTGTGGGGTCTCCCCATGTGAGAGTAGGGAACTGCCAGACATTAAATTAGTGAAAAAGCCACCCATTGGGTGGCTTTTTTGCGTTTGGGGAAACCGAAATCACGCAATTTAGGGAGAGAGGCCTACATCGTGTGTTTATCGTTAAAGGTGATAAGGTAATCAGTAGTCCACTGAGGGATTGAGCTAGTAGGCGGTGTAGCCTGATTGCGATAAGTATTATTGTTTAGTCTCGAGTTGACCCCTCGCAATAGTACAAACTACAAATTTGATAAGATAAGATGCGCCTGATTTGATATACTGGTAGGCGATATCTTATCAAGCTGTAATAGGGTATTGATTATTTCATTGCAATGTAGGGATATGAGACGTGGCGAAAAGAACTTATTCTGTTCGATATATTGCAGGTGAACCTGCAAAACGTATTCAACCTACACCTGTACATATGTTAGGGGAATCCCTTCCAATTGGTATGCCGTTATTTGCTGCTGGGGAAACCTTAGATGTCGTTACTTGGAACATATATAAACAGCAGCGTCCAAATTGGAAAATAATGCTACGTGAGTTAGTGGTCGATAGAAAACTAATCTTACTGCAAGAAGCTCAAATGTCCCCAGAGTTAATTTCTTTTGCTGCTTCACATCAATTGATCGCTGACCAAGTCCCTGCTTTACCTTTTTCTCCTCATCCTGCGGGTGTAATGACATTGGCAACATCACATCCAATTTATTGCTGCCCATTGAGGGAGAAAGAGCCTTTATTACGTTTAGCAAAATCAGCTTTGATTACGGTTTATCCATTACCGAATGGTAAGCAATTGATGGTAGCGAATGTGCACGCAATTAATTTTAGTTTTGGGGTAGATGTCTACACTAAGCAACTAAATAAGCTTGGAACGCATATTAGTAAGCATATGGGGCCGGTACTCCTTGCTGGTGATTTTAACGCATGGAGTCGTCAGCGAATTAATGCACTAAAACGCTTTATTCGTTCTGTTGGCTTAAAAGAAGTTACCTATAATTTAGATTTACGGACAAAAGCTTTTGGTCGGCCATTAGATTTTATGTTTTATAGAGGTTTGAAGCTTAAAGAAAGTCGAGTGTTACAAACAGATGCTTCTGACCATAATCCAATCATCACTCAATTTGATTTGCTTAAGTAAGATCTTTTTAAGAGTTTCCCACCTTATTTATCTCTGAAACTATTGTAGATTTTATTATCAACTATAGCTGGAGATAGTTCATTGAAGCGATTATTACCTATAGCCTTATTATTTTGTGCATACCATGTTATGGGAAAAAATAATATCGAGTTAGCGAAACAAGCAGAACTACTACCCCGTTTGGTTATTTATGATCCGGCTTATCGTCAGATTGAATATCCTAATGGTGATGTCCCTGAAAATTATGGGGTGTGTTCTGATGTGATTATCCGTAGTTATCGGAAGATCGGAATTGATTTACAAAAATTATTACATGAAGATATTAAAACTAATTTTAATCAATATCCAAGTCAGCGTATTTGGGGTTTACGCAAGCCAGATAGAAATATTGATCATCGACGAGTCCCTAATTTAGAACGTTTTTTTACACGAAAAGCTACTGTAAAACAAATTACCAATAATGGGCAAGATTACTTTCCAGGTGATATTGTTTCGTGGCGTTTAGATGATGGTCGACCGCATATTGGAATTGTGACCACTATTAAGCTACCTGATAGCCAACGGTATTTGGTAATGCATAACATTGGTTATGGGCAAGTGGCAGAAGACGTGCTATTTAAGTGGAAGATTGTAGGGCACTACTCGTATTAGCATTTTTTTATCAAATGGTTAGTGACACTGATGACTGTTTATTTAAATAAACAGTCAATTAATAACATCTGAATTTATCGGATAATATTATTTAATATATGAAAGTAATTAGTTTTTCTTGTTATTTTTTAAATTATGTGCAATTTATTGTATAAGTTATTATTGGAATTAAACTATATTTATTAAGTGTAAAGCACGGTGATAAGCGATTTATTTGTCGAGTTGTTTTATTTCTTAAGGATTAAATGCCATGAAAAATATAGTTATTGTGGGTGGTGGTACAGGTGGTACCATGCTAGCTAATATTTTAGCTAGAAAACTTAATAAAGAAATTTTTTCGAAAAAAATAAAAATAACCTTAATAACAGATAACCCTATACACTATTATAAGCCGGCATTTATGTATGTGGCTTTCAATATGTTTTTTAAAGATGAGTTAAGTCGTCCAGAGCGTGAATTATTGAGACCTGAAATTGAATTAGTTATTGATAAAGTAGATTCATTTAATTTTAAAGATAAAGAATTATATTCAATAAATAATAAAAAATACTATTATGATTATTTAGTGGTTGCGACAGGTTGTGTACCTAAACCTGAACGAATTGAAGGGCTAAAAGATATTGGTAATCACTTTTATGCCTATGATGCTTCTCGTAAATTAGCAGACCAACTTAGTAAAATTGAAAAAGGTCGTATTTTTATTACAGTTTCTTTTCCTGAAACGCCGAATGTACCTCACCAGTGTGGCATTGCTCCTATGGAGACAACACTGATGATTGATGAGTTCTTACGTAAACGCCGGGTTAGGGATAATATTGAAATAGTTTATACCTACCCAACCGTGTCACAATTATTACGTAACTGTTTATTTATGCAGCAGCCTGTTTGTGAAGTTATTCCAGAAATATTTACTATTAAAAATATTCAAGCACAGAGGGGATTTACATTAAATAAAGTCGATCCCGATAAAAAAATTGCATACTCAAAAGAAGGGGATGAACAGCCTTTTGATTTATTGATTAGTACGCCGCCAATCACCGCAGTAGAAGCAGTAATTAATACAGGATTAAGTGAACACAATAATGGTGAGGGATGGTTACCTACAGACCATGAAACTATGCAAGTATATGGTATAGACGGTGTTTATGTTATAGGGGATACCGTTGATTTACCGATTAGTAAAGCAGGAGGCAGTTGCCATAACCAAGCTGCAATTATTGCAGATAACATTTGTGGTGAATTAATTTATGGTTATCCGGCGGCTATATATGATGGACGAGTTCAGGCAGTTGCTCAAATGGGGTTAACAGCAGGAATGCCTTTGCAATATGATTATAAACACGATGTTATTCCGACTCCTCCAACTAAATTAGGAGGGTTACTGAGAAATGGCTTCAATAGGGGTATCTATTGGGCAGCTATTCGTGGCTTAGTTTAATGAGGAATTTAAAATGTCGAATAATGAAACTCAAAGTAAGCTTGTTGAGCTACTTAGCTCAGAATCAGGTAATCATCTTGCTGAAAAATTAGCACCATTATTACAATTAAATCGCTTAGATAATATTGTTGATTTACTGTCATTAGTTTCTGACCTTATTGATATCTTAGATAACAGTACAGTAGAAAGATTGTCAAATTCATTTGAAGATACTTTGGTTCCTGTATGGGAATTAGGTACAGCATATAACATGGCTAAAATGGAAGGTGTATATGATAGTAAAAACCCAAATTTTCGTTCAGTGTATGCTTTATTAAAAGATCCTGACACATTACGTGGAATTAGTACGGTTTTACGGACTTTGCAAATTGTCGGATCTCGATTATCTCAATCCCAAGGAGGGTGATTTTTAGGAGGTGGTATGAGTTTAGATATAAAAAGTTCTTTTGATACACGGGCAATTCATAGCCATTATGATGCAAACCAACATTTAGGTTCATTAGCAGCACCCATTTATCAAACATCAACTTATGTATTTAAAAGTGTGGAAGAGGGAGGTGCCTATTTTAGTGGTGAAAAAGAGGGGTATATTTATACTCGGATTAATAACCCGACGCTAACTTTACTAGAAAATAGGATCGCTTCTCTTGAGGAGGCAGAGGCTGCTGTTGTGTTCTCTTCAGGTATGGGGGCGATTACAGCGACTTTTTGGACATTATTAAACCCTGGTGATGAACTACTAGTGGACTTAACCGTTTACGGTTGTACCTATGCTTTTTTTCATCATGGATTAGCTCGATTTGGTGTAAAAGTGCGTCATATTGATATGAGCGATCCAAATAATGTGGCTAAAGCGATCACTGATAAAACTCGGATAATATTTTTCGAATCACCGGCTAACCCAAATATGCGCTTAGTTGATATTGCAGCCGTGAGTGAAATTGCTCATCGAAAAAAAGTATTGGTGGCTGTCGATAATACATACTGTACGCCTTATATCCAAAAGCCAATTACACTTGGTGCTGATATTGTTATTCATTCTTTGACTAAATATATGAATGGTCATGGGGATGCAATGGGTGGGGCAATAGCGACTTCCGCAGAGTATGCGAAACAAGTAAGGTTAGTTGGACTGAAAGACATGACGGGGGCATGCTTATCTCCTCATGATGCGAATTTAATTCTTAGAGGGGTGAAAACGCTACCTGTTCGTATGGAACGGATTGTTCAAAATACGCATAAAATTGCTGAATATTTGCAGTCTCATCCGCAGATAAAGTCAATAATGTATCCAGGATTACCGAACTTTGAACAATACCAATTAGCTCAAAGACAAATGAAGTTAGCTGGGGGGATTATTGCCTGCGAGTTAAAAGGCGGAATCGAAGCCGGCAAACTGTTTTTGAACCGCCTCAAGCTATTTTCAAGAGCGGTGAGTTTGGGAGATTGTGAGTCATTAGCTCAACACCCTGCTAGTATGACCCACTCGACCTATACTCGAGAAGAAAGGTTGAAATATGGTATTAGCGATGGGTTAATTCGGCTTTCTATTGGTTTAGAAAACGTGGATGAGTTAATAGACGATATTCGTCAAGCTATTGAGTCATAATAAAAAATAGCCCTATATGGAATAAATATAGGGCTATTATATTTTTAGGTTAGCGCTTTTGGTAAGAACGCATAATAAAGAAAGCAATACTGAGTAAAGCAACCCAAACAAAGCCGACGATTAATGCGACCTGAGTATCTTTAAAGAAGCCTAGCAATGCGATAACAAACACCATGAATGCAATAGTGAGAGCAGGGCCTACAGGCCAGAAAGGTACTGGAAATTTTAGTTGTTTTACTTCTTCTTGGCTCATTTTTCGGCGCATAGCAACATGAGATAGTAAGATCATAAGCCATACCCAGACGGTCGCGAAGGTTGCAATAGATGCAATAATCACGAAGATTTTTTCTGGTAATAGGTAGTTAAGGTAAACGCCCAATAACATTACGACAGACATAACCAGTACAGTTACCCATGGAACACCACTTTTTGTTAGTTTGGTAAAGACTTTTGGCGCTTGCCCATCTTGAGCCATGCCGTACATCATGCGGCCAGCACCAAAAATATCACTGTTAATCGCAGAAATTGCGGCGGTGATAACGACAATATTCAAGATATTGGCTGCTGATTGAATACCTAAGCTATCGAAAATTTGTACAAATGGACTACCGTTTTGGCCGATTTGATTCCATGGGTAAATACACATCAGGATAAATAGTGTTAAACCATAAAATAGTAATATGCGAATAGGTACAGCATTGATGGCTTTAGGAATGGTTTTTTCTGGATTCTGGGCTTCACTTGCGGTAATACCAATGACTTCAATACCGCCAAACGCAAACATGACGATAGCTAAAGAGGCGATGACCCCCTCAATGCCGTTTGGCATGAAACCACCGTGTTCCCACAGATTTTGTAGCCCAACTTCGTGGTTGGTTTCTTGACCAAAACCATAGAACATTAAGAATGCACCACCAACTATCATACCAATGATGGCACTGACTTTTATGATAGAAAGCCAGAATTCCATTTCGCCAAAGATTTTGACATGACATAAATTGAGCGCACTAATAAATAGTACGATACTTAATACCCATACCCACTGGTCGACATGTGGGAACCAGAACCCCATGTACATCCCGAAGGCGGTAATATCAGCTAAGCAGACAACCAGCATTTCAAATACATAGTTCCAGCCAGTGAGAAAGCCAGCTAGAGGGCCCATATAATGACTTGCATAGTGAGAGAAAGAGCCTGGGACGGGGTTATGCACCGCCATTTCACCGAGGGCACGCATTACCATAAACACGGCTGCACCGCCTAACATATAGGCAAGTAATACTGCAGGCCCAGCAGCCTGAATGGCTGATGCTGAACCGTAAAACAGCCCTGTACCAATCGCTGAGCCTAAGGCCATAAAGCGAATGTGCCGAACACTCAGCCCCTTTCTGAGTTGATTTTGTTCACTACTTTGCATGTCTTTTCCTGTCATTGACTTTGTTTTAATATATTGTACCGAATATAGTTTCGGTTTCGTTGATTTAATTGATGTACTTTCCTGAACGCAAGGTGATTACATTATCACAAAGTGCATTGCCCGTGAGATAGATATCTGCAATATAATATGCGCTAAATGGATTATTCTAGGAGCAGTATGAAGTACCCAATTAATGAAATCTTCCAAACAATACAGGGGGAAGGTGTTTTCACTGGTGTCCCAGCAGTATTTATTCGTTTGCAGGGCTGCCCTGTTGGTTGCAGTTGGTGTGACACTAAACAAACTTGGGATAAGGAAGCTACAAAAGAAACCACTTTGGGCGATATTGCATTGAAAACACAAGATAGTGATTGGTGGGCGATGTCTGATGCGGATGGGTTGGTCCAATTGATGCAAAAAAGTGGTTTTACCGCGAAACATATTGTGATCACGGGCGGAGAACCTTGTATTTATGATTTAACATCATTGACCGAGGCTTTGGAGAAGCAAGGGTATCAATGCCAAATTGAAACGAGTGGGACTTACCCAGTTCAATGCACAGAAGAGACTTGGGTGACGGTATCACCAAAAGTAGGTATGAAAGGCGGATTGAAAGTACTTAGCCAAGCGGTGGATAGGGCTAATGAAATTAAGCACCCAGTTGCGCGAGAAAAAGATATTGAAGCGCTTGAAAGAATTTTAGCATTACGTACTGTGGATGCTCCACCTATCGTTGCATTACAACCGATTAGCCAAAAGGCGACAGCAACGAAATTGTGTATTGACACTTGTATACAGCGTAATTGGCGTTTATCGATTCAAACGCATAAGTATTTGGATATTCAATAATAAAAAAATAACGATGACTTTGCATCGACCCCCAATAGTTGAAAAACAATCATTGGGGGCTTTAACATTATCTAAATGGTTGGTTTAACGGCACTTCAGGATCGGGCTCGTGAGTAATACGGTTACGTAAGTCACGACGAATAATCTCAATAGACCAAAACCAAATTAAATGGCCAAATATTTCTGAAACATTCTCGTACCATGGAAGGTCGAAAAGTGGAGGGGTGAGCCCCATAAGAGGGAATGAAATCATATGGACAAATAATTGCGCCAGTGCACCCGCTAATAACCCTTGCCATAGCTTAATTTTAGGGAATATTTCAGCAACAATGCAATATCCGACAGCAAACACGATAGAAAATAGGATGTGAGTAACACCCACTGAATTAAACACGTGCCCTGCAAAGGTGTAAACCGCAGAATTAGGGTCTGCAATTCCTAACCAATCTCTTAAGAAAATATAAGGTGGATTTAGAAAATTACGTGAGCAGTCAATTTGTTCTGCTGCGCGGATCAGAGTTTCAGGCGAGCAAGCCGCGTTGAACATATCTGTTGGGCTTCTTGGCGGTAATGGAACTTCAGCGCCCCATTTGACAAACGATGAGACAATACCTGCGATTAAACCGATAAATGCTGCTAATCCATAACGTCTTCTGGATTTGGGTGTTTGTTGAAATAAATTCATTTTCCCTGCCTTATTAAAAGTAAATAATGGTAAATAATAGATCAGGTTATAATTTGATGCACTATGTCAAATTAAAGTTTTTATGTTCTTTATGCCAGAAAGCTTAAAATAGCCGTCAATGGCCTCTTTTTATTTATATTGTTGCAAAAATGTAAACTTTTCAGTGACTTCATTTTTGCGAAGATAGAAAATGCCCGTGGTTGCTTCACTTCTTGCTTATACTTTAGCGGCAACTCTTCTTACCTTAATCTTAGGTCTTGATACCAGACTAACCACTGCCACTTGATAGCGGTTGGAAAGCTTTTCATATGGTGTGTTAGGGAGTGCTTTATCTGAGGGGGGATTATTATTTACTGCATAATTAGCGATAAGTCGAAGAGAAGGATATAGAGATTTTTGCCCCTCATTTATTTTCAAAACCGATTAGGCTTGCCACTAAACCAGCAGCCTGAGGGGCTTGTATCCCTATATAAATGAATTTTATTTTTACCCAGCTATCAAAATAGTTACGGGAAATACTATTACCTTTTTAGAACTTGTATTTTTAAGCCTGCCCGCGATAAACGCAGCCTGCATTGCAAGTTTCTTTAACGGTGACTGCACTTAATAAAGGTAAATGTGGTTTAGTTTGTTGCCAAATCCATTGTGCTAATACTTCACTTGTTGGGTTTTCTAGCCCTTTGATCTCATTTAAATAATGATGGTCTAGTTGTTCCCAAATAGGCTTAAATACCGCTTTCACATCAGCAAAATCAATAATCCAACCACTCTGTTTATCAACTTCCCCAGTAATTTCTAAACGCACCATGAAAGAATGCCCATGCAGACGACCACACTTATGACCAGCGGGGACATGGGGAAGTTTGTGTGCAGCTTCGAACGTAAAATCCTTATAGATTGTTGTGCTCATATATCATTCCTTATTGTTAATAAACAGCGCATTGTACTGTATTTTTAGCTAAAAATGTCTTTATTTGCCAAATTATTACTAACCGCTTTTATGGATATGATCCATCTGCTAATTGCTTTAGGCTTTTTAGTTATTATTTATGGCTATAGTTTCTTATCCCGCTATTGATGGTTGTTATAACCTAATCGCATACCCTACTTATTCTAAGTACAGCGGTATTTTTTGCTTTACTAGTTTAATTATTTAGGTAAATGAGCGAACAGTCTGTTGTGGGTATTTTCTGGGTGAGTGACATAGCATTGTTTTTTAAAATTCAAAAATGAACTACGCTGGGGTTACAGGATAATGACAAAAAAACAGCCGCCATTAGCGGCGCTGCCAATATCTGTTGAGCAATTAACACGTTTGCAGACAGTTGTTGATGATTTTTCATCACATCAACTCGCTTGGCTTTCCGGTTATTTATGGGGGATGGTAAATCAAAATGCCCCTGTTGACATGTCAACGAGTGCGCCAGTCGCTGCGCAGGAAACCGTTACGATTATTTCAGCCTCACAAACGGGTAATGCACGCCGCCTATCAGAGCAACTCAGAGAACGTTTAATTAGCGAAAAAATTAACGTGAATCTAGTGAATGCGGGTGACTATAAGTTTAAGCAAATAAACCAAGAGAAAGTGCTGGTTGTTGTGGCATCAACTCAAGGGGAAGGGGAGCCAGCAGAAGAAGCTGTCGCATTATATAAATACCTTTATTCGAAAAAAGCACCGAATTTGGCACAAACCAGTTATGCCGTTTTTGCTTTAGGCGATTCATCGTATGAAAAATTTTGCCAAGCGGGCAAAGACTTTGATTCCCAATTGGCATTATTAGGCGCAACGTCATTGATTGAGAGAGTCGATGCAGATGTCGAATATCAATCCATTGCAGATGAATGGGTTGAAAACCTCACTCAAATCTTAAAGGCACGAGTTCCGGCACAAACTGATAGTCAATTATTAACAGCTCAAGCGGGAAGTGTGAATGAAATTCACTCATCGCCTTATACCAAAACAGCACCTTTAACCGCCACGTTACTCAGTAATCAAAAAATTACAGGGCGGGATTCACAAAAAGATGTTCGTCATATTGAAATTGATTTAGGTGACTCTGGTTTACGTTATCTACCGGGGGATTCACTGGGGGTGTGGTTTGATAATGACCCCGCATTAGTTGATGAGCTGGTGGCTTTACTTTGGTTACAAGGGGATGAAGAGGTCTTTATTGGCTCGCAGCGGCACTCTTTACGTGATGCACTGATTTATCAATTAGAACTGACACAAAATACTCACGTAATTGTCGAGAAATATGCACAACTATCTAAAGATGATGAGTTGCTGTCATTAATTAGCGATAAACAGGCTATTTTGCAATACGCGCAAACGACGCCGATCGTTGATATGGTGCGCCAAGCCGCAGCGCAGCCAAGTGCTCAAGAATTTGTTGATTTACTACGCCCACTAACGCCTCGATTGTACTCAATTTCCTCATCTCAAGCGGAATCAGAAGACGAAGTACATGCTACCGTTGGTGTTGTTCGTTATGACATCGATGGGCGTCCTCGCACTGGTGGGGCGTCGGGTTTTTTAGCAGATAGACTCAAAGAAGGGGATGAACTGCGCATTTTCATTGAGCACAATGATAACTTCCGCCTACCTGCTGACCCAACAACACCTGTGATTATGATTGGTCCTGGAACAGGCATCGCTCCATTCCGCGCTTTTTTACAGCAACGGGATAACGACGGTGCAACAGGTAAAAACTGGTTGTTTTTTGGTAACCCTCACTTTGTTGATGACTTTCTCTATCAAGTTGAATGGCAGCGTTATGTTAAAGACGGTTTATTAACCCAAATTTCATTAGCTTGGTCGCGAGATCAGAAAGAAAAAGTTTACGTGCAGGACAAACTTCGTGAACAAGGCGAAGCTGTTTGGCAATGGTTACAAGAAGGTGCACACCTGTATGTCTGCGGTGATGCAAATCGTATGGCAAAAGATGTAGAGCAGGCATTATTGGATATCATCGGTCAATACGGCAACATGGATAGTGAGGAGGCCGATGAATTTTTAAGTGAGCTGCGCGTAATGCGCCGTTATCAGAGGGATGTTTATTAATGAGCAATGAACAACAACAAAAACCCTTAATCGTCGAAGGCAAACTTGCTGACAGCGAACGCATGAAGCAAGACAGTAACTATTTGCGCGGTACCATTAAGGAAGATTTGAAAAACGGCTTAACTGGTGGTTTTAATGGGGACAACTTTTTATTGATCCGTTTCCATGGCATGTACCAACAAGATGACCGTGATATTCGAGCAGAGCGTGCAGAACAAAAACTTGAGCCACGTCATGCAATGATGTTGCGTTGCCGCTTACCGGGGGGAATTATCACCCCAAAACAATGGTTAGATATTGATAAGTTTGCTACTGAGCACACGCTGTATGGCAGTGTGCGCATAACTAACCGGCAAACATTTCAGTTCCACGGCATCCTTAAAGGGGATGTGAAACCTGCACACCAAATGTTAAGCCATGTCGGCTTGGACGCATTAGCAACGGCAAATGACGTTAACCGTAATGTGCTATGCACATCTAACCCAGTGCAATCGGAGTTACATCAGCAAGCCTATGAATGGGCAAAGAAAATTTCTGAGCACCTTTTACCTAGAACCAGCGCATATGCTGAAATTTGGTTAGATAAAGAAAAAATTGTGACAACCGATGAAGAACCTATTTTAGGGCAAACTTATTTACCAAGAAAGTTTAAAACATCGGTGGTTATTCCACCTCTCAATGATGTGGATTTACATGCTAATGATATGAATTTTATCGCCATTGCTGAAAATGATGAGCTCATTGGTTTTAATGTGTTGGTTGGTGGTGGTTTAGCTATGACTCATGGTGATACTGCGACCTTTCCACGTTTAGCCAGTGAATTTGGTTTTATTCCATTAGATAAAACATTGGCCATTGCAGAAGCGATAGTGACAACTCAGCGTGATTGGGGGAATCGGACTGACCGTAAAAACGCGAAAACTAAATACACTTTAGAGCGAGTGGGGGTCGATACCTTTAAGGCGGAAGTTGAAAGGCGCTCCGGCGTGGATTTCGAACCAATCCGACCTTATCAATTCACGGAACGCGGTGACAAAATTGGTTGGCTTAAAGGGGTTGATAATCGTTGGCACTTAACGTTGTTTATTGAAAATGGCCGGTTGATTGATTTAGCGGATAAACCATTAAAAACTGGGGTTGCGGAAATAGCGCGTATTCACCAAGGTGATTTTCGTTTAACAGCGAACCAAAATCTGATCGTTGCTGGTGTGCCTGAAAGTGAAAAAGAGGCGATTGAAGCGATAGCGAAAGCCCATGGGTTAATGAGTGATGCAATCACGCCACAGCGTGAAAATTCAATGGCTTGTGTTTCTTTTCCAACTTGCCCGTTAGCGATGGCTGAAGCGGAACGTTTTCTCCCTGAGTTTGTTAGCCACGTTGAAAATATTATGGCATCACATCAAGTGGCTGATGAGCATATCGTTTTGCGCGTTACAGGCTGCCCAAACGGATGTGGTCGAGCAATGCTGGCGGAAGTGGGGTTAGTTGGAAAAGCGCTTGATAGGTATAATTTACACTTGGGTGGTAACCGTATTGGAACGCGAATTCCACGCATGTACCGCGAAAATATCAGCAGTGCTGAAATTTTGGCTATTTTGGATGAATTAATTGGTAATTGGTCGAAAAACCGCTTAACTCAAGAAGGTTTTGGAGACTTTTTAGTCCGCACAGACGTTGTAAAGCCAGTTGTAAATTCTGCTGTCGATTTTTATGAGGTTCAGGAGGCAGTATGAGTCAGCTTCAACTAGCGGCAGTATTAAGTTTAGATAAAGCTCAGCAAACGGCGTATTTATCTGACTTCAACGTGCAGTTAGAAAAAATGAGTGCAATACAGCGTATTGAATGGGCGCTTGAACATTTGCCAGCAGAATTTGTGTTGTCTTCCAGTTTTGGAATACAAGCAGCGTTAACGCTGCATATGGTGACACAAATTGTACCTGATATCCCTGTCATTTTAACGGATACAGGCTATTTGTTTCCCGAGACCTATCAATTTATTGAGCACCTAAGCAGTACACTAAATTTGAACTTACAAGTATATCGAGCTCAGCGAACCCCTGCGTGGCAAGAAGCGATTTATGGGCAGCTTTGGACGCAAGGTATTGAAGGGATTGAACGTTATAATCAACTTAATAAAGTTGAACCGATGGAAAGAGCATTACATGAATTACAGGCTCAGAGTTGGTTTTCCGGGTTAAGGCGTGAGCAATCAACGAGCCGAGCCAATTTATCAGTGTTGGGGGTTGGTAAAGGCATTTTTAAAATCCTACCTGTCATTGATTGGAATAATAAGCAAGTTTATGAATACTTAATAAAGTATAAGTTACCTTACCATCCATTATGGGAAAAGGGATATCTATCAGTCGGTGATACCCATACAACCCGTAAATGGGAGGAAGGGATGAGTGAGGAAGACACTCGTTTCTTTGGTTTAAAGCGTGAGTGTGGGCTTCATGAAAACTAAATACTCGTCATACTCGTCATAATTCAAGCTGTCGCGTTGTTGGCTGCGTGCATTCGCACTAGTCACATACTTATGTATGCTCCTAGCGACTCATTTACTTGCCGCCTAGCGACAACATGAATTATTTAGAGTATGGGTTGGTCTTAATTCAAGCGGTAGGGTTGTTGGCTGCGTGCATTCGCACTAGTCACATACTTATGTATGCTCCTAGCGACTCATTTACTTGCCGCCTAGCGACAACATGAATTATTTAGAGTATGGGTTGGTCATAATTCAAGCTGTCGCGTTGTTGGCTGCGTGCATTCGCACTAGTCACATACTTATGTATGCTCCTAGCGACTCATTTACTTGCCGCCTAGCGACAACATGAATTATTTAGAGTATGGGTTATTCGTAACCCAATTCATGGTTTTAGTTTAGGGTTTAAATAGTTATAGATTTAATAAAATATTTGTTTAATTACAAAGGGATACTTTTATTTAAAAAATAGATATCCCTTAATTTTTATAAAACTAAATTTAAAATAAAGTTTTAGTTAAGTTTAGTTGATTTGATACTTTTGGTCTTTATTTTTTGCTAGTTAATGAATATTTGGCTTATTCCTTTCAGTTACAAGTCATGTTTTTTTAGCATTTCAAACCTTAACTTTTACACCATATAGTCAATTTTATATTTCATATAATAAGTTTATATAAAGATGGGTGAGCAAGATGGATTATTTACCGTTATTTGTCGATGTGCGTACGCGCAAAGTAGTGTTGATTGGCGGTGGCGTAGTGGCTGCACGCAAAGCTGAATTGCTCATCAAAGCACAAGCTCAACTTGTGGTTATCTCCCCGTCGTTATGTCCTCAATTACAAGCTCAGTGCCAACAAAACCATGTTATTTGGTTAGCTGAGGAATATCGCTCTTCTTTATTGGATGACGCTTTTTTAGTGATTGCGGCGACGGATGACACGAAACTTAATGAAACCGTTTTTTACGATGCTAATGAGCGAAAAATTTTTGTCAATGTAGTGGATGATCAACCTTTATGCTCGTTTATTGTTCCTTCAATTATTGACCGTTCTCCGGTGATTGTGGCGGTTTCCTCTGGGGGAACAGCACCCGTTTTAGCCCGTTTATTGAGAGAAAAATTGGAAACAATGCTTCCTGCTTCTTTGGGGAAAATGGCTGAAATTGCTGGGCGTTGGCGCGGTAAAGTCAAAGAAACGCTGGTCAATATGCGGGAAAGAAAGCGCTTTTGGGAAAAAAGTTTTAGTGGGCGCTTTGCATCACTAGTTGAAAAAGGCCAATTAAGCGAAGCAGAGTTGCAATTAGAACGCCAACTTTATGAACCCGATAACCATGGTGAGTTAATTCTTGTAGGAGCCGGGCCCGGTGATGCGGGGTTACTTACGTTAAAAGGGTTGCGTGTTTTACAAAGTGCCGAGGTGGTTTTATATGATCACCTTGTTAGTGAGGAAATTCTGGAATTGGTACGTCGTGATGCCGACAAAATTTGTGTGGGTAAACGAGCTGGCAATCACAGTGTTTCTCAAGAAGAAACTAACGCATTGATCGTGAAATTTGCTCAGCAAGGCAAAAAAGTTGTTCGCCTTAAAGGGGGGGACCCGTTTGTTTTTGGTCGCGGAGGTGAAGAGCTACAAGTTGCTGTTCAGGCAGGGGTCCCATTTCAAGTGGTACCAGGGGTGACCGCGGCGATTGGTGCAACTGCTTATGCAGGGATCCCGCTGACGCATCGGGAATACTCTCAGAGTATTACATTTATTACTGGGCATTGTCGTGAAAATGGCGCTGATTTGGATTGGCTGGCACTTGCTCGTGGTCAACAAACCTTAGCAATTTATATGGGCACAGTAAAAGCAGCCAATATTAGTGAACAACTGATTAAATTTGGGCGAGCGAGTGATACCCCTGTCGCTGTTGTAGGTTGTGGGACAAGGCGTGAGCAAAAAGTGGTTACAGGTAGTTTATCTGGGCTGGAAACATTGGCACAGCAAGCACCATCACCCGCTTTGATCGTGATAGGTGAAGTTGCGGCATTACATAAACAATTAGCATGGTTTGGCACACAAACTGAAGATATCAGTTGGCGTAGTGCCGTACTGGAATTGGCTTAATTTAGGAGGCGCTTGTGAACGAAAAAACATTGACTCACTTACAGCAGTTAGAGGCAGAAAGTATTCATATTATTCGAGAGGTTGCCGCCGAATTTGCTAACCCAGTGATGCTGTATTCTATTGGAAAAGATTCGTCTGTCATGCTGCATTTAGCTCGGAAAGCTTTTTACCCTGGGAAATTACCTTTTCCTTTGTTGCATGTAGATACAGGATGGAAATTTCGCGAAATGTATGAGTTTCGTGATGCAACAGCACAGAAATATGGTTTTGAATTATTGGTGTATCGTAACCCTGAAGGGGAAAGATTAGGGATTAACCCATTTGTACATGGCAGTGCAAAACATACCGATATCATGAAAACCGAGGGGCTAAAGCAGGCTTTAGATAAATATGGCTTTGATGCGGCATTTGGAGGGGCACGACGAGACGAGGAAAAATCCCGAGCAAAAGAGCGGATCTATTCTTTTCGTGACCGATCTCACCGTTGGGACCCGAAAAACCAACGCCCAGAACTTTGGCATAATTACAATGGGCAAATAAACAAAGGTGAAAGTATCCGTGTATTTCCACTGTCAAATTGGACTGAACTCGATATTTGGCAATATATCTATTTGGAAAATATCGATATTGTTCCATTGTATTTTGCAAAAGAGCGGCCTGTTATTCAACGAGAAGGGGCCTTGTTGATGGTTGATGATGACCGTATTGATTTACAAACGGGGGAAGTTATTCGCCAGCAAACAGTACGTTTTCGAACTCTTGGCTGCTGGCCTCTTACGGGAGCCGTACCATCAAATGCGCAAACCCTGCCTGAAATTATTGAAGAAATGTTGGTTTCTACTACCAGTGAACGGCAAGGGCGGTTAATCGATAGCGACCAGTCAGCATCGATGGAACTGAAAAAACGCCAAGGCTATTTTTAAGGCCTGTGGGGAAGGTTAATACATAACGTCAGGGTCAATACGCAAGGTCAGGAGAAAAATCATGGCACAGGCCGTTTATAACGAATCAATTGCACATCAAATTGAGCAGCAAGGTGGTGTGGAACCTTATTTACTGGCTCAGCAGCAAAAAGGGTTATTACGTTTTTTAACTTGTGGCAATGTAGATGATGGCAAAAGTACTTTAATTGGCCGTTTACTGCATGATACCCGCCAAATTTATCAAGATCAGCTCTCAACACTGCAAAGTGATAGTAAGCGTATAGGTACGCAAGGCGAAAAACTGGATCTTGCGTTATTGGTTGATGGGCTCGCAGCAGAGCGTGAGCAAGGGATCACCATCGACGTTGCTTATCGCTATTTTTCCACGGAAAAACGCAAATTTATTATTGCCGATACACCTGGTCATGAGCAATACACGCGTAATATGGCGACAGGCGCATCAACATGTTCACTTTCTATTTTGTTGATCGATGCGAGAAAAGGGGTACAAGAGCAAACTCGACGCCATAGCTTTATCAGTACTTTGTTGGGGATACGCCATCTTGTTGTCGCCGTAAATAAAATGGATCTGGTGGGTTACAGCGAAGCTGTATTTGAGAAGATCAAACAGGATTATCAACAGTTTGCAACAGAATTACCCGTTGAATTGAATGTATGGTTTGTGCCAATTTCAGCGCTTGATGGCGACAATATTGTGAATAGCAGCCATCACTTACCTTGGTATCAAGGCGAAACACTATTATCGATTTTAGAAAATGTTCAAGTGGAACAAAAGGCCGTAGAACAGGCAATGCGTTTTCCAGTGCAGTATGTTAATCGTCCAAACTTAGATTTTCGAGGCTACAGTGGAACGTTATCGTCAGGTATTGTACGGGTAGGGCAAAACATTAAAGTCTTACCGTCGGGGGCGACATCTCAAATTAAACAGATTGTGACTTTTTCTGGTCCACAAGAGTTTGCTATTTCGGGGGAAGCTATCACGCTCGTTTTAGCGGACGAAATTGATATTAGCCGCGGTGATTTATTGGTTGCAGAAAATGAAACCTTACAAGCGACACAACATGCGTCAGTTGATGTTGTGTGGATGTCTGAGCAGCCTTTAGTCCAAGGGCAGCAACTCGATATAAAAGTGGCTGGTAAGCGTAGTCGAGCCAAGGTTGAAAATATTCAATATCAAGTTGATGTGAATAATTTAACGCAAAAAGTTGCCACAGAGTTACCTCTAAATGGAATAGGTTTAGTGGAGTTTTCTTTTGATGAGCCGCTATTGTTAGAAAATTATCAGCGTAATGCGGATACTGGCGGTATGATCCTGATTGACCGGTTAACTAATGTCACCGTAGGAGCAGGGCTAGTTCGCGAGACACAAGCCCCTATTTTTGAGCCAACTAGTGAATTTAGTGAATTTGAAATTGAATTAAATAAATTAGTTCGTCGTCATTTTCCGCATTGGGGCGCTCGTGATGTTCTTGGTGGAAAATAACTATGATGACAAAAGCAAATAATATAGTTTGGCATCAACATGCTGTGACTCGACAGCTACGGGAAAGCAATAATGGGCACAAAGGTGCAGTATTGTGGTTTACAGGGTTATCGGGTTCAGGGAAATCTACCCTTGCAGGGGCGATAGAACATCAATTAGCTTCAATGGGGAATAAAACCTATTTATTGGACGGTGATAATGTTCGCCACGGGTTATGTCGTGATTTAGGTTTTAGCGAAGCAGATCGGCAAGAAAATATCCGGCGGATCGGGGAAGTGGCTAAATTAATGGTAGATGCAGGCTTAATTGTTGCTACTGCATTTATTTCCCCGTTTCAACATGATCGGCAAAAGGTGCGCGATTTATTTGAGCCGAACCAATTTTTTGAATTGTATGTGGATACTCCTGTCAGTATTTGTGAACAGCGCGACCCAAAAGGTTTATATCAACAAGCCCGAGAAGGTAAAATCAAGCAGTTTACAGGGGTTGACTCCCCCTATGAAGCCCCGCAATATCCGGAGCTACAGCTTAATGGTCAACAACCGATTTCAGACTCCCTTTCTCAAATTATTGCGTTATTATTGCGCAATCAAATCATTCAAGTGGATTATTAATTGCCTTTAAATATCCCTCTTTTTTATTAAATGGTAAAATAAGAGGGAATATTTAGTGCATTTAAACCAGACTTATTCTGACTTTTTATCACTATTTTAGTATCACAGTAGCGTCATTCGTTGAGTTATGGGATGATTAGCAAATCATTTCAGGGGGCAAGATGGGTAAATTAACGCTACTATTAATCGCGATATTAGCATGGTTACAATATTCCTTATGGTTAGGTAAGAACGGCATACATGATTACGTACAGGTCAAAGATGATGTTGCTGCTCAGGAAATTGTTAACTCGCGCTTGAAAATGCGTAATGAACAGCTATTTGCGGAAATTAATGATTTAAATGATGGGCAGGATGCGATTGAAGAACGAGCTCGTAGTGAGCTTGGGATGATCAAGCCTGGGGAATCTTTTTATCGGGTGGTTAAAGAAAGTAATAACCAAAAATCCACACAATAATAACGATGCAAAAATGGTATGCCCATTAGCCTGATTATTTCTGATGTAAGAATCTAATAATGATAAATCCAGACAATACCCCACAAACCCGAGCCCTACAAAACAATGACCCTCAAATTGTTGCGCTAATTCCTGCGGCAGGGATAGGGAGCCGCATGAATGCCGATTGCCCCAAACAATATCTACGGGTGGCTGGCAAAACGATCATTGAACATACACTGAGTGCATTGCTAGCAAATAATAATGTTAAACATATTATCATTGCACTAAGCTCAGAAGATGAATATTTTCAGCAGCTAGCTATTTCAACAAACCCTCGAATTACTGCGGTTATTGGTGGAAAGGAACGTGCAGATTCGGTCCTTGCCGGTGTCAATTTTTTAGCGGCGCAACCTGAACTCTCAAATTGTTGGGTGTTAGTCCATGATGCTGCTCGTCCTTGCCTCCACCAGTCAGATTTAAATAAAATTATTCAATTAACAACAGAACAAAACTGCTGTGGTGGGATACTCGCGGCGCCTGTTCGTGACACCATGAAACGCAGTTTAAAAGCCAGCCAGTTAATCGACCATACTGTTGAACGTGAGGCTCTATGGCATGCGCTGACACCACAATTTTTCCCGCTATTATTATTACGGGACTGTCTAAGTAAAGCCTTGAAAGAAAATGCAGTGATCACAGACGAAGCCTCTGCACTTGAATATTGCGGTTATCAACCGGTATTAGTTCCGGGGCGCGCAGATAATCTAAAAGTGACACGCCCAGAAGATCTCACCTTGGCGGAGTTTTATCTTTCAAGAATGAACAATTAAGGAAAAAAAATGAGAATCGGACACGGTTTTGACGTACACAAATTTGGTGGTGAAGGCCCTATCATCATTGGTGGCGTGCGCATCCCTTACGAGCAAGGCCTACTCGCGCACTCAGATGGTGATGTTGTATTGCATGCACTAACTGACGCAGTACTCGGTGCTGCTGCGTTAGGAGATATCGGTAAATTATTTCCAGATACTGACCCTGCATTTAAAGGGGCTGATAGCCGTGTGTTACTAAGGGAAGCCTTTTGTCATGTACGTGCTAAAGGTTATCGTATTGGTAATATTGATATTACCATTATGGCTCAGGCGCCTAAAATGTTGCCGCATATTGCTCAAATGCGGGTCAATATTGCTGAAGACCTTGAGTGTCATATGGATGATGTTAATGCGAAAGCCACGACGACGGAGCAGTTGGGGTTTGTGGGGCGTAAAGAAGGCATTGCCTGCGCCGCGGTTGTTCTTTTAGTCAAAGATAATAGTAATGAAAGCAATGAATGTTCAGTACCTGCATGGTAAGCCGTTGTCTTCTGGCACGCTAAAAAGTGTTCCTGAAGATTTTATTGTCAAAGAAGATTTAGGCTTTGAGCTCGATGGTGAAGGCGAACATGTCATGGTTCGTGTCGAAAAAACAGGGTGTAATACGCTGTTTGTTGCTGAGCAATTAGCAAAGTTTGCTAAAATTTCAGCTAGAGCTGTCAGCTATGCAGGTTTAAAAGATAGGCATGCGGTGACTGAGCAGTGGTTTTGCTTACAAATGCCGGGTAAGGAAACGCCAGATTTTTCTGCATGGCAGCTTGAAGGATGCCGCGTGCTTGCCACTACACGGCAAAAACGGAAATTACGTATTGGTTCCTTGAAAGGAAATCAATTTGAAATCACTTTGCGTGATATTTCAGATGCGAAAGATGTTGAACAACGCTTAGAAAAAGTCGCATTATCTGGAGTACCTAATTATTTTGGTGAGCAACGCTTTGGTCGTGGTGGGCAGAATCTGACCCAAGCATTACGTTGGGCAAACCAAGAGATTCATGTTCGTGAGCGGAATAAACGCAGTTTTTATCTTTCTGCGGCTCGCAGTGCAATGTTTAACCATATCGCGAGTGAACGTATTGCGAATAATACGGTACATCAAGTGCTATTAGGGGATGCATTACAACTAACGGGTCGGGGGAGTTGGTTTGTTGCAACTTCGGATGAGTTATTAACACTGCAAGAACGTGTGTTATCAACAGAGTTAAGTATTACTGCCCCTCTTCCTGGTGATGGCGAGTTAGGTTCGCAAGATGACGCATTAGGGTTTGAAATTCATTGCTTAGAAGATTATCAGCCATTTATGGCTTTAATGAAAAGTGAACGCGCATCTTTGGTGAGAAGAGCCGTTATTATCAAGCCTCAGGGATTGCAATGGCAATGGTTAGATAACACGACAGTAAAGCTAACATTTTTCTTAAACTCAGGTAGTTTTGCGACAAGTGTAGTAAGAGAAATTATCAATCAAAATGGGCAGGATAATGCCGATGCTAAAGATTTTATTGAGTAATCTTTATCCATAGGTATCCATTGATAGCCATAAAAAACAGGACAACCTTAAGTTGTCCTGTTTTTTTATGGCTCGTACTGATATCTCATACGGATATAAAAATAAAATCCCACAAACCAAAAGACAAAGCGTATAACGTCACTGATAGCGATGGCCGCCTTGTATTTTATTGGTAATTTAGATTAGGGCGTATTGTAGGGTAAATTTAATTGTTATTTATTGGGGGCTCGCGTTTTTTAATTAAGTGATCGGCTTACTTTTTTGATGGCGTCATTTTGACGCCGGTAATTATTTGTGCTAATTTTAACCTATGAAGTGAATAAGACCGAAAAGGAAGGTGACAACGACTAATCGAAAAAAAATTTCTAATCCTACTGGAGTTAAAATAATGAATACTAAGGTAATGAAAAATCGAACTAATAAAATGATAAGTAAAGAAAAAATCGAAAACGAAAGAATCACAATAAGAATGCCTAAAGAAAATAAAGAGCTTTTAGATACGGCGTTAGCCCTATCTGGTTTTAGTTCGTTAAGCAGTTTTATAGCGATGGCCGCCGCTAATGAGGCCAAGAAACTAATAGCTGAAAATGCGCTATTAAAGTTGTGTCAACGCGATGCTATAGCATTCGTTGAATTACTTGATAAGCCAACAGAAATGAATGAGAAATTCATAAGGGCGGCTAAAAGACATAAGGAATTAAGTAGTAATGGAAATAGTAAAGCTTGATAAGAACATTCATAATAGAGCTGCGTTTGATTGCGGAGAGTCTGACCTAAATAATTATTTAGGTCAGACGGCAAATCAACATGCTAAAAAAGAGGTGGCTCGAACTTTTGTGCTGAGTGACTCAACTATACCAAACAAAATAGTTGGGTTTTACGCTTTGGCTATCACCAAAGTTTCATTAACTGAATTGCCGCCTAAGCTTGCATCTTTATACCCAAATGAAGTTTATTGTGCTTTGATATCCCGTTTAGCGGTAGACTTAACTGAGCAAAATAAGGGGTATGGAGGAGTCGTCCTTATTGATGCTGTTAAAAGAATAATAGCGGCAGCTGAGGACATGCCTGTGCCGATGATCATCGTTGATGCAAAAAATACTAAAGCGAAAAAGTGGTACGAAGGGTATGGTTTTAAATCGTTGCCGAATCAGTCTAATCGACTGTTTATGACTGTAAAGGCAGCGCGTGATATGTTAGGGGCTGGATAGCCCTGAGTATCAATATATTGATGAGTTTTGGCCTGCTGCATTTTCTTTCCAGAACGTGTACATTTCCCATATTCCTTCCGAAAAAGAGTAGTTCCCCGCCTTATTTACGCCATTTAATCAGTTCTAACGATTTAGCGTTAAAGTTTTTTGAAGCGCATTCAAATAGTATTTCCCCCTCTGCCCAATATCGTCATTTTAGATGCTAGGGTGCTGAGCAATTCACGCTGATTAATCAGATTATTTAGTTCTTGAATGACCTTATTTTTTCGTTAGGTCTGCAATAGTCACGTTAACAAAAACAGATACTGGCTGGTATTTGGATAGAGTCGCCAATACTAACTAATAACTGTGCCGAAATTGTGACGCAAAAATGAGAGGGGCTGATAAAATAGCAAACTAGCCTAATCACATAATAGTGTTATATCATAAACGTGATGCTGATGCTTTTCAGTGTCATTTTATTGGTCACTAAAAATTTTTAGGACAACAGGCAGGACAATATCCTTGACCTTAAAAATAAACTTCAATTACATCAAAGGATAATGTCGATGCTAAAGATTTTATTGAGTAATGACGATGGCGTAAATGCACCGGGTATCCAAACCCTAGCGGCTGCGCTACGCCAATATTATCATGTTCAAGTGATTGCCCCAGACCGCAATCGCAGTGGTGCGTCGAATGCACTAACATTAGATAAGCCTTTGAGAATTCAAACGTTAAGTAATGGTGACCTTTCGGTACAAGAAGGCACGCCAACAGATTGTGTGTATATCGGGGTAAATAAAGTGGTGCGCCCACGGCCTGATATTGTGGTCTCAGGTATCAATTGTGGGCCGAACTTGGGGGATGACGTGATTTACTCAGGTACAGTCGCTGCGGCTACTGAGGGGCGTCACTTAGGCTTACCGTCGATTGCCGTGTCATTAGATGGAGATACTCATTATGAAAGTGCGGCAAGGGTAACATGTAATATCTTGATGTTGCTGCAAAAGAGCCCTCTGCGTGCGGGTAATATTTTAAATATCAACGTACCTGATATTCCTTATGAGGATATTAAAGGTATCAAAGTGACTCGCTGTGGAAGCCGGCATGCTGCATCTGAGGTATATAGCTTAGAAGACCCGAAAGGTAATATGCTGTATTGGCTAGGCCCTGTTGGTGAAATTCGAGATGCTGGTCCGGGGACCGATTTTGAAGCTGTACAACATGGCTATGTTTCGATAACCCCATTGCAAGTTGACTTAACAGCCTATAAAACGCACACGTTAGTGGAAGAATGGCTAGAAAAATCAGGAGTGCTAGTAAAATGATAACAGGGCTCATGAAAGATCTTTTGGCTCAATTACGCCAACAGGGAATTCACGATGAGCGCCTATTAGACGCAATTTCACTCGTGCCTCGAGAACGCTTTGTGGATGAAGCTCTTTCACATAAAGCCTACGATAATATTCCATTGCCGATAGGCTATGGTCAGACTATTTCGCAACCATACATAGTGGCTAAAATGACCGCCTTGCTGTCTTTGTCACCGAATGACAAGGTGCTTGAAATAGGGACAGGGTCTGGCTATCAAACGGCAGTACTTGCTCATTTAGTTGAGCATGTTTTCTCTGTTGAACGAGTGAAAAGTTTGCAATGGTCCGCAAAGCGGCGTTTAAAACAGCTTGATTTACATAATGTGTCAACTCGCCATGGTGATGGTTGGGAAGGGTGGCAATCAAAGGGCCCTTTCGATGCTATCATTGTGACAGCTGCGCCGACTGAAGTGCCAACCATGTTACTGGAGCAATTGAAAGATGGTGGGCGGATGGTTTTACCTGTTGGAGATAAAGAACAATCTTTAAAGCTCATTACCCGTCGTGGTAATGATTACCATGCTAATGTCATCGAGAAAGTGCGTTTTGTTCCATTAGTTGCGGGTGACCTTCTTTAATCTATTTGCAATGGTATTTATCCATCACCGCACTGGGTAATTTTGTATCATTAGTCTACATAAATACTATTGCGAATACTTCATTAACTCAAATAGCAGTAAAACTATTCTAAATATGATAGTTTAACCCTCTTAAATTGGATAATAGGCTCAAACTATTGAGTCATAATCTCAAATTGTTATATTTTTGATATATTTAACTTGTTCACTATTTTGTATTTCTGTTTTAATAAGTGAAATATTTTATGGTATCTCTATTACTGACATTATTTTGCATTGTCACGTCAGATTTTTCTTCACGGGAGAAGAAGCATGAAAATTGTTAGCCCTATAAGCAGAATTCGATGGGCAGTCATCTTTTCATTTAGCGGAGCACTATTGGCAGGCTGTTCCACGCCTTATCATACGGCAGCACCTATTTCCAGTGTGAATGATAGCCAATCTCGCCAGCCAACGACGCAAAGAGTGGCACCCGTATCGTCATCAAATACGGGGGTGAGTACGGCAATGCCGTCTGCACGCCCAAATTTATCAAGTAATACCAATACACAACCGGTTAGTCGTACTTCATCTTCAGGGCCTGTTACGACCAATGGAGAAGGGCGTATTGTGTATAACCGTGACTACGGCAATATACCAAAAGGCAGTTATAGCGGTAATAGTTATACTGTTCAGCGCGGTGATACGCTATTTTACATTGCTTATATAACGGGTAATGATTTCCGTGAGTTAGCATCTCGAAACAATATTCCTGAGCCATACAGCTTAAATGTAGGGCAAGTTATTAATATTGGTAACACAAATGTGAACTCGAGCACTCAATTAGCCTCAAATTCATCAAATAGTCATCAGCAACCGGTTGATCTTCGAACAACTAATGCGTATCCTGAAAATAGTGGTGGTCAAACTACAGGTAAGATGTTGCCTAATAATAAGAAACCTGCAACGCAAGTTTCAACGACGGCAACAGCTCCGACGACCACAACTGCTTCAACCGCAGCTAGTAGTACAAATAATTCGTCAATAAAATGGCGTTGGCCGGCAGATGGGAAAATGATTGAAAGTTTCTCAGATGCTCAAGGCGGGAACAAAGGGATAGATATTGCAGGTTCTCGTGGTCAAGCTGTACTTGCTGCTGCTCCAGGAAAAGTCGTTTACGCAGGTAATGCTTTGCGTGGATATGGAAATCTAATAATTATAAAACATAACGATGACTACTTGAGTGCCTATGCACACAACGATACGTTGCTTGTGCGTGATCAACAGGATGTCACTGAAGGTCAAAAAATAGCCACCATGGGTAGTACTGGAACAAGTTCGGTTAGATTACACTTTGAAATTCGTTACAAGGGAAAATCAGTAAACCCGTTGCGCTATTTGCCGCAGCGATAAACTGGGCGGAATGCTTTGACATTCTGTCCGCATTATCAAGGGTAGGAGTCACTGATGAGCCAAAGTTCGCTGAAAGTTAACGAGTTATATAATGACCTCGACGAAAGCAATTTAGATGATGCATTTGATGAGAGTCAGTTTAAAGAAGAGGATCTAGTTTCAGAGCAGGATGAAGAAATGGATTTACTCCAGAACACAAACCAACGTGTTCTGGATGCCACCCAAATTTATCTCAGTGAAATTGGATTCTCACCGCTCCTTACAGCTGAAGAAGAAGTCTTTTATGCAAGGCGTGCATTGCGCGGTGATGTTGCGTCGCGTCAACGCATGATTGAAAGTAATCTTCGTTTAGTTGTAAAAATATCTCGCCGTTATAATAATCGAGGTCTTGCTTTACTCGACTTGATCGAGGAAGGGAATCTTGGGTTGATCCGTGCTGTTGAGAAATTCGATCCTGAAAAAGGGTTTCGATTTTCGACGTATGCAACATGGTGGATACGTCAAACGATAGAACGTGCTATCATGAACCAAACTCGTACAATTCGCCTTCCTATTCATATCGTTAAAGAACTCAATATTTACCTTCGTACTGCACGTGAATTAGCCCAAAAGCTGGACCATGAGCCAAGCCCTGAAGAAATCGCTGAACAGTTAGATAAACCTGTCGAAGATGTCAGCCGGATGTTGCGCTTAAATGAACGTATTACGTCTGTTGACACTCCAATTGCAGGGGATTCAGAAAAATCTTTGCTTGAGGTATTGTCTGATGATAATGATTCAGGTCCAGAAAATACAATTCAAGATAATGATTTAAAAGAGAATATTGTTAAATGGTTATTTGAATTGAACCCAAAACAAAGGGAGGTTTTAGCACGACGTTTTGGGCTTTTAGGTTATGAAGCAGAAACTCTGGAAGAGGTTGGGCGCGAAATTGGGCTCACTCGAGAAAGGGTTCGTCAGATCCAAGTCGAAGGTTTAAGGCGGTTAAAAGATATTTTACATGGTGAAGAGCTGACATTAGAAGCATTATTCAACATGTAGAGCACTAACTAGGTTAGTTATTCAAAATCCCTATAGATGAAAGTTTATAGGGATTTTTTTATATCAATATGCACGAGTTAAAGTGATTGGTACACCACTATGAAACTTAAAATCATCATCAGGGGTAGAAATTAGTTCAGCTTCAATAATACCAAAGTAATTAATACGTTCAGTGATATCTTGTTTGCTAATTAATTGCGCTAAGTGTAAATAATCTTGGTAATGACGTGCCTCAGAACGCAATAATGAAATATAAAAGTTAGCCAGTTGCTCATCTAAATAAGGTGCCAGTTTCGCAAAGCGTTCACATGAACGGGCTTCAATATAAGCACCAATAATGAGTTTATCAACCAAGGTTTTAGGGTCATGAGGGCTAATATAGCTAAATAAGCTTTTTGCATAACGCCCTGCGGTTATCCCATCATAGGGAATATTCCTTTGGTGCATAATTTCAAGAACTTGATAAAAATGGTGAAGCTCTTCTTTGATAAGCAATACCATTTTATCAATTAAGTCTTGGCTATAAGGCGATTGTTTTTTCGCGAGTATTTGCTTGGAAATTTGGTTTTTATTTTTTAACGTATATATATCGCCAATTCGATCATAAGCGAATGCTTCATAGGGTTTAAACCATTCAAGTAATACAGTAGCACTTTGCTTATCTACCGCATATTTGCGAATTAAAAACATGGCACTTTGCGCGGCTTTTAGTTCGCATAATAGGTGGTCTTTTAAAATAATGGGTAAGCTTTCAGGTAAACATGCTTTTTGCACCCAAGCATCGGGTGTTTCACATTGCAAAAACTGGCGGATTGGCGCCAGTAATTGTTGATACTCATTCATGTTATATATTCATGTCCTTTAAACGATAAATCCAATCAAGGGCTTGGCGAGGTGTGAGTTTATCCGGGTCAATACTGTCTAATGCCGCTAGTGCGGGTGAGGGCTCGGCTTCTTCTGTGGTTAAGAAGCTAAGTTGCGCACTATCAACATGGCTGGTATTGGCATTATTGGAGATAACCTCAAGTTCTTTCAATTTCTGTTTAGCTCGCTTGATGACATCCTTAGGGACACCAGCAAGAGAGGCTACTGCTAGGCCATAACTTTTACTGGCGGCACCATCTTGGACATTATGCATAAAGGCAATAGTATCACCGTGTTCAATGGCATCAAGGTGGATGTTGACAGCACCTTCGAGCTTTTCTGGCAGTGTAGTTAACTCAAAATAGTGGGTAGCAAATAATGTCATTGCTTTGATTTTATTCACTAAGTTTTCAGCACAAGCCCAAGCGAGTGAAAGCCCATCATAGGTGGAAGTCCCTCGTCCTATTTCATCCATTAATACTAAACTATGTTCAGTTGCATTATGGAGAATATTCGCTGTTTCAGTCATTTCAACCATGAAGGTTGAGCGGCCAGAAGCAAGGTCATCAGAAGCCCCAACACGGGTAAAGATCCGGTCAATTGGACCAATAACCGCTTTACTCGCAGGCACAAAGCTACCGATATAGGCTAGCAATGTGATCAATGCAGTTTGGCGCATATAAGTACTTTTACCACCCATATTTGGCCCTGTGATGATCAGTAGGCGACGCTGTGGTGACAGTGATAGAGGGTTAGATATAAAGGGTTCACTCAGTACTTGCTCAACAACTGGGTGGCGGCCTTCAGTAATCTGAATACCTGCTTTTTCAGTGAGTTGTGGGCAAGCATAGCCTAAAGTATCTGCGCGTTCAGCAAGGTTTGCTAATACGTCTAGCTCAGCTAGTGCTTCTGCACTGGTTTGTAATTCAGCAAGATGAGGAAGTAACATATCAAATAGCTCATCATATAATGCTTTTTCAATTGCTAACGCTTTCCCTTTTGATGTCAGTACTTTATCTTCATATTCCTTTAATTCAGGAATAATATAGCGTTCTGCATTTTTTAGGGTTTGACGACGAACATAGTGGATTGGAGTTAGGTGGCTTTGACCTCGGCTGACTTGGATATAGTACCCGTGCACCGCGTTATAACCAACTTTAAGTGTGTCTATCCCCAGTTTTTCCCTTTCGCGAATTTCCAGTTTATCTAGGTAATCTGTAGCACCATCTGCGAGTGCACGCCATTCATCGAGTTCACTGTTATACCCTGGGGCGATGACGCCGCCATCACGAACTAAGACTGGCGGAGCATCGATAATGGCTCTTTCAAGTAACGCTTGTAGTTCGTCAAATTGGCCAATCCGTTGTTGTAAATCTTGCAAGTAGGCGCTATTGGATTGCCCCAAGATTTGATGAATATCTTGGTATTGTTGGAAAGCATGGCGCATGCGCGTTAAGTCACGAGGCCGTGCAGAACGTAACGCAAGACGGGCCAATACACGTTCTAAATCCCCAATTTGACGTAAAAAAGGTTGCAGTTCAAAACCACATTCCTGTAGAGCCCCAATAGCTTGCTGGCGGTTATTCAAGACTTGAATGTTTCTTAAAGGTGTATGCAGCCAGCGTTTTAACATGCGGCTACCCATTGGGGTGACACACATATCTAAAATTGCGGCAAGGGTATTTTCTGTACCGCCGGCTAGGTTTTGTGTGATCTCTAAATTTCGACGAGTTGCTGCATCCAAAATGACATTATCATTTTGTTTTTCCATCACAATACTGCGAATGTGGGGTAACGAAGTACGTTGTGTATCTTTCACATATTGCAGTAAACAGCCTGCTGCACGAAGGGCTTTGTGGGCATTTTCGACGCCAAACCCGACTAAGTCTTTGGTACCAAACTGTAAGCCAAGCTGCTGTTTTGCCGTATCGAGTTCATATTCCCATAATGGGCGACGACGTAACCCTTTATTATGTTCAATAAGTGACATGCTAGCGAAGTCTTCTGGGTACAGTAACTCAGCAGGGCGAGTGCGCTGAAGTTCAGCTTGCAGTGCTTCTTCGTCGGCAATTTCGCTAATAATAAAACGCCCAGAGGTAATATCTAAAGTGGCATAACCAAAACCTTGTGGGTCTTGCCAAACCGCGGCCAGTAAGTTGTCTTGCCGCTCATTTAAAAGAGCTTCATCAGTAATGGTGCCGGGGGTGACAATGCGTACGACTTGGCGCTCTACCGGCCCTTTGCTTGTTGCTGGGTCGCCAATTTGTTCGCAAATTGCGACAGACTCACCCATTTGCACCAATTTGGCTAAGTAGCCTTCGGCGGCATGGTGAGGAACCCCAGCCATTGGTATAGGTTGCCCCGCAGATTGCCCGCGTTTAGTGAGCGAGATGTCCAATAATTGAGAGGCTTTTTTTGCATCATCGAAGAAGAGTTCGTAAAAATCACCCATACGATAAAACAGCAGTATGTCTGAATGTTGTGCTTTTAGTTTTAAATACTGCTGCATCATGGGGGTGTGGGATTCGAAACTTTGCTTATCAGTCATAATATTGTCTGTTCTAACGTATTGAGTTAACTAAATTCTGTGAGTTTATTCGAAGATTGTATTCAGGTAATAAAATACCACAGATCGTAATAAATGAGTGTAGATAAAAGTACATGTCGCATAATTCGCTATAGTATGACGTGGTTATGAGCAGGGGCAACAGTATTGGGAAATAAAAGCTCTGAAATGTGTGTATTCTCTCGGGATGTTGATCCGGTGAATATCTTATGATTGTTTTATATTCAAGAACAATTTAGTTTAGAATTATATTAGAGGAAGGAGTTAGCTTTGCTAGCTAAATTAATTTAATGTATATGGTTATTTGTAGACGATAAATCTCAACTAATATTTTTTTATTAATGTTAATCAACTGGTTATGGATGGGCGCTGACCTTTATCCAGAATGGATTTATTACGAAGAATCGCTTAAATATAGGTTCACAAAAATAACTAAGACTAATCCATAAATCAGGTACTTGTGTAGACCTTAATATTAGAATGAGTTAAAAAGTTAATTCATATACGAATTGAGAGGTTTTCATGAAATTTAGCACATCAAAAGCGCTAATTATCGCTACGGCAATTGCTATACCGGCATTCTCTTATGCTGATGCTACCCCAGATACTAAAGTCACAGAGGGCCCTCTCAAAGAATGCTATGAGCAAATTGCAGATGCTCCACGAACTGCGGTTCAAGCTTGTTTGCAAAGTAAATTAGATAAAGCCGATGAGCTAATGAAGCAAGCACTTACCGACAATGAAACACATCTAAAACAGTTGAATTCATCTGCGACGACACAGGCGATTACATCATTAAAAAAATCGCAGGATGATTTCCTTGCATTTAGAGTTAGTGAGTGCCAACGTCAGGCAGATGCATTACTCGGTGGAACCGGAATGGGGGATGTAATGCTAGCGTGTAAAGTGCAGCTAACTTACTCACGAATTGAAGCGCTTAACCCATAAAAGTTGTTCTTATCGGGGTGCCTTAAGTTTTTTATGCATATGGCAGTAAATTGCTTTCGTCATGGTTGCGATAAACAAGATAAGAAATGTATCCAATATGGGAATTCACCCTTATGACTGGCAATTTGAGCCCCTTAAGTTCGTATTAAGGGGCTTTGTTGGTTATTGCGCTGCCTTTTTCAGCTTTTCAACTTGCTCAACGGTAACAGGGTTACTTTGTCCTCCCCATTCGGCTCGCGCCCATGAAATTAAATCGGCTATCTCTTGTGATGTTAAATCATCTGCAAAACTTGGCATGGCGTACATACGTTGGCCATTAGGGAACGTTGTTGTCGGGATACCGGTTAATACCACACTTATAAAAGTCTCGGGGCTATCCATTGCTAAAATAGCGTTACCTTTTAAGGCTGGAATGCCATTAGGAACGCCTTCCCCTGTGATGCCGTGACAGCCTGCGCAGGTCGACATATACATCAGACGCCCTTGCTCCATAGTCCCTGCGGTATCAGCCATTTGTTGGCTATTAGCTTCAGGAAGTGGAGCTGGCGGCTCTTTTTTGCCAAGTACTTTTCCTTGTTTATCGGTCATTAAATAAATAGCCATATCATCGACATCACTTTTTTTCATCTGACTAGTGGAAAAGTGTGTGACAGTGCTCATATCTGCAAAAGCAGAGCCTTGTGGTGCGTTACCTGTGAGTAAAAATTGGCTTAGTGAGGCAGTATCATAACCATGCTTAGACAGTGCTGCGGCAGTAATATTAGGAATTGCCAAACCTGCTTCCTCTCCACCTTGAAGTGAACGTGAAAACTCTACGCCCATCATAAGGTTACGTGGTGAATGACAGGCGCCACAGTGAGCTAACCCTTCGACAAGATAAGCACCGCGGTTCCATTCGGCAGAACGTTGCGGGTCATGTGGTGCATTTCGTTTCGGGAAGTTCAGTAGTGTCCAAAAGTTCATAAACGGACGGACTGGGAGGACAAAAACCCCCGTATTTTCTTTGTTTGGCACCGCCATGGGAGGAAGTGACATCACATAAGCATATAAGGCATCAATATCTTCTGATGTTGTCATATGTGTAAAGACAAAAGGCATCGCAGGATAGAGGTTCCCTCTTTCTTTGCCAATACCGTCTTTTAATGCTCGATGGAAATCGGCACGCGTATAGTTACCGATGCCGAATTGTTTGTCGGGGGTGATATTGGTGGAATAAATGGTCCCAAATGGCGTTTCAATGGCTCGTCCTCCTGCCGCTAGCGGCCCCTCAGGCAAAGAATGACAACCAAAACAGTCTCCTGCTGTTGCCAATTCTTGGCCTCTAGGCAGTAATTTTGCGATTTCTTCTGAGGTCAGTGGTTTATCGATATTAGTTGCGATACTAGAGGTTCGAAATGCACCGAATAGGATAGAAAGCATAAGCGCTATGAATATTACGATGATGATATAGAACGTTTTACGTATGGAGCTAGATTTAGTCATTGTCTTTCCCCTTAGTCTATTACACAGCCGGGGGTGTCGAGAGCAACTTTTCTCACCGCTTCATAATAACGTACATAGCCGGTACAACGGCAAATATGTTCGTTGAGAGCTTCTTCTATTGCATGTTCTAGCTCTGCGCGTTTAATTGGGTGTTTCTTGAGCTTATCAAGAAATACCGTCGCGCCAGTGACAAAACCAGGGGCACAATACCCACATTGGAAAGAGAAGTTTTCGATAAAGGCTTGCTGGATTGGTGTTAATTCAATGACGTTGCCTTGTTCATCAAGTTTAGCTTGCCCCTCGATGGTGACAATATTTTTATGATTAAAGTAATGAGCACCAAAGATGCAGGTGCGGCTTTCAATCGTTGAGCCATCGGGTTGAATTTCCATGATGGTGCAAGCGTGGCAGATCCCTTGCCCACAGCCGAAGTGAGTACCAGTGAGGTCTAAATATTCATGTAAAAATTCAATCATTGGCATACCAACAGGGACATCAATAGGACCAATTTTTTTGCCGTTAATGGTCAGTGTTAATGGCTTGCGCTCAATAATCGGAACGGCATTTTTGATATTCATGAGAGGGCCTTTTTAATTTTATCAACCGTAATCGGGAATTCGTAGAAACGCTTGCCTGTAGCGTGGGTTAATGCATTACTAGTCGCTGGTAAGATGGGGATCATTCCAAGTTCAGCCATACCTTTTGGTGGTGAGGTCTCAGAAAGGGGCGGTAAGTAATCGATGGTTTGCTGCCATACGGCGACATCTTTAGCTCGAGGCAGAACATAGCGGTTAAAATTCCATGTTCCATTACCGGGGCCATCTTCATATAACGGGAGCTCTTCCATTAATGCGTGACCAATCCCCATTGCGGTGCCACCTTGGATTTGCCCAGATACTAATTCAGGTACAATCATAGTGCCGGGGTCCATAATCATATGGTGACGCATGATCTCGACTTCGCCAGTCATGGTATTGACATTTAGCTCAACTAAACAGGATGCGGGCGTCACTGTAGTCGGGTCGGCTTTTGCGCGCTGTGTCGGCGGGTAGTAGGCAATATTACGTTTAATGAAATGATAACCGCCTGTTGTCATTTGTTTTTTCAATTTTTGTGATGCACCATCACCATAACGTACAGATATCGCATCAAGAGGGAGGTTTTTTAAGCCAACAGTAGGAATATCAAATTCTGCACGAGCCCATTGCCAGCTTGAGTATCCATGTACGGCGACGCCTGTAATTAACCCCATTTCATGGGCTCTTTTTGCAAGTTTGTCGAAGGGAATTGGTTTCATGCCTCCGCCGCCAATACCTTCAGGCCCTACTCGGATATCTGCGAATTCGACATTTAAGCCATTGAAAGCTCCACCACCAGGACCTTCACTCCAAATACTTTTTGCGGCAGGCCAGAGTGTGTTTTCCAATAGAAAATGCCCGGCTTGGCGAGTACCGAAACCAATGTAGTAAACGCCACTAGATGAGCTCATATCAGGGATAAGAGCGGGCGTCCAATAAGGATCAGTTTTAGATAACTCATCTTGTTTTTTCTGGTCTGCCCAACTGGTTTTAAGGGGTAACTCCTCAAATTCAGTGACACCAAACTCGACAACATCAGGGGCTTTACTCAGCGCCTGCCATACCATCACTTGTTGTGCGGTTGTGCCGCCAGTACCAATTTCTTGCATACAATGGCGCATGGTGAGTTTGCCATTGGCGTCAAATTCTAGGGAGAGGATAGTAGGAACGCCACTTGAGCCGTAAACTTGTTGTACTTGAGCAAAACCAACACCGTAGAGTTTCCCCGGGTTTTTTGCTTCATATTCTGCTTTATTTTTATTACGTTCGACCCAAATTGGGTGGTTTTCTGCTAGGTTTAACATTTCTACATTGCGAGGATCGCCTGCAATAACACCACCTTGAGTATTTGGATAACCTTCTAAAATAGCGTTACGGCGGCGTAACTCGATAGGGTCAATGTTAAGATCATGGGCGATTTCATCGACCATTAACTCGGTGACCGCCATAGATTGTAATGACCCAAAACCACGCATAGAGCCGGCTTCAACTGCAGGGGTCGCCATTGCTAAGGCTGTTAAGTCCGATTTAGGGAAATAATAAATCGATTGGGCTCCACGGACAGCAACGTGAGATACGGCAACGGAAAGGTTTTCACGACCTCCGCCATTACAGTTATAAGTACCTTTTAATACATCAAATTTACCCGTTTTTTTATCACCCACAATGGTGACATCCATTTCAATGGAATGGCGTTTCATCCCCATTTGAAATTGTTCATAGCGGTCGTTTGCCATACGTACTGGTAGCCCATCGGCATAGAAACTTGCCACCATAGAATAGAACGGGAAAACCGAATAGTCTTTTGAGCCATAACCTACCGTAGAGCCAGTTAATAGCACAATATTCTCGACTGAAAAGTGTTTATTGTTTTTAGATAACTCTGCTGCTGCATTTACTACACCAGCAGGTGATTGTGTCGCGGTTAAAATATGCAGTGTTTTGGTTTGTGCATCATACCAAGTGTTACAGTTATCTGGCTCCATAGCACAGGGGTCGATAGACTGAGAAAAACCGTGGCGTTCAATGACAAATTTATTGGGGTCCTGTTTTGCAGCTTCGACCTCTTGCTCAATTTGCCGTGCGTAATCCATGGCTTTTTCTTGTTTATCGGGGTGTTTTTTTGCTTGGTGTAAGGCTTGAATAAAACCACCCCCGCGATCTTTTCGAATGACAGGTGGAATGGTTAGTGCATGTTTAGGGTCATAAGGGGGCCAAATGGGGGTATTACCATCAAAACCGCCTTTAATTCCTGAATCTTGGTAAGGAGAAAAAATGGAAGGGGAAAGTGGTGTTTCACCCCCAATGCGAACGTAACGGGCTGCTCCATAGTTAGCTGGCGGTTTGGGGCCGGTGACGGCACCGTATTTTACCGTGTTCGTTGCAAACCGTAGCATTCGTTGTGCAGCACTAAAATGATCAAAATCCTGATAAATTAAGATGGCAACAGGGTGGCCGATAATAGGGGGCGTCTCACCAAGAGGGACTAAAATATTGGTGCCATAGAACCCTTTCCCCATACTAGTATCTTGAGGAATATTTAAACCATCTCGTATAAGGTCTTCTTGCAAAACAATTTTATCGGGTTGTAGATTTGGCCCTAGCATTGAAATGTTGATGCCTTCAAAGGTTTTATTCGCTTCCGTTGCTTTTAACATAAAGGCATAACTTTGTTTTTTAGGCCAGCCAGGAATATCTTTTGCTCGGTAATCGCGTGCAAAGTTTTTACGTCCTGTTACCTTCTCCACACCGTCCCAACGAAAACGAGCTTTACCATTTTGACCGATCCAATCTGTTGGGGGAGAATCTGAATCAAGCTCCATTGCACTAGCAAAAGGTAATTTACCGACCATAACAGCAATACCTGCAATGGTTCCGAGTTTGATAAAATTGCGTCTAGAAATTTGTCCCGACATTTAGTGCTCCCTGATTATATTCTTAGGAGATTTTATTAGTGATGGAGATAAATAATTCATCTTAATTGTTAATAGTAATATTATTTTGTTTCGATGATATCTATTCTAAAATTGATGATTAATATCAGATTGCTCAGTAAGTTAGATAAGAAATTATGTAAATAGTAAGGTTATCTATAGAGGTATATCAAGAATGAGTAAAGGGATTTATTCAAGAAAGTGAATAATATTGTTAGAGTCATCTTAATATGACAGTGTTGAATAAAGTCACTGAGTTTTATCGGGGTATGATTTAATTAAATCAAATGGAATATTATTAATAAATACATAAAATCAACATGTATTTAATGATATAGAATCGGTTGTTATGCGCTGATTTGGTGGCGAACTATCGAGCTTGTTAATATTGCTACAAGCTCGATAGCTGCTTTTTAGTTGTTACTGACGTAATGCTTTAATTTTATCTGGGGTGACATCTGCGGGTTGTCCCCCCCATTGGACCCGAAGGAAATTTACCAAATCACTGATTTGCTCATCTGTAAGTTGGCCTGCAAATCCAGGCATACTTTGCATGTTTTGGTTATTTGGGAATGGTTGTTCAGGTAAACCATCCAAAATGGTATTAATTAAATTAGTACTATCTACATCACGAAGCGTTGAATTACCTTTTAGCGCAACAGCGACATTAGGTTTTCCTTCCCCATCGTATGAATGGCAGCCAGAGCAAGTTTCCAAGTAAATTTGGTGGCCCTGTGGAGAACCCTCACCTATATTTAATGGTGAAGTTGCGGGTGGGTTGTCGCCCATTAAATAGGTCGCAATGGCTTTGTTATCTTCAGGTGTGAGATGTTGTGAGCTAAGATAAATCACCGGGTGCATATCACTGAAAGCAGACCCTTGCGGAGCGATACCGGTCATAAAAAATTGTTGCAAGTCCTTTGTTGTCCAACCGCGAGCTGCGAGAGCTTCAGGTGTAATATCTGGCGCCATAAAACGGCCTAAAGACCCACCTTTCATAAAGTTATCTAAATCCATTTCACCAAGTTTTCCTCTTGGAGTATGACATTCAGCGCAGTGCTCTAACACATTGACTAAATACTTTCCTCGCAACCATTCAGGAGAGCTACCTTGTGAACTATTTGGTAGGGGCTTATCGTTAAAAAACAATAAATTCCAGCCAATCATTGCCATACGTTGGTTTAGTGGAAAGGGCAGTTCGTTCTCAGGAGGAGCGACATCGACAGCAGGTTGGCTCATGAGGTAGCTGTAAATAGCATCAGAATCTTCACGCGTTATTCCTTTATAAGAGGTATAAGGCATGGCCGGATAAAGGTGCTTGCTAGGGGGAGAAATACCCTGAGTCAAAGCGGTATAGAACTCGTCTTTTGTCCAACGACCAATACCGAAATCAGCGGATGGCGTTAAGTTACTGCTGTAAATTGTCCCGAATGGCGTATCCAGAGGGAAACCGCCTGCCAGTGGTGCGCCATTGGCACTTGTATGGCATGCAGCGCAGTCACTCGCAAGGGTAAGGTAATGGCCTCGTTCGATTTCTTGTGCTGTCGCGGTAACTTTTTGCACTGGGCCATCTAATGTACGGCTTTCGTACCAATACAGCACAGCCCAAACGATAACAATGATGGCTATAAGCCATAATAGAATGCGTTTAATCATTTTATGGCCTCCTTGAGTAACCCTGGAGTACTGAGGACCACATCGCGTACGGCTTCGTAATAACGCACATAACCGGTACAGCGGCAGATATGATTATTAAGGGCTTGTTTAATCGCTTCTTCTAAATCTTCTTCGGCAATTGGGTTTTTCTGCAGTTGCTCAATAAAAATAGTTGCAGCATTAACAAAGCCGGGGGTGCAATAACCGCATTGAAAACTAAAGTGTTCAACAAAAGCTTGTTGCACTGGGGATAAAGTAATGTCGCCGTTTTCTTCTTTAGTTGCAGCGCCTTCAATTGTGCGAATACTTTTATTATTAAAAAAATGAGCCCCTGTGATGCAGGTTCGTATTTCTTCACTTGTACCGGATGGGTTGTCTAATATCACGACACAAGCGTGACAAATACCTTGCCCACAGCCGAGCCTTGAGCCCGTTAGGTCTAGGTATTCATGTAAGAAATCAATCATCATTAGGCCAGCAGGGACATCTATCGGTCCATAGGATTGGCCATTGATAGTTAGGGTGAGAGGAAGGAAATTTATGCTCATGATATTACCTCTATGATGTCTTCAGGGCGAACTGGCAGGCGCAGGAAGTGATGTCCTGTTGCGTCAGCAATGGCGTTAACGATGGATGAAACGACAGGGATCATTACGACCTCTGCGACACCTTTAGGGGGATCTGTTTCTGAAAGCCCCGGTAGGATTTCATTTGTCTGCTTCCAGACGGCAACATCACTGGCTAACGGCATATGATAACGGTTGAAATTCCATGTTCCGTTACCCGGTCCATCTTCATAGAGAGGTAAATATTCGTGTAATGCGTGGCCTATCCCCATCGCGAGTCCACCTTGGATCTGCCCTGAGACAAGCTGAGGTACAATAAGGTTGCCACATTCAACAACAGTATGATGATCTAGAAGTTCAACATGCCCCGTTGCCTTATCAATTGAGAGCTCAGAAAGTGTAGCAACAGCACTGTAGTAGGTGACACCTGCATTATTACGTTGTGTGTCAGGATAATAGGCTTTTTCACGATGCCAAACTTGGTAATCTTGATCTGCAAAGCGTAAAGAAAGACCATCAATGTATAAACGACGTGTCTCACCATTAATTTTGAAGTCAGCTTCAGCCCATTGCCAGCGGTTAAATACGTGGCAAACGGCGCCTGTAACCCCACCCATTTGGAAAGTTCGTTCAACTAAGCGAGATAAACTCAGTACTTCTAATCCATTAGCGGTTAAGCCATTTTCAACCCAACGCGCATCTTCACGTCGAACAACGAGAGGAGCGGCTTGTCCATTACCAATACCTTCTTGCCAAATAGACATCGCAGCAGGCCATAAACCATATTCGAATATTAATCGAGCGGCTTCATTCGTACTTTGAGTGAAGTAATAAGCGGAATTACTCGCACTTGCTGGTGAACAATAATTAGGTGTCCAAAGAGGGTTCTGTGCTAAGCGTTCCTGTTCTTCTTGTGACATAGCGAATGGATTACCACTCGAAACCATCGGTAATACAGACCAATCAACGACAGAAAAATGAGCTTCTTCTGCAGGTTTACCTAGCCATTTAGCGCAAACCACCGACTGAGAGGTTGACATACCTGTGCCAATTTCCGCTCCACTGTGATAGATAGCAATTTTACCTTCAGGAGTTAGCTCGACGCGGGCAAATGAAGATTCAGCTCCTGTACCAAAGTCTTTTTGTACGCATGAAATACCTGTGCCAAATAGTTTTCCACTATTTTTTGCTTCAAAGTCGGCTTTACGTTTGGCTCTTTCTAGCCACATGGGGTGCTCAGCACAACGGGATAGCACTTCATCGGCACGAATTGCGCCGCCAGGGATAGCGCCTTGGGTATTTTTCATACCTGATTTAATCAGGTTTTTCATTCGAAACTCTATAGGGTCTGCATTCAGTAATTTTGCGGCTTCTTCCATCAACATATCGGTGGCAGCCATTGCTTGCAAAGTCCCATAGCCACGAGCTGAGCCAGCATCTACAGCCCTTGACGCAATCCCGACTGCTGAGAGATCACTACGAGGGACGTAGTAGATTGCTTGGGCGCCAGTTGCCCCGACCATAACAACCGAAGGGGTAAAGTTACAGCGCCCGCCACCATCGCCAATGAATGATGCAGAAAGCGCTTCGATTTTGTGGGTTTTTTTATTAACGGCTAACGTGTAATCCATATCAAAAGCATGGCGTTTAATACTGGATTGAAATTGCTCATAGCGGTCATTGGCTAACCGAATTGGTACACCATCACCATAGAGTGTTGCCATAGCACCATAGTATGGAAATGGTGCATGGTCTTTGGAACCATAACCCACGGTAAAACAAGGATGTAAGAAAATTTGTTTAATCGGAAATTTTGATTTTGCCAACATCTCAGGTAGCGAAGCTGCGACTTCTTGAGGAGATTGAGTTGGAATAACTAAATGGAATGATTGGTTTTTTGCATCATACCAACCATTAGCATTATCAGGCTCAAGTGCTGCGGTATCAATAGATTGTGAGAAATAGTTACGTTTAATAATTAGCCAATCTTCAGGTGGGTTTTCTAACTGCTTGGCGAGTTCATCAGCATAAAACATGCCTTCTTCGTCCAGTTTTCCGCCTTCACGCCCTTCGGGCCAAACTGGTAGATGTTTTTTCATCCCGATAGGGGAAATTGGCATGTCTTTTAGACTAGAGTATACATCTGGTGAATAAGGCGTTTCTCCGCCAATTCTTACACCGCGGTAAGTTCCCCAAGGATTGCGTTCGAGAGGGCCAGTATAAGCGCCATATTGAATGATATCATCACGGAATTTTAGCGTTTCTTTCGCGAAGTTAAATCTAGCGAAGTCATGATAAATCAATAAAGCGACCGCTTGACCTAGATATGCGGGGGTTTTCCCTGTAGGTAACAACATGTCATCACCATAAAAGTCAGGGAAGGCGACACCATCTTTTTCTAAATCTGCTGCCGTCACAAGGCGATCAGGCATTAACCCATCTTTAAGACGACTGAGGTCAAAACCTTGATAGATTTTATCGGCTTGAGTAACTCGAAGTAGAAATGCATGACCCTGTTTTTTGGGCCAGTGAGGGATATCGCGAGCGCGTATATCTCGAGCAAATACTTTTTCTCCTTGAACTTTGGAAAAGCCATCAATTCGAAATTTTATTTGCTTATCTACGGGATTCCAATCTGGAGATTGAAGGATTTTTTCCTCGAATAGCACGTCAAAGGCACGGCTATACAAAGGCGCTAAATAAACAGATATCCCAGCAATAACGGCACATTTTAGAAAGTGTCTGCGGGAGAGTTCGACATTGCTTTTGCTCATAATACACCCTTACACTTATTTTTACTGTATCAGTGTTTTTATTTTTATAATTGCATTGATATTTATTCTATATCCATTTAACTATTGTTCAACTACTAATAATTAGCAAATTAATGAAAACTAAAGCTTGTTATCTTATTGAATATACCTTATCTATGAGATACGCAATAAATATATATACACATAACGTAACCTATGAATATTGGCATTTTAATATTAGCAGCAGGAAAAAGTGAACGTTTTCAAAAGGCTGGAGGTAAAGGAAGTAAATTAAATCTCGTGCTTGATAAGCAAACAGTTTTTGAGAAAACTTTATATAATTCAATGGGTAGTGGGCTTCCGATTCATGTGGTTACTCGCCCAAATAATGTTGATGTTATTAATAATTGCTTACAATTTAACATTTCATTTTCATTGTTAAATAGTGATGGGCTGGGTGATTCTATCGCATTAGGTGTTAAAGAAACGTGGCACTTAGATGGGTGGTTGATTCATTTGGCGGATATGCCATATATAAATAGTGAGTTATTTGTATGTGTAGCTAATGAATTAAAATATCATTCATTAGTAAGACCTATATATCAGGGGTGCCCTGGTCATCCAGTGGGGATATCTGCTAAATACTATTTAGATTTAATTAGATTGACGGGGGATGAAGGTGCAAAATCGCTATTACACCATAATGTTGTTTATGAAATGGATATAAATGATAAAAATGTTATTAAGGACATTGACTATCCAAGTTTTGATAACAAATAGGGAGCAAATATGTTGCGTGAAGATGTTTCTGTTATCTCTCAAGCGGTTGTTTGGATAAAAGAAGGGCCTATCTGGCTATGTACCGTATTGAATACTTATGGCTCTTCACCTAGAAGCCCTGGCTCTCTTTTGGTTGCAAGAAGTGATGGTCAGTATTTAGGCTCGCTTTCTGGAGGTTGTATTGAGGAAGACTTTATTCAACGAATTAAACAGACTGAATATACGGATAGCAGCCAAGTCGTACGTTATGGGCGAGGTGGCATCGAAGCCAAAGTAAATTTACCCTGTGAGGGGAGTTTAGATGTTTTAATAGAATATTTACCAAATAATGAAAAATCACTTAATTATCTAATCGAAATTCAAAATGCATTATTGGGTTATTCTGCAATTATCAAAAAAGTGACATTGCCGCAGCCCGGAATGATTAATACGGTAAAGGATATTGAGTTTTCAACACAGATAGAACGAGATGGTCACGATATTCAATTATACATTGCAGCTCCCCCAAAACTGATTATTGCTGGCATTTCAACAGTTGGCGCTTATTGTGCTAATTTTGCACTCACTTTAGGCTTTGAAGTGATTATTTGTGATCATAGAAATGATGAGTTATCACGTTTTTCGCAGCAGATTCCCTCTCAGATAGAAATCATACCTGTATTTCCTGCCCGTTATTTAGAAGAAAAGGGGTGTTCCCCTAATAGTGCAATAGTTTCATTAACTCATGACCCGCGGATCGATGATTTGACATTAATGGAAGCGGTAAATACAGATGCATTCTATATTGGTGCAATGGGCTCTGTAAGAACAAGCGCTCGTCGAAGAGAGCGTTTAGTTGAGACGGGCGGTATGTCAGTCGATGAAATTAAGCGTATTCATGCACCTATTGGTATTCCTATTGGGAGCAAAACCCCCCCTGAGATAGCATTAGCTATTATGGCGGATATTGTTGCTTATAAAAATGGGGTGAATTTGTCTAATCAGGTATGTGATAAGAAAAAGTTGATGACGACAGCTTAAATAGCATGTGATATTGAAAACTAAAGTTTCCTAACCATGGCTTGGATGAAAAAACAGTGAGCCTTTAATTTTAGGCCTCACTGTTTTTATTGATAGCGAGGTATACAGTTAAAGTATATTAGGACTGGGAAGCAATAACCATAATCTCAACAAGTACTTGGTCACGAGCCATATTAGCTTCAACCGCTGCACGCGCAGGGCTATTTTCTACAGGCATCCAATTTTCCCATGCTGCATTAAAGGCGGAAAAGTCTCTCGCCATATTTTTAATCCAAACTTGAGCAGATAAAATACGGGTTTTATCACTGTTGCTTGCTGCTAATAAGGCATCTATTTTCGCAAAAACTTCTTCAGTTTGTTGCGTAATATCGCCAGTTAAATCATTCGGTACCTGCCCTGATAAATAAACAATGCCTGCATGTTCAACACTATCAGCTAAGCGTGGTTTTGGGTTATTACGTTTAATGGGCATAGTTACCTCGTGAATCCAGTTAAAGAAATAGGTGATTTTTGTTCTGTAATAAGTTTAGTTAATATTTCTGCACTACCAGCAGCGAGTGTGAAACCTAAACTGCCGTGACCAATATTTAGCCACAAATTGTGGTATGCAGTTTTTCCTAAAATTGGAGGCCCTTTAGGTGTTGATGGACGTAAACCAAACCAACTTTCGGCGCTATCAACTTGTGGTAGCTCAGGAAAGGTTTTTTTTATGATTTTTTTGAGCGCTTTTATTCTATTTTCGCGTAAGCCAGCCGTGTCATATCCAATATCGACCATGGCAGCAATACGGAGTTGGTCATTAAGTTTGGCATAGACAATCTTATTTCCGTAATCAGTCACGTTAATTTTAGGTACTGTATTTTCTGTTTGTGGATATTTCACACTTAAGCTATACCCTTTAAGACCTAATATTGGCACATTAATTTTGAGCGACTTCAATAATTCACGACTGCCGTTACCTGCACAAACAATAAAATCATCGGCTTGAATTATTCCCTGGTGTGTCGCTACGCCTGTAATACGGTTATCTTGTTTAATGAAATATTGGACTGATTGTTGTAAACAAAGATTAAATTGCGGTTGAGTTTGCAAATATTGCAGGAGATTTTTACAGAACAAATAACAATCAGCACTTTCATCATCAGGAGCATAGATGGCACCGACTAATTGGGACTGTATATGTTTTAAAGAGGGTTCCAGTTCGATGATTTCAGCGGGTGTTAATGTTTTTTGGAATTGTTTATCGGCGGTTTCGCTGGCTTTTAGAAAGCTTTTCGAATCACGGTGGATAATCAGTTTGCCTGATTTTTCCCACGCAAAATCGCCTAAATCACCTTTTTGACGCCATAAATTCATCATATTTTGGCTTAATAATGATAAGCGTAAAAGATGGTCTCCGTTGATTCTATTGGTTTTTCGGTTACAAGCTAATGTGAATTGTGCTAACCAAGACCATTGGTGCACAGACGGGGTTATCTTTAAATTTAAAGGCGAGTCGTTTTTCCCCATCCAACGCAAACCTTGTAAAGGCACACCAGCATCGGCGAGTGGGGACACATAGCGATAACTAAGCTGACCACCATTTGCAAAACTGGTGTGCATTCCAACATCTGTTTCAGACTCAATTAACGTGACAGTTTGCCCCGCTTTAATTAATGCATATGCGGTACTTAGTCCAATCACACCGGCACCGATAATCACCACATGTTTAGCCATAATATTCTATAACCAATAATCACTAAGGAGTTATTATTTAACGGTGAATAGGTTAACTAAACAATTGAGTTTTCATTACCAGAGTATAACTTTTGGTTAACTGTTTTATTCCTTTTTTCCAAAGTTAACGCCAATGTATTGACGTAATTTTGTGCCGCTTTCGTTAATGGTCTATCCGCACGATGAAAGACGGAGACTGCGAGCTGTAAATCTTCTTTGAGAGGGTAAATCATTGATTCGGGTAAGGTATGCTCAGCTGAAAAAATATCGGTGATGCTACACCCCAACCCAGCTTGGACGAATTCAGCTGCCATATGATAAGTATGAACGCTAATGTTTGACTCTAAAAACTCATGGCGTTCTTGTAATAATTGAGCCAATGAATCTGAGCCAGGGTGTATCCAACGCTGTTGATCAATATCGATAAGAGAAACAGGTGAGTGTGATGGTGGTTTACTGTCTACATAGACCAACGGAATATTAGCAATCGGCAGCATTGTGATCCCACCTTCAATACTTAGGTTGAAGCCTATGCCAATATCTAAGTCTTGCTGAGTTAATAACTGCATAATATCTGTTGTGTGATGTGTTCCTATGGTCAGTTTAATATTGGGATGTTTTTTTATAAACAGAGCCGTTACTTCGGGAACGAGGTTTAACCCCAAGCTGGGGAGACACCCTACAGCAAGTTTACCTTGAGGGTTACGTGATAAGTTTTGTGCTAAAATTCTTAGCTTTTCTAAGTTGTGATAAACTTCTTTGGCTTCTTCAAACAGCAAATTGGCTTCATCAGTAGGGAGCAATTTCCCTCTTATCCGCTGAAATAACACTAGCCCAAGTTGTTGCTCTGCATGTTTTAAGGCTTTACTGGCTGCTGGTTGTGAAATATGTAAAACTTCTGCTGCACGAGTTAAAGACCCACAGGTCATGACTGCATAAAAAATATCAAGATGCCTTAATTTCATTGTATAAAACCTACTATTTTTCGCTATATCACTATGTTAGCGAAATCATTTAAATTAATCCGGATAAGTCATCACGTTGTTACGATGAATGTGAGCGATTACTCTATTTTTCGCTAATCAAGTTTTTCTTAGCGCAAAGGAACCAGTAAAGTTCAATAGTCTTTGAGGGGAAACGTGGGTAACTGAAAAGAAACAGAGAAGCGAGCCTATAGCTTTTTGTTATAGGCTCGCAAGTTATACTATCGTGTTAAGTAAAGTAAGTACCGATTTCAATAAAGATCTTAATTATGATGCTATTTGCAATATCAACAATAAAGGCTCCAACCATTGGAACAACTAAAAAGGCTTTATGTGATGGGCTAAAAGCTTTGGTAACTGTTTGCATATTGGCAATAGCTGTAGGGGTTGCCCCCATACCAAAGCCACAATGCCCTGCACTAATAACGACAGCATCATAATCTTTACCCATCATCTTAAAGGTAACAAAACAAGCGAATAGCACCATAACCATAGTTTGTACGGCAACGATGATTAAAACAGGCCCAGCCATACTCGCTAATTGACCAAATTTGAGTGACATTAATGCCATGGCTAAAAATAGTGATAATGCGACACTGCCTAATACATCAACTGTTGGCTCAAAAACCTCATGCTTAAATACATGGGTTAATACATTACGGATAATAATACCAACAAATAAACACCACACAAAAGTAGGTAAATGCAACACGGTATCTTTAAATAATTCACTGATATATCCACCAGCGACGATGCAGATAATTAACATCGAAATGGTCTCAATCACATTATTTGCATTAATTTTACGCTTAACGCTAGGTTGTTCAAAAGCCTCAATAATTGTTTCTTTTTCAAGTTCAGTGGCTTTTGGAATAGTGACTTTTTTCAATAAGTGACGAGCAACAGGACCACCAATTAACCCACCTAAGACTAAACCGAGGGTAGCGCAAGCCATCGCTAATTCAACTGCACCTGTGACACCGTATTTATCAGCCAGTATTGGCCCCCAAGCTCCTGCATTACCATGCCCACCGGTTAACGTCACTGACCCCGCAATTAAACCAATAAATGGGCTTTCATTTAATAAAACCGCCATTCCCATTCCTACTGTATTTTGAATGGTAATCAAAATGGTTACTGCGATGGTTAATAAAACGAGAGGTTTCCCTCCTTTTATTAATCGAGAAAAATCTGAACTTAACCCAATTGATGAGAAGAAGGTGATCATTAGAATGCTTTGTAGTGAAGCATCGAAAGTAAATGAATAACCTACTGTTTTATCAACGATTAATAAAATTATGGCAACAATAAACCCACCGACAACGGCTTCAGGAATATGGTTTTTTTGAAGAAATGGTGTGTATTTAACGACAAACATACCAATCAATAGCGCCAAACAAGCGACTAATAAAGTGTAGCTGGCATCTAGGATCATTATTTTACCTCAAGTTAGTTTACCAGAACTTTCACTGTTGTTATTTAACATTAGCGACAAATTAAATTACTTTGCTTAACTTTTGTTTAACAATGAGTTTTGTTTGGGTATCTATAACTTTTAGTTAACCATGATCTATAACACTATTTAGATATTGTTTTTTTCGTCGTTGAGTATTTTTGTGAGAATATCACTAATTATTTGTTTTTATGGTTTTTTTTGTTTTTGTGCCGTTTTTATATCGTAATGATAATGGTGTAAATGAGGTGTTTTTTTATCTGAGAAAGGTAAAGAGATAATCGAAAGGAATGATAAGAAGTGTGATGTGTGACATAAAAGAAAACCGCCACTAGTAAGAAAACAAAATAGTAATCTGTATGAATAATATAAGGTTTGTATCAAAAAATTAGCATTTTAAATAGTGACAATACCGGTTTTAAATTTATGGCTTAGAATTAAATAAATAACATTATTATTAACAAAAATCACAGTTTAATTTTGTTTGTATATTGTTATTTAGTGTTTTTCAGCATCTTTTTATTATTATCATAATAGGTTAATAGTTTAACTATTTGTTTTTTATGTTAATAAAAGATTATTGACACTCATTTTTATTTTAAAGTCTTATTTTTTCTTAATATAGTGAGAATAAAATTTTTGCTATGATGTATTACTATAGCTTATGTAAATCAATGGGGAATGTAGTTTGATCAAGGCTTATAAGATTACTCGGTAGCCCACTTAGTTATGATGATTTTTATGGAGTGTTTTAAATGAAAAAAACCATTCGGCAAGTAACATTCGAATTATTACGTAAATTAGGTGTAACAACCGTTTTTGGTAATCCAGGCTCAACAGAAGAAACATTTTTAAAAGATTTCCCGAGTGATTTTCGTTACATCCAAACTTTACATGAGTCTTCGGCTGTTGCCGCAGCTGATGGTTATGCTCAAGGTATGCGTAAGGTTGCTATGGTGAATGTACATACATCAGCAGGTTTAAGTAATGCGATGAGTAATATATTAACCGCCTATATGAACCGGACACCATTGATTATTACTGCCGGCAATCAAACGAGAGAAATGTTATTAATGGAACCTTGGCTGACAAATATCGAACCCGAAACACTTCCGAAACCGTGGGTGAAATGGAGCTATCAGCCTGTACGTGCTGAAGATGTCCCTGCTGCATTTATGCGGGCTTATGCTATGGCGTTGCAACCACCCGCAGGGCCTGTGTTTTTATCAATTCCGCTGGATGACTGGGATAAAGAGACACAAATGACGATGCCAACTGTTCGTTCAGTTTCGGAGCGTATTGGTTATGATCCTCTTCGTTTACAGGAATTTGCAACTGCTTTATCTAACGCTGAAAACCCCGTTTTGATTTACGGTTCAGCAATTGCAAGGGGGCAAGGGTGGGATGTGGCTATTCAATTGGCTGAAAAAATCAATGTACCAGTCTGGTCTGCTCCTGCATCCGAACGGCCTCCATTTCCTGAGGATCATCCTTTATATGCTGGTGGATTGCCTTTTGCGACAAAGCCATTATCAGAAAAACTGAAAGGTCATGATTTAGCTATTGTGGTCGGTGCACCCGTTTTTCGCTACTACCCTTATGTTGCGGGAAGCTATATCCCTGATGGTATGCGCTTATTGCATATTACAGATGACCCTATTGAGGCGGGGAGAGCCCCTGTTGGTGATAGTTTATTAAGTGATGCCGTTTTAGCGCTGGAAGGGTTGCACCAATTGGTGATGCCAAGAAAAATGGCTAAAACAGTGGTTAAGCAACCGCATGGTATGGCTCCTCATTCTACAGCAGAGACTCAGAACACTTCGGAAATATTAAGTGCCTCTCAGTTATTCCGCGCTCTGAGAGAGGTTTCCCCAGAAGATACTGTACTTGTTGAAGAATCTCCGTCTAATTTAGGCGAGTTACACCAAGAATGGCCGATAACGTTACCCGACTCTTTTTATACATTTGCGAGTGGTTCGTTAGGTTGGAATTTACCCGCGAGTGTTGGTATTGCACTAGCAGAGAGAGACAGTGGGCGGCATCGTCCTGTGATGGCAATTATTGGTGATGGTTCAATGCAATATTCTATTCAGGGTTTATGGAGCGCAGCTCAACATAATTTACCGATTGTTTTTGTGATACCTAAAAATAATGAGTATGCGATTTTAAAATCATTTGCGGTACTCGAGAAAACACCGGGGGTACCGGGGCTTGATATTCCAAACCTGGATATAGTTGCATTGGGTAAAGGATACGGTTGCAGCGCGGTAAGGGCTCAAACCGTTGATGAAGTCAAAAAAGCCTGCCAAGAAGCATTCAATCGTAATGGACCCACGGTGATTGAAGTTCCTATTTTAGCGTCTATTCCTCCACTTATCTAATTAACAAAAATAGTCCCTAGAATGGGGCTATTTTTGCCTATCTTTTATTGCAATAATAGCTAAATTAGCGTCACTCATGTGGAGTTAGAAAACATTATAAAAAGGTTTTTAGAGCGTTATGAAAAATTCATATCAGGTAGCGCAAACATTGTCGATTTTACAACGGCATCTTTGCGATTCATTGATTGCCGTTTATCTTCATGGTTCAGGCGTGTCTGGCGGTTTAAAGCCGGCAAGTGATATTGATATATTAGTTGTCATTGATAAAGAAATGACTCATGACCAGAGAACGCTACTGGTTTCTGATTTTATGGTAATTTCTGGGCTTTATCCTAGCGATCCTCAAGGGCGTCGGCCATTAGAAATAGCTGTTTTTGTTTCAGGCGAGTTAGCCTCTCTTTCATACCCAGCAAAATGTGAACTAATGTATGGGGAATGGTTACGGCAAAGTATTGAGCAAGGGCAGTTGGAAGGTCAAGTTTACGATCCTGAATTTACTTTGATGTTAGCGCAAGCACAGCAAGAAGCTGTTAGTTTATGGCAATCAAAAGAATATCAACTCCCTGTTGTTAATGAACAGCAAATAAAGCAAGCGATGTTAGATTCTCTCCCTAATTTATTGTCATCTTTAGACAGTGATGAGAGAAATGTTTTACTGACATTGGCTAGAATGTGGAAAACCATGGAAACTGGGCAGTTTGTGACAAAAGATAAAGCCGTTGATTGGGTCATAAACCGGGTTCCGGATGAACTACAACCCATCCTAATAGGTGCCAAAATGGCTTACTTAAATGGCATCCCAACTGATTGGATAAAGAAAAAAATTGAAATACAGAAGCTAGCAAAGTTTATGGAACTCGGTGTCATGAATAGTTTTAAATAAACTTTATCAATATATGTAGCTTTAAATGCGTTATTTGTTTCAACAGATAGAATTTGTCTGATACTTAGATACTTCAATAGAATTTTCTTTATAATTTACAGTTGGTTGATATTTTAAAACGGATAAAAAATGACAAAAAAATTAATTAACCCTAAAACGGTATTTAACTCTTTGCAGTATGGCTTTAGCCAAGCAATAGAAACGAGTGGAACACGCCAATTATTTTTATCGGGGCAGGTTGGTGTAAATGCTGAACAAGAGACTGTAACTGGTGGGATGTATGAACAAACAGTTCAGTCACTGATTAATATTGAGCATGTATTACGTGAAGCGGGTGGGGATTTATCCCATGTCGTGATGTTACGTATCTATATTAAAGCAGGTTATGATAGTGACGAAGAGCAGCTTGCTATTACAAATGCATTAAAAGAAAAGTTTGGTGAAATGCCTCCCGCCTCTTCTTGGATTATTGTGACAGGCCTTTCATTGCCAGAATGGCTAATAGAAATAGAAGCACAAGCGGTATTAAATTAGTGTTAGCTTAATTAAAAAAGGCCGCTGATTATGAGCTGACCCCAGTCATTGGGTAACCAATTTCTGGGGTTCACGTCATTATTTAAACTCTGGCCTTTTTATCATTCAGTGAGTATTAGTGTTTTACTAGTGTTGAGAAATAATACACGAGAGGGACTGCTAGAATCCATAAACTGATAGGGATCTCGCGCCATTTACCAGCAACAGCTTTAATTAAAATATAGAATAACAACCCGCCAGCAATCCCTGTTCCAAAGCTATTGGCAATTAAGGTGATCATCACCATCATTAAAACAGGTAACCCATCAGTAAAGTTGCCTAAATCAACTTTACGTAGACCACTAAACATATTTAGACCAATCAAAATTAATGCGGGCGCGGTGGCTTGTGCTGGGATCATTAATGCAATAGGGGTAAATAATAACATTAATAAAAACATAAATGCTGCGGCAAGAGCTGTCATTCCTGTTTTACCACCCGCTTCAGCGGCTGCCGACGACTCTATTAATGCTGTTGCAGCTGGAATGCCGACCATTGGTCCTAATGCTGCTGCGATTGAGTCAACGATAAATGGGCGGTTTATATTCGGCATATTACCTTCTTTATCTAATAGACCTGCTTCGCCGCCAACGGCTAATGTTGTTCCCATGGTAGAGAAAAATTCAGCAGCAAAAAAGACAAATAAGAAGGGTAAAAATGCAATATTCAACGCACCAATTAAATCAACTTGCCCAAGAACTGGTGCGATAGAATGAGGAACACCAATAAAACTTTCAGGTAGTTTTGTGACACCAAATGGAATACCTAAAATAGTCGCAAATAAAATGGCCCATAATATTCCACCGGGAATTTTACGCGCTTGTAATGCGATAGCGACAAAAAAACCTGCAAGGGCAACTAAAGCACCCGGTGAAAGGAAATCACCTAACATTAATGCATTAGTTTTTGGATTGGCTAATACTAGCCCAGCATTGCGAAAGCCTAATACAGCAACAAAAAGCCCAATTGATGCAGTTAATCCGAGTTTAATTGATTGGGGTACTGAACGAGTTACTACTTCACGTAAGCCGAATTTGGTTAACAGAAAAAATAAAATACCAGACCAGCACGCAATACCTAACCCTATTTGCCAATCTATTCCTTCGCTGCCCGCTAGGGTAATACCAACGAGTACCGACCCGCCAATTCCAGGACCCACAATAAAAGGTAAATTTGCATAAAAAGCCATTAATAAGCTGGCAAGCACAAAGACAATAATGGTCCCTGTTGTTGCAGCGCCTTTATCCATTCCACCCGCGGCTAATAAACCAGGAATTACCACCAATAGATAAGCGGCAGCTAAAAAGCCCGTGATACCCGATAAACACTCAGTTTTAATTGAACTTCCGCGTTCTTTTAATGCGAAGCGTTTTTCTAACCAACTCCCTGATGTTGGCGTATTTATTGAATTTTCAGCCATTAATAGGCTCTCCTGTCATTATTTTTGGTATATTCGTATTTTTAGTCATTAGTGCTCGGAAAAATGAAGAACGGCATCAACAAGTTGACGTGTTGTTCCATCTGTTAATCCTAAGTCGGTTAAATGTGGCCCTGCATTACAGGCTAGACAAGTTCCTTCTATCGCTTTGAAAACACGATAAGGCGGTTCCCAGTCAGCAATTTTATGGCTTAACTCACGTAATTGACGGAACTGCTCGGCGAGTTCTGAGGCGGGTAAATCCGATAACATGCCCGCAATTGGCATAGCTACATGGGCTAAAATTTGTCCATTTTGGACTAAGGCCATGCCTCCACCGCTTTCTATCAATAAATTGGCGGCAATCGCCATATCCTGTGGGTCACGACCGAGCACGACAAGGTTATGAGAGTCATGTGAATAGCTAGTAGCGATGGCGCCGCGTAATTCACCCCAACCTTCGAGCAGGGCAATCTGTGGTCGTGCATCATGACGCCCATGGCGGTGCTGAACGCGAATAAAACTAAAATTATCAGGAAGTTGTACTATGCCATTAGTAACTTGCACATCAACTTCTCCCCATTGAGTAAAGCGGGCGCCATGGATATGCCGCAATCTAGCTATTCCATTATTCACTCCATCAATTTTAAGTTGGCAATCATCCGCGGTAATTGGGGAAAGATGCATAGTATCTCGAGGTGGTAAAATATCTGATGGAGAACTAATGGCATGTATTAATTTGCCTTTTTCTGCAATTTTTTTACCTGCTACATAAACGGCTTGTGCTTTTAACGTTGTCAGTGAGTCAAAGAGTACGAAGTTAGCTTTTCTGCCTGCGGCAATTAAACCAAGGTCATTACGTTGTAAGCGAATAGCCGCATTGAGTGTTGCAAAGCGCAGTGCATCAGTTGCTGGCATGCCATATTCAATCAATAGGTTGAGTAAAGCGATAATACCACCTTTTTCTATCAGCATATCGGGTGGAACATCGTCGGTACAGACTGTGATTTGCGATGATAAATGGGGCAATGATCTCAGTGCATTCACAATGTCAGGGAGTAAGTAGGGATGGGAGCCTCGAATTTCTAAAGTAAGGCCCGCTCTGAGTTTTTCCAGCGCGTCATCTGCGGAAGTTAACTCATGGTCTGAAGTAACGCCTGCCGCGAGGTAAGCCTGTAATTCGGCACCTTTTAACCCTCGAGCATGCCCTTCTATTAATTTACCGGATTGGAGCCCTGCATTCAGCACTTCCTCCATTTTTTCGCTGCCATTGAGTACGCCATGCATATCCATAACCTCGGCGACCCCCCGCACTTCAGGCCAACTAAGCATAGTTGACATTTCTTTGCCTGCGAAATCTGCCCCCGACATTTCCAACCCTGGCGTAGATGGGACGGATGATGGTGCAGCAACCATAACGTCTAAAGGTAAATTACGACTAGAGTCAATTGCATAGCGGACTCCCTCTAATCCTAATACATTAGCAAGTTCATGGGGGTCCCAAAAGACGGCAGTTGTTCCTTGAGTTAGAACGATTTCTGCATAACGAGCTGGTGGAAGGTGAGAACTTTCTAAATGGACGTGAGTGTCAATTAACCCAGGTGAAATAAAATAACCCGATAAATCATGAACTTCTTTTGCATCAGTGCGTGAACCTGTTGGGTGGACACTTGCAATCAAATTATCTACGATACCGATATCTGCGGAGCGTATCTCGCCTGTTACCATATCAACGATATTGGCTTGTGTGAGTAAAAGGTCAAAAGGAATATTGCCTTTTGCGGCTTGAATAGCATTACGCCGAGTTTGCTCTGTTATGTTCATAAAAATACCATTTATATGATTTATGGTTGCTACTTTATGAGCAAGGCAAACGTTTGCCAAGATGATAAAATTTATCAGGCTATAAGAGAAGGTTATGATAGGATGAATATTCCATGATTATTCAATCTGCAGACAATTAACGATTATGACAGAACCTTGGCAACGGCTGCCGGCACTGACGCTCAAACAATTACAGTATTTTGTCACTTTGGCAAAGCTGCGTCATTTTACTGAAACAGCTAATCGTTTAGCTGTAAGTCAGCCTGCACTTAGTAGTGCTTTACGGCAAATTGAATCTGTTTTAGGTGGAAAGCTAATTAATCGAACGGCATCATCAGTCACATTAACGGAACTAGGTGCTGCTATTTTACCTCATGCACAGCAAATCCTCAGTGTGTCGCATCGTGCATTTAGTGATATTCAAAAAATCATCGAGGATGGTGGTGATGGTATAGTGCGTATAGGGCTTGTTCCTTCTGTGAGTTCATTAGTATTTCCATCTGTTCCTGAACAATTAAACCAATTATTTCCTAGATTAAAAACCGAGTTTTATGATCAAACTAATGACTCACTCGTGAACCAGATAATTAATCATGAAGTTGATTTTGGCATAGGGGTTCTAGACAGTTCAGTTCCACAAGAGCTGAGTATTTCCCCATTACAAGATGACCCTTTTGTTGCTGTTATTCATCATGATGACAGGTTAGCGAACAATGAATTTCATTTACCTTGGAAATTACTGAATAATCGCGACATTGCTGTATTTTCTAAAGGGAATATTCAACGTTTAGTTGCTGCAACAGTAGAAAGCCATCGGCTCAAATTAAATATTCGTTATCAAGTTGATTATATTGAAACTCTATATGGTTTAGTTCGTTCTAAACTAGCTATTGCCATCCTACCTCAACTTTATACTGTTCATTTACGTGACCCTGAACTGAAAGTATTACAACTTCAGCAGCCTGAATTAACTCGTACAGTCGCTTTAATATGTAATAATCAGCCTCTTACACCAATGATGGAGGATGTTTATCAAGTATTATTAAAAGTATTACGTGGTCATAATGGATAATATTTAAACTATTTTAGGGTGTTGATTGCAACAAAATAGATAGTTAACAGTAAATTAGTTAGTTAAAGCACTTATCGTAAAGTTATTTTTATCAATATCAATTAATAATATACTGTTAGCATTGCTGGTAATATTTAAAGTGAGAGATAACCCCCCTCATTCAGGTGTAACATTCTGATTATTTAGAATAACTATAAAATTATCATTTGGAAATAATATTATGAAAATCATCCTAAAAATTATTTGGTTTATTGCCGCAGTCATATCTATTTCTGCTTGTGATGATTTTCAGGCGTTAGATGGAAAAGGTAAATTCTATTACACTAACCCTAGTACAGATACAATGACCTTTAAGTTAGATGGTAAAGGTTATGATATTTTACCGGATGGGAAAGGGGTTATTCTAATTTCTAGTGGGTTACATCACTTAGAAGATGAAAAAGGGCATATAACTGACTTTTTTGTTTTTGAAAATAATTCAGGTGGGATTATTAACCCAAATCAGTTTGTTTATTATACTTTATCTGAAGTGTATGCGGTTGATGGTAAAGAAAATAGGTTTCAGCCTGCTAGTTACCCTGTTACCATTAATGGTCATGAGTTAGAAATGCCTATTCGAAGCTCAAATGCCACGATCATTGATGCAAATATATTTAGATGTAGTTACCCTGTAGGGGAAGCATTTCCTGAGTCAATTACCCTTTATGACGATAATTTAGATGGGAATATTAAATCTAAGTGCTTTGATAAGCTTGAATTAATTCAATATATAAAAAATGAATATAACAAAAACCTATTACCTCAGAAAAATCATCATGGTTTTTTAGATTCCGTGAATATAGATTTTATGTATGTAGAACCCACCGCTGATTTTGCTAATGCTAATGTGCAATTAAAAGCAGAAAAACTAGTAAAATTGGTTAGAAAGCTGAAAGATTCTGATGATGCTGATATACATAAAAAGCTGAATGAAGAATTCTATCAAGCGACAACTGAATTAGTTCATGAATATGCGCAGAGTTCTACATCTAATACCGTTTCTGAAAATGTGAAATATAATGAATTTATCCAACAAATTAATTTACTCAGGGAAAATGGTATTTGGGTAAGGTAAATTTAACTTATTCTAATTACAGTGATATTTCTACACATAAGAGCTAATTATTTAGTAATGGTTCGTCTCATTCTTAATTAAGAAAATGCTTATTAAGTAAGCAGAGTAATCTTATTTGAAATAATAGTAGGAAAAGAGACATTGGATATGGAAGTCTTTATATCAACCATACCAAGGAACTCGGCAATGAACCTATCAAAGCAATCTGTTTTTGCTGTTATATCAGCAGCATTTTTATTGTTGTTCACTACTGTTGCAAGTAGCAAATCAGTTGTCGAAATTAAGAAAGAACCTGATGTTTTAGATCTCGTTTTTATTCTCGATAAAAGTGGATCAATGTCTGGTTTCGAATCAGATACTATTGGCGGCTATAACAGTGTTCTTGCTGAAAATAGAGACAAAAAAGCCAAAACTTACATTACGACACTGCTATTTAATGATAAAACAAGCCTGCTCTACAATAGGGAACCTATTGATAAAGTAGCTAATTTAACGCTGGATGATTACCCAGTTGGCGGTTATACCGCACTATTAGACGCAATTGGGGAAGGCATCGAAAAAATGCGTGAAAATAGAAAAGTGACTAAAAATAATAATGTTCTATTTATCATTATTACGGATGGTCAAGAAAATAGCAGTCGTAAATATTCTCAAGCTAAAATTAAAGCGATGATTAAATCAGCGGAAACGGAAGATAAATGGGATTTTATTTTCTTAGGTGCAAATATTGACGCAATTTCTGAAGCTGAAAACATTGGCATTAAAGGTGCTAATGCGACGGGGTATGTCCAAGATGGTACGGGATATGATAAAGCTTATCGTGCTGTCAATAAAGCGGTTGAATCAAAGCAGATGTCTGCACCAATATCAGAGGATTGGAAACAGGAAGTTGAAGCGGATGTGAAGGAACGCCAAAAATAATAAATGCAGTAAAGCCTAAACAACAGTGATGAGTAGATAATATTTAGGTGATATAGCCAATGGCTAGTGATTAAGAATATTAATTGTAAATGGTAAAAGCCCCTCAGTAATTGATTGTCTAACTACTGAGGGGCCTTTTACATGATAGGAGAGTTAAATCACTTTATTTGGTTTGTTTTAATGCTGTAAACATTTTTTCAGCAAGATAACCTTGTGAATTTTTTACCCCCGGCAAGACGAAGTAGTACCCACCACCGAAAGGCTTTATGTATCTCTCTAGGGGTTCACCATTGAGACGTTTTTGAGTATCAATAAAACCCGTTTTTAAATTTTGTTGAAAAGATACAAAGATTAGCCCCATATCTAGAGCACCAGACTCTGTTAAGCCTAAAGAATAGCTGTAACTTCTGCGCCTAAGCTTGGCAGTATAACGTTCAGGATTACGAGGCTCAGCACGGCGCATATGAGAGTCAAACAATATACGATCGCCATGTGGGTCTTTTTCAAAGGCTGGGTCATCATGTTCATTTTTCATCCCTATTGGTGCTCCGGAGTCTTTATGACGTCCAAAATCGTTTTCTTGATCTTCTAATGGCGTTCTATCCCAAAATTCAAGATTGAAGCGTATTAAGCGCACGGCTTGGTATGTACCGCCATCACACCAAGAAGGTTCTTTACTTCCATCTGTTATCCAAATCAGTTTATTCATCAATGATGTGTCAGAAGAGGGGGCATTGCCCGTTCCATCCTTAAAACCGAACAAGTTAATTGGAGTCGAGTGATTGTCGATATCTCGTGCAGGTAAGAAGCCGTCAATTTTCCATAATGGGAAGCAATAGGGAGATACATGGCGTAAAATATCCCTTAATGCATAAATAACACTTTCTTGGCTGTTGGCACATATTTGTAGTAAAAAGTCCCCACCACACCATTTTTTCTCTAGCCTATCGTTAGGAAAACTCGTCATTTCACTGAGGTATTTAGGTTTAATTTTGTTGAGACCAAATCGGTTATCAAAAAGGGAGTTTCCTAGGGCCACAGTGATAGTGAGTAGGTCAGGTTGCAAATGTGTCCCGAGAATACCGGACTCAGCTGGAGGCATTTTATCATTTTCTGTTGAAGGTATTGTTTGTGGTTGGGTAAGGTATGCAATGCGCTCGGTTAACAAAGCGAAAATAGTTTGTAGTTCTTCAACAGTATTCGACGTAATATTGAAAGCGATAAATGAGGCATTTTTAGGCTCGGGTGTTAATACACCGGCTTGGTGTTCTCCAAGATAATTAACCGCTTTATTGTAAGTGGGTTGGCAATCAGCGAATTTTTCTTTAGCTTTTAAAGTTGGAATAGTTAAAACCGCGCTACCAATAGCGAAAGCTTTTAATGCATTTCTTCGTGACATTCCTGTTGCTTGCAAAATACTTCTAGGTTTAGCTTGCATAAATTTATGCCTTAATATTTATAGTAAACATCAACATCGAGCTGAGCCCGTAACTTTGCTAAAGTTTCGGCTTGTTGAGTGAGTAATGAATAAAGTGCCATTTTGTCTTGTTGTTTTAGCTGGCTATAAGGTTGATATGTGCTATCAGCCATATAATATGGCTGCATGATTTTATTGATCCGTAGAGTATTTTCTTGTAATTGCTTAAGTGTATTCTTTTCAATAAAAGGTTGAATAACGTTGATGATTTCTTGCGAACCTTTTAAGTTAGCAGCAATATCGGTTAAATCAGATAAGCTGTAGATATTTTCTTTACCCTCTAATTTTGTTTCTAGGATCATTTCAATAAAGTCAGCGGAAGCCTGTACTAATTTAGGGATCTCAATAGTTTCTGTTGTGACTCGTTTATGCAAATCGCGCCCTTTAATGAGTAACTCTTCATTAGCCGCTAATGCTTGTGTTGGATTTTTTGCAGCAAATAATTGGTATTCAACAAGATGAAACCCAGTAAAGCGATAGTCTTTTTCTTTATCGAGAAAATAATCTGCCCTAGGGTTAATGGTTCTATCTGTGTTACCGAATAACACTATAATTGGACGAACAGTCTCGTAGTGTTGATGGGCTATGATGTAAGCGTGTTGAGCTGCCGATAGCTTCCCTTGTTGTAAATTTTGCTGTAGTAACTCTAGCTGGATAACCATTTCTGCTAATTCAGCAGTGATAAAATTCATGTAGGTATGGATTGAATCTTGGTATTTCTCTGGAGTGGGGATATCCCCTTTAGCAATAATGATGTTATCCCCAGTCTGTACTGGGGACCTTAGTGCTTTGCCATAACTTAATGAAGGAACAACGACCCCTAATATTAAGCTAAAAAATAACCATTTGAATTTATACCTTAGCAAGCTGCACATTTTTTTTGCTCCTTGCAAATAGCGGTATCACAATTACCCAATAGAGAATAAAGGTTATTACACTTAGCCATATCGGTTGTGAGCGATAGGCAAAGAAAGAGGAAATAAAATTCCCCGCAATACCTGAATCATCCAGTAAAGCGGTAGTATCCCAAGCGGGATAAATTAAAAACTCGGGGATAGCAAAATCATACTCAATCAGTAGGTTAGCACTTTCTTCCACCCCTTTTAGTAGAAGTGATAATGCAAGGAAAAGTAGGATCACCCCTGTAACTTTGAAAAATATAGCCCAAGAGATTAAGCGATTGGTCAATAAAAAAGCGTAAAGGGTCAGGGCAGCAATTGCTATTCCGCCAGCGACTTCGATAAAGAATTCAGATGCATTATTGGTTGTTAATGACATAATAAAACTAGAAAGGAATACCACAATTTCACTCCCTTCACGGGCAATTGCGATGGCGATAATGAGTGAAGCTCCCCACCAGTTATGGTGTGCAGCATTGCGGTTAATCCCCGACTCAATTTCTGCTTTCATAGAACTACCGTGTTTATTCATCCAATAAACCATTTGGACGATAAGAACACAGGCAAGTAATTCCATAAAGATCATAAACAATGATTGGCCTGTATCATCGAGGACGTTAAATACGCCATAGATAAGCAGTGCAAGCAATATGGACATTGCTAGCCCAAGGGCAACGCCCCCCCATAGGTATTTCATGCCATTACGAGCATCAGGGTGACGTTTTATCCACGCATAGATGATACCGATAACTAAAAGCGCTTCAAAACTTTCTCGCCACACAACAAAGAGAACTTGCCCCATGTTACATCCTTTTATTTAGCAATGATCTCGCCTTTCGGGTGAGAAAGGTGAAAGTCATCGAAGAAGCTATAAGTACCTGGTTTTAGCGGCGCAATGACAACAACAGAACTTGCGCCTGGCGCTAAAACTTTTTCTTTTCTCAATTGAATACTTTCAAATTCAGCAGGTTCTGTACCCGTATTTTTGATTTTAATGCGAATAATTGTTTTGGCGGGGACTTCGAGCACTCGAGGAATGAGGTCTCCATTTTTCATTTCTAATTCGACTGTGAATTTTTCTGCCGCAAGTGAATATTGCGGCGTAATAGTGCAAGCAATAAGCAGTATAAAGCTCAGTATTGTTTTCATCTTGGCTTATCCATTTTAAGCGCAAATAAAAAAGGGCTTGCGTGGAAAGATTCCCGGTTAAGCCCTTAACTAATTTGGTGAGAAATTAGTAACTACCTTTACGACCAATACCCGCGTAGTCAAAGTCCCAAGAGACTTCAAAAGGCTGGAACCAAGGAGCGACACCTGTTTCTTTATCAATATGGCGACCAAAGGCAACATCTTTATTGTGTGAAGGTGGATAAATTTTGTAGACCACACGATATTTACCATTACCGTCTAATTTGATGTTTTCCCCATAGTGAGGGCCATCACTCGCTACCATTGGCATAAACGTACCTGTTTGCGTTTGTGGTTTATCACCAAGTTTTGTAACGGAATATTCGATTGTTAGGTAAGGGACCCAATCGCCTTCGGCGAAGCCATTCGGATTATCTTCAACAGCATGGATATCAGCTTCTAAATGAACATCTGCTTTGTCTGCGGGTAAATGAGACATTGCATGGTGACCTTCTTCAGTATCCATTGTGATGGGTTGTAAATAGACCCCTTGGATTTCCATTCCATTTTTGATCACTGGGTGGCCAAGTGGATATTCTTGAGCGAATGCAGCGATTGAAAATAGCGTGAGACCCGAAACAGCAGCTTTGTATGCGAGTTTCATTATTTCGTCCTTACCATAAGTAATATTGAGTCGTAATGATAATCATTACTATTGGTAAAAAACAAGCAGTAATTTTAAATGGAATAGGCATTAAAAGGTTAAAAGTACACTTTTTTTATAAAAATCTATATGTTAGAAAAAGTTATTATTCTTAAAAAAATAACTTATTCATAATGTGTTCTATTAGGCAGTTTATAATTTTATACATGATATATTTCGCTGATTGTTATGAAATTAGTTAAAGTTCTTTTAATAAATTCTTTTGATTGATAAAGAAAGGGACAACTATGCAAAAACGTTATCTTGATTGTTCAGCCTCAGAGATTGCCAAGCTAAGTAAAAAGACGCTATTAGAGTCAATTAAGGCCAGTGAGGGGCGGCTATTGGTTTCTGAAACCATTGGCACTATTCAACCCGTATTAATGACAGTCACGAATGCGGAGCTAGCCGCGAGTCAAGGTGCTGATATTTTGCTGTTAAATGTTTTTGATGTTAATCAACCTATTCTACAAGGGTTACCAGAAGGAACGGCTCCTGAGGCGGTGATTCGCACTCTTAAGCATTTAACGGGTCGGGCGATCGGTGTGAACCTCGAACCAGTTCCAGCAGGGTTTAATAACCCAACGCAAGATGCACAGTGGAAAATATCGGAAGGGCGCTTGGCAACAGTAAAAAATGCACTGAAATTAAAAGAAATGGGGGCTGATATTATTGTTCTAACGGGCAACCCCGGGAACGGTGTTACCAATGAAGAAATTAACCAAAGCCTTAAAGAGCTTAAAGCCGTGGTAGGCGAAGATATTGTTCTTATTACAGGGAAAATGCATGCAGCGGGTGTTTTGAATGCTTCTGCTGAACAATTAATTACGGAAGATGATATTCGGGCATTTATTGCCAGTGGTGCTGACATTATTTTATTATCAGCGCCCGGTACCGTCCCTGGGATTTCATTAGAATTTGTACAAAAAATGGTTGGTTATTGCCATTCTCAAGGGGTTATGACAATGACAGCAATTGGAACCTCCCAAGAGGGAGCTGACTTACAAACGATTAGGCAAATTGCGTTAATGTGTAAAATGGCAGGGACTGATTTACATCATATTGGCGATTCGGGCTACAACGGAATTGCATTACCAGAAAATATTTTAAATTATGGTATTGTGATCCGTGGTGTTAGGCATACTTACTCGCGAATTGCCCGTTCAATCAATCGTTAGTGCAATTTATTTTCTAGTTAAAAGGGCTATTCTGATTGGCTCTTTTAGCTTTAAAAATTCATTATTATCGCTAAAAATTTATACAATTCCTTTTCTTCTTCAGGTAAAATTTCGCCCATTTTTCTAAAATAATAAAAGAAGTGAGTTATGTCGCAAAATACTAATTCGGTGCCTAAAATTGGCTTCGTTTCCCTTGGTTGCCCGAAAAACCTAGTTGATTCAGAACGTATTTTGACTGAGTTACGCACAGATGGCTATCAAGTGGTGCCAAGTTACGATGATGCAGATTTAGTCATCGTCAATACCTGTGGTTTTATCGATAGCGCAGTACAAGAATCGTTAGAGGCGATTGGTGAGGCGTTAAACGAAAACGGCAAAGTTATAGTGACTGGGTGCCTCGGCGCAAAAGAAAATCAAATTCGTGAAGTTCATCCAAAAGTCTTAGAAATCACAGGCCCACATAGCTATGAACAAGTACTAAACCATGTTCATCACTATGTCCCTAAACCAGAACATGACCCTTTCTTTAGCTTAGTTCCCGAACAAGGGGTTAAACTAACGCCTAAGCATTATGCTTATTTAAAAATTTCGGAAGGGTGCAATCATCGCTGTACTTTTTGTATTATTCCTTCAATGAGAGGGGATTTAGATAGTCGTCCAATTGGTGATGTATTAAATGAAGCGAAGCGTTTAGTTGCATCTGGCGTAAAAGAATTACTCGTGATTTCACAAGATACTTCTGCGTACGGTGTTGATGTTAAACATAGAACGGGGTTTTGGGATGGGCAGCCAGTAAAAACCAGCATGGTTGGTTTATGTGAACAACTTGCTTCTATGGGGGTATGGGTGCGTTTACATTATGTGTATCCATATCCACATGTTGATGACGTGATCCCATTGATGGCTGAAGGAAAAGTATTACCTTATTTGGATATACCTTTGCAACATGCTAGTCCAAAAATCCTCAAATTAATGAAACGTCCTGGGGCAGTGGAAAGGACATTGGAACGGATTAAGCGTTGGCGAGAAGTTTGCCCTGAGTTAACGTTGCGTTCGACTTTTATTGTTGGCTTTCCAGGGGAAACCGAGGAAGATTTCCAAATGCTATTGGATTTCTTAGCTGAAGCTAAGCTAGATAGAGTCGGGTGCTTTAAATATAGCCCAGTAGAAGGTGCGAAAGCGAATGAGCTTGAGGATCAAGTACCTGAAGAAATTAAAGAAGAGCGCTACCATCGTTTTATGCAATTACAACAACAAATTTCAACGCAGCGTTTACAAGATAAAATTGACAGTACAATTTTAGTGATTATTGACGAAGTTGATGATGAAGGGGCTGTTGGGCGTAGTATGGCAGATGCACCTGAAATCGATGGTATGGTTTATCTAAATGGTGAGTTTAATGTTAAGGCCGGTGATATTGTTAAAGTTAAGGTCGAACATGCTGATGAATATGATTTATGGGGCTCGATAGTTACCGATTAATAACTTATTGATTAGTACATTTTATAGCCTGCTTAAAGATAAAAAAAGCAGGCTATTTTTATTCATTGATGGCGAACTATTCGATTGCGGGTGGTAAATTGATGTAGATCAATGGTGAAAAAACTATCAATAAATAACTTGATCTAGAATATAAAAATTAAATGGGAAATTGACATAATCAAATAACTCTTATCGAAGAATAAGGATGACTATGTCGGCTCATTTAATATTTCCAACAGCAATATCGAATAAATTTAATCATTATAATTCAATTGATTATGATTTTATGATGGACCTTGTTAGTGGGACCATCATGGATGGATTATCGCCATTATATAATTTCAACATCGATGTTTCATGCATTAGCACGCAGGGCGAAACGCTATGGCTAAGTAATGAATCGAAAGGCGCTTTTGAAATTGCAAACCTATTATTAGGGGATATGACTGAAGGTGCGAGAACAAGGTTATTTGCCAGCCCAATTGAGTTACATGGTACATTCTATTATTTAGCCCCTGTATATTGGCCTACCGATGAACTATTCCTGATCGTGGCTTTTTCAACCGTTGGAGATAACGGTAATCTTCTGCTCGCGCTAGCTCAATCTCTTGCTAGAGAAGCAAGTGAAAAACTAAAGTGTCACTATTATTTGCAGAAAATACCGTATGAAGCGAAAGGGGAACAACGTTTTGCTAACATGGATATTCAATCTGTTGAAAAAGAATTGATTATTGAAGTCGCGCAAGCCTGTAAAGGTAAAATCCAACAGATGCATCAGGTGCTCAATATGGGGAGAACAACGCTGTGGCGTAAGCTAAAACAATATGAGATCAATATTAAAGAATATAAGTAATCTATAGCCTAGTTGTATCACTGCATAAAGTCAAAAAGAGTGCGCTTCTGACTACTCTTATGGCCAGTCATGAGCCATAAAAATAGTGAAGCGCAAAAGAATTAGCCAATATTGTGATCGGTCGTATGGAAAGGCAGATTTGGCTTACCTCTCTGTACTGCTATCAGATGTATTGGAATAAAGAGAAATGAAAAAGTAAGCTCATTATGACGAAGTAGATGAGGTATGTATGTTGTAAAAAGCCTTATTTTTTTATATTTTCGCTCGAAGGAATTGTTAGCAAAAAGCAACAGATTTCATAAAAATATGTTATATAAAATATTTTTGAACAGTAGCTTAATAAAGCTTAATTCTATCATCTTATTAGATAAATTCGGAAGGTTATCATTACGACTGAAATTATTAATTAACTTAAGTGGCTCTTTAGTCAAATATAGTGTATTTGTATTTTTTCTGTAATTTATGAATTTTAGTTATTATTTTTAAATATACAGGATTTTAATCTATATTTATCTTAGATTATATAGATTAATCATTTTTAAGGGAGAGAATTTCTGATGGTTTAATATTAAACCATCAGAAATAATAATTTACATAAGAAAGGAAACATATCATATAGATTAAATATGTTTAGGATAGGTATTGATATAGTCGTATTCTTGAATAAGCTGAGGAAGTGATTTAATACCTAGTTTTGTATAAATATTAGAGCGATGAACCTCTACAGTTCTAGGTGATAAAGAGAGTTTTTCTGCCGTTTCTTTACTCGTATTACCTTCTAATATCATATCCATGATTTCTCTTTCTCTAGTCGAGAGGCGAGCAAACTTATCAGATAGGTAGGTATATTTTTTGTGCTCTTCATGCATAGAGACGAACAGTTCTGTTGCATTACTAATAGCATTCAAAATTTCAATATCTTTGAAAGGAAAAGGGAAAAAATCAAAAGCTCCAGATTTAAAGCTTTCGCGACACAGATTGATAGAAGGCTCTTCAGTAAGAACAATAAATGGCACAATACCGAAATTGCTACTTATATTGTTTAATCTATTAATACGGTTCTCATCATTATTTAAGAATAATAAAATACATTCTTTCACATTGCTCTCGAAAGGGTAAGTATAATTACTCATAAATGTTTCTTCGTTATTATAAAATTTAAAGATAAAACCAAAAGATTCCATCATTAATTTCAGCTTATTCTTAAAGACATTATCACTATCTATGATTACGTGAATGGTGTTATTCATCACCATACTCCTGTTAAACTGATTTGATATTCATATTAATTTGATAAAATACGTAGATAAATAAACCGAAAAATGAATTTCACGGTAATATTTTCTACTGATCGTTGTTCTTTTTATTAATGTATTACTGACCTTAATTTATATTAAAAATATCATCTAGTTAAATTTAATATAAAAATAGAAACAATGGTTAAAGTTTGTGTCAATGCGTAAGATTCGATTAATGTTATGTAACATATTAGGTGGTTTTACTTGTTTAACGAGTTTTTTCCCTAACAAAATATATAAAAAATTTATAAGTTCTTCCAATAATATCGCAAATAGCTAATCATAAAAAGTCTAAAATGTGGGGCTGAGTGAAGTTCTGTTAAGTATTTATACTTGTTTTAGATTGATTAACAGTGGGTGCTTTTTATATCTAACATGCTAAAATTTATCCTCGACCTTTTTTAATGAGTGAATATACTTAATGGCTTCTTTAAAAGATGTAGCGCGACTAGCAAATGTTTCATTGATGACGGTATCAAGGGCAATTAATAGCCCTGGCTTACTCAAACCTGAAACATTGAAACAGGTTCAACAAGCTATTGAGTCACTTAATTATGTCCCAGATTTTTCTGCTCGGAAGATAAGGGGGAAAAGTTCAAAAATTTCTACAGTAGGTGTTTTAGCGCTCGACACAGCGACAACTCCATTTTCAGTAGAAATGATCCTTTCAATAGAACAAACAGCAAGGCAATTTGGTTGGAGCAGTTTTGTGGTTAATATCACATCAAGTGAAGACAGCGAAAGAGCGGTTCGCCAACTATTGTCCCAACGTCCTGATGGTATTATTTATACCACAATGGGGCTTCGAGAAGTCTCTATTCCAGAAACGCTACATAATAACCGTCTTGTTTTAGCTAATTGTGTAGATAAAGAAAATAAATTTCCGGCCTATATACCAGATGATTTTAATGGCCAATATAATGCAGTTGAGCGTTTAATTGATAAGGGATATCGCCATCCATTGTGTCTTTATATCCCACAAGAAACATTGGCTGGGAAAATTCGCAGTGAAGCAGTTGAGGCGGCGTGGAATAATGCTAATTTACCTAAACAATCTTTAAAACAATATCATTTAGAACTAGGTGATGAACATTATTTGGATGTTATAAATTTAATCAATCGCCACTTTAAAAATAAGAAACCAGATTTTGATGTCGTCATTTGTGGAAACGACCGCATTGCATTCTTAGCATATCAAGTGTTGCTTAGCCGTGGATTACGCATCCCTCAAGATATTGCGGTGCTTGGTTATGATAATATGATTGGTGTTGGGGAATTATTTTACCCACCATTAAGCACTGTGGTATTACCGCATTATCAATTGGGGCAACAAGCCGCTTTACATATTATAGAAGAACGCCAGTTAGATGGGGTTCAATACGTTGCATGCGACTTGTTAGAACGTAACTCATTTTAATATGAAAATATTTAGCTATTTCAAGAGGTTGTTGGCTAGTGGTGTAGTAACAGCTTCTTAATATTTCCAACAGAACTTCTCTACTTATACGATAGCCTTTTCGAGATGCCAATAGGTTGCTTTCTCTAACTTTGCTTGGTTATTTATTGCAAATAGTTTTAAATCTCGCTCCCCCTCATGTGGGTAGATACGGCAACTAAAATTAATGTCACCATCATTAATGAATATTTCAAGACTGGAGCGGTCAACAAAAGCATGTATTTTTAGCTGCTGGGTTTCAGGTAATGGAACACTGCGGCTATCACTAATTGTATATTCAGGATAATGGCGCATTAAGGTTAATAGTTGGTTTTGGTTATCAATATAAAATTGCACTCCGTAACCAATCCAAAAACCAAATTTCTCCGCGGGGCTCTGTTGTAAATCCCAAATAAGTTCTAGTTCACAACTGGAGGCATCTTCATTCACTAAAACCGTTGTGTTCTTTTCTAAATTTATTGTGGATAAGTGCGTAGTGGATTGCCGTAAAGACTTTAATTCTTCAATAGGTCTAGAAATAATTTTGCCTTGTTCATTAAGAGTAAGCTCTCTGGGTAAAGTAAAACAACCTGACCACCCATCTTTTTGGGATGGCATATGACTTTCCCACATATCCATCCAAGCTATTGCAATACGGCGACCATCTTTCGATAAAAAAGTTTGTGGTGCGTAAAAATCCTGCCCAAAATCTAATTCGGTAAATTGGTGAGTAATTGTATAAGGGGAGTTTGGTGACCAATTCCCGACTAAATAACCATTTTGAAAAAGATTACGATATTGGTACTTTTCAGCTTTTTTCCCTTGAGGTGAAAATAAAGCAATAAAATGTTTCCCTAGAGGAAAAAAATCAGGGCATTCCCACATATAAACACCCTTATCATCAGTTTTAGCCAGCACTTGGTAGTTTTGATCCCAATTTAATAAGTCTGAAGTGCTAAATAAGAGTATTTGACCATGATTATGGGGATCTCTTGCACCGACCACCATCCACCACTTATTGTTTTGCTGCCAAACTTTTGGATCACGGAAATGCATAAACCCTTCAATTGGCGGAATGACAACTCCTTTTTTTTCAAAATGAATACCATCTGTACTAATCGCAACGCATTGAGACTGAATAATTTGGCTGTCATCACCTTGATTACCCAACCAAATATGACCCGTGTAGAACAGATAGAGTTCACCGTTATGGCTAACTGCGGAACCCGAAAAACAGCCATCACGGTCATACTCTTCACTAGGTGCTAATGCAATAGGTTGGTGCTGCCAGTGGACCATATCAGTACTTGTTGCATGCCCCCAATGCATAGGCCCCCAGCTAGCGCTAAATGGATGATGTTGATAAAAAGCATGATATTGACCTTGGTGATAAATCAACCCATTTGGGTCATTCATCCAGCCAGCAAAAGGAGCGAGATGATATTGAGGATAGAATTGAAAATCTAGGTTTTTTCTTGATGTTTGAATGGTGTTATTCGCTAATTCAAGTTGATTTTTCATTGTGCTTCCTTAGTTATTTCCCCATACCGAAATGGATAAATAAGATGAGATAACTCGTGCGTTTCTTTAATGATGTATTTATACTAATGTTAACGTTAACAGTTTGCTAGTGAAAATTTCATTAGTAGGTAATGTATATATTCATTAATAGATAATAAAAACACGTAGTCAGTAAAGGAGATATGATGAAAGTCTGGGCTTTAGGCGATGCAGTAATTGATTTGCTCCCCCTTAAAGGGATGCAATATGAAGCTTGTGCTGGTGGAGCCCCCGTTAATGTCGCCGCTGGCGTTGCACGTTTAGGGCAAAACAGTGGTTTTATTGGCAGGGTAGGGGAAGAGGCTTTTGGGCATTTTATGCAGAAAACCTTATTTGAACTAGGAGTGGATACCAGTGCGATGGAGTTTGATGACAAATATAAAACGAGTACCGTTTTAGTATCATTACATGAAAATGGTGAACGTGAATTTTCTTTTTTAGTTTCCCCTTCAGCAGATCAATTTTTAACTGCAAAAAACTTACCTAAATTTGGTAATGATATTTTGCACTTTTGCTCATTAGCATTGGTACATGAAACCTGTCGGGCATCGTTATCAACAGCAATAAAAAATATACAGCAAACAGGGGGATTACTGAGTTTTGATATCAATATTCGCCCACAAATGTGGGCTGATCCCGATGAAATGCATTGTGTTATCGATACTTTTGCAACGCAAGCAGATATTTTAAAACTATCGGATGATGAATTATTGTGGCTAACAAAGGAGAGCTGTTTTGATGATGCGATTTCTAAATTACAAAAGTATCCTGCCAGTTTAAAAATAGTCACTCAAGGCGCTAAAGGTTGCCAAGTATTTACGTCCTACACATCTATAGCAGTTAGTGCCTATTTAGTTGATAGCATTGATACAACAGGGGCTGGCGATGCTTTTATGGCGGGTTTACTTGCGGGAGTTTCTCAATATGGTTTATCAAATACTGGCGACAGCTTAATGAAAATTATTTCTCAAGCGTCAGCTTGTGGAGCTTTGGCAACGACTAAAAAAGGGGCGATTTCAGTAGCGCCAACGCAACAAGAATTAATCGAATTTATACAACAGCAACCACTATTATCCCAAAGGGAAATCCTTTGAAAAGTATCTATATGGAAGGTAAATAGAAGATGGTTGCCTAATCCACTTTTATTTATATTTACTTCGATATAAATCGACCAATATTGGAGGTGCAATCAGTTTTATTTTCTATATTTTGGCGTATGATACGAAGCTAATTTCACTTAATTAGTTTTTATTGCGGGTAAACTATGTTGCTGCGTTCAGGAGTGGCTCTTGCCATTTTTTCTTATATTCTATGGGGTATAACACCGTTATTTTACCGTTTACTTCCTGGCGCCGAACCTTTAGAACTACTTGCTGAACGTCTTATTTGGTCAGTACCAATACTTTTTTTTATTCGTTTAATTATTAAGAATAAATCTTTATGGGGCCAAGTCTGGGCTGACAAAAAATCAATTGTTTTATGTTTCTTTAGCTCATCGATTATGGCTATTTCATGGACTGCATTCACTTATGCGTTAACTCATGGACAAGTTCTAGCGGCAAGTTTGGGATATTTTATTAACCCTTTATTTTCAATTTTACTCGGGGTTATCTTTCTCAGAGAGCGACTTGTCTTTTCTGAAAAAATGGCAGTTATTTTTATATGTGCCGGTGTCGGTTATCAAATATGGCAGTATGGCGAACTACCTATTCTAGCGTTAGTGATGGGGAGCGCATTTGCGATATATGGATTAATACGTAAATTTATTCGGTTTGATGTCATTACTTCTTTATTTTTAGAAGCTCTTTGGTTATTGCCAATAGCAATAGGAATAACTTGGTGGTTAAACTCAAATGGTTTAAGTGCGGTAGCAGAAGGGGATTGGCAAGTTAAAATTCTTTATATGCTAGCGGCTCCGGTAACGATTATCCCATTGCTATTTTTCACGGCTGCAATTAAAAGAACTTCATTGACTGTAATTGGTTTAGCACAGTATATAGAACCCACAATCCAATTTTTACTTGCGGTATTTTTATTTAATGAGCTATTTGATTGGGTAAAAGGTGTCAGCTTCTCATTAATATGGATTGGTTTGATGTTCTGTATTTTAGCGATTTTGCGCAAGCAATATACTAAGTTCTCTCATAAAGATCCCTTTATTACTGGGCGTGATAAGACACCATTAGGCTAGATACTAGGCTCAGCATTCATGAACTTTGTTTCCTCTGATAGTAAAAGCAAACGATTGCGTATATAATCACATTTATTATTTTTGCGGATAAGGTCATTAATCATGAATCAATTGGGTACTGCGCTGTGCGCTTCAGCAACCAAAGTCATGTTGCTTGGGGCGGGTGAACTGGGTAAGGAAGTCGCTATTGAATGCCAACGTTTAGGCATTGAGGTGATTGCTGTTGATAGATACGATAATGCGCCAGCTATGCACATTGCTCACCGCAGTTACACAATTAACATGCTTAATGGCGAAGCATTAAAACAGCTTGTTGCCTTAGAAAAACCTGATTTTATTGTCCCTGAAATTGAAGCTATTGCGACAAAAACCTTAGTTGAACTGGAAGAACAAGGGCAAAGAGTCGTGCCATCTGCGAAAGCCGTTTTTCTTACCATGGACAGAGAAGGGATACGTCGCTTGGCAGCGGAAACACTTCATTTACCGACCTCTGATTACCGATTTATTGAAAATAAAGCGGATTTTATTACTGCAGCAGAGAAAATCGGTTTTCCTTGTATTGTAAAACCAGTCATGAGTTCGTCAGGAAAAGGGCAGAGTGTTATCCGCTCGGCAGCAGAATTAGAACAAGCATGGGAATATTCTCAACAAGGTGGGCGCACGGGACAGGGCCGCGTTATTGTTGAAAAAATGGTTAATTTTGATTTTGAGATCACCTTGTTAACAGTCAGTGCAGTTGATGGCATTCATTTTTGTGCTCCTGTTGGTCATCGCCAAGAGAAAGGGGATTATCGTGAGTCTTGGCAACCTCAACAAATGAGTGATATTGCATTGAGGAAAGCACAAGAGGTTGCCCAAAAAATAGTTAGCGCATTGGGAGGCTATGGGGTATTTGGTGTTGAGTTATTTGTGTGCGCAGATGAGATCATTTTTAATGAAGTCTCACCTCGCCCTCACGATACAGGAATGGTGACGTTAATTTCACAAAATTTATCTGAATTTGCCTTACATGTTCGGGCTTTCCTAGGGTACCCAATAGGCGCAATTCGTCAATATGGGCCAAGTGCTTCTGCGGTTATTTTACCTGAATTGCATAGCAGCGATGTGGTATTTGGTCATATTGATACTGCATTTGGGTCGGATATCCAGTTACGTTTATTTGGTAAACCTGAAATTGCAGGAACTCGTCGACTCGGGGTTGCTTTAGCTGTTGCTGATTCTATTGAACAAGCATTGGAAATGGCTAAGACTGCGGCTGATAAAGTTAAAGTATCAGGTTGATTTCTAATAAAAAGAGCTCATTCACATTATATGAATGAGCTTTTAACTATTAAGAATTAAAATGATAACGAAGGGTTATTCAAGAAAAAATTTTGTTGTAAAGCAGCAGTGGTTATCTCTCTGATAAATGGTATAAGTCATAAGCTTGCACTAATATGACGGTACCTGCATAATTTTAAAAAAGAATTTAATTGTTGCATTAGGTTATACTTTTTTATTTTAGGCGACTACTGGCATTCCGCCGTTAAAGTTCTTACTGGCGAATCTGCAGTAACTGCAATCGTGTCTAATGCAGAATAGTTAATGGTACACTGACCCGATTGACCACCCCATTTAACGTTAATACGACCAG
>NZ_JBIPDG010000015.1:0-107526 GCF_044006275.1 Providencia sp. 2024EL-00732 | reverse complement strand
TTCATTGTTAATGCAAGAAAGGCTATGCTCTTTCAGTATCAGCAGCGGAAGCACGCTGGTTCAAGCGACGTTATCTTGCGATAACTAGTCTTGTGGGGGAATTTCCCCCACATTTCTCTCTAATTGTACGTTGGTGATACAAGCACCCTGTTTTGAATCTACACTCTTTGTCATTCTTACTTCAGTTCAATCAATAATCATAATAATACCAATGATATCAAAATCATTATAACCAATTGAATTTAAATATTTTTATTATAAAAACTGACTGTAAATAGATTTATTTTGAGTGGATCTTTGCTATGATTGCCGTGGGTGCTTGGATCATTTTGGTTCAAGCATTTGCCAAAGCCAAAAAGACGAAAGCCCCGAATTTAGATGTTAATCTTAATCCGAGGCAGTTTCCAAATCACACAATTTGATTCTGTCTCCTTTTAGAAAAGGAGTCAAGAGGAATGGCCAAAATTGCCCTTCTGGGGCTAGTTACCGTGTGTCTTACGGTGTTGTGTTTTTCATTGTTAATGCAAGAAAGGCTATGCTCTTTCAGTATCAGCAGCGGAAGCACGCTGGTTCAAGCGACGTTATCTTGCGATAACTAGTCTTGTGGGGGAATTTCCCCCACATTTCTCTCTAATTGTGCGTTGGTGATACAAGCACCCTGTTTTAAGTTATGGGCGATAAACCTTTATATTTTCATAACCTTGCTCTTTTAGGTATAGTGCTTGCAAGCGGCTCATTACCCCACGGTCACAATATAATAAATAGGTTTTATCTTTTGGTAAGTCACCAAATTGCGTACTCAATTTATAGAATGGAATGTGCTTAACTTCCATTCCATCTACATTCAGTGGCTTGTCTTCAAATTCATCAATTGAACGAATATCTAAAATCACTTCATTTTCAATTGAAAGCTCACTCACCATTTCAATTTCAGGGACTTTTTCAAGGCTTTCTTGTGCAATTTGTCGAATATCGATATTTTGCGCTTGCTCCACAACAGACTCTAAAATAGCAAAATCAAAATTGGCCTCTTCTGCTTCAATTCGTGCTTTAACAGCTTTCACTGTTGGGCTTTTTGAAATCACACCACAATATTCCGGCATGGTTTTCGCAAAATCTTCAGTCCCAATTTGCCGAGCTAATTTGATTATGTGTTCTTTGTCATGAGAAATCAGTGGCCTTAGCACCAAAGTATCAGAAGCATTATCAATAAGACGCAAGTTAGTTAAAGTTTGGCTAGACACTTGACCAAGCGCTTCACCCGTAACAATTGCCTGCACACCATAACGCTCCGCAACTTTAGACGCAGCTCTCACCATCATACGTTTAAGTACAACGCCCATTTGGCCATCATCGACTTTCTCTAAAATTTCAGCCACAACTGGCTCAAAGTTTACAGCAATAAAGCGCACTTTATGGGAGCTACCAAAACGGTTCCATAGATAATGTGCAATTTGCTTCACGCCAATTTCATGTGCCGCACCACCTAAATTAAAAAAGCAGTAATGAACACGGCAACCACGGCGCATCAACATATAGCTAGAAACACCAGAGTCAAACCCACCGGAAATTAGCGATAAAACATCTTCTTGCGTCCCTATAGGAAACCCGCCAATACCTTCAATACGTGATTTAACTAAAATCAGTTTGTCATCTTCAATTTCCAAATGCACGGTTGTATCTGGGTCTTTGAGCTTAACTTTAGCCGAAGGAATATGTTGGTTTAAACCACCACCAATGTAACGCTCAGCTTCAATCGATGAAAATTCGTGCTTACCGCGGCGTTTCACCCGAACACAAAAAGTTTTGTTTTCGAGAGACGCACCATAAGATTCATGGGTCATTTCATAAATATGGTGCAGGCTAGTAAACGGTTTTTCTTCCACTTCAAGGATATGGTGGATACCGGGAATACGACCTAACATGTCACAAATTTCGTCGTGCTTCGTTTCCCCTTTCACACGCACTTCAATATTATCCCAATTACGGACAACCGAAATTTCTTCGCCAAGAGGTTTTAGCACGTTACGGATATTGCTAGTCAGAATTTTAATGAAACGTAGCCTAACAGTTTGGCTTTTGATGGTAATTTCTGGGAATAACTTAATGATAAACTTCATAATAGCTGCATGTTCATGGTTGTGGGGCAAACGAACGTGTCTTAACAAGGACACACGTATAGGTTACCAATTGTCAATAAAGAGGCGTATTATAACACTATCTTGCGGACTGAATCTAAAAACACCAATAATAAATTGTAACCGTGGCAAGACTACGTTAGTCTGCTAAATATTTAACATTCCCCGAATTAACTAATTTAACATTAGTGGCTAAAGAATATGGCTAAAGAAAAATCTCAGCAAGTTGCACCTGTTAGTTTTGAAAACTCGCTTCAAGAGCTAGAGCAAATCGTCGCTCGTCTTGAATCCGGTGACCTCCCTCTAGAAGACGCTCTGAATGAGTTTGAACGTGGCGTTCAAATTGCCAAACAAGGTCAAAAAGTACTGCAACAAGCTGAGCAGCGTGTACAAATATTGCTCAGTGATGACGAAAATAAACCTCTTGCCGATTTTTCACCTGATACTGAATAAATTATGTCTGAACAACATTTAGATAGCTTCACGCTGCAACAAAAACAAACCTATGACAGAGTCAATCAATACCTTTTAGATGCCCTAAATGCGATGCCTTTTGCAAACCTTCCTCTTGCACAAGCAATGCGATATGGCACGTTATTAGGCGGGAAACGTTTACGCCCATTTTTAACTTATGCGGTAGGCTCTATGCTTGGTGTGAACCAAGAAAACCTTGATGCACCAGCTGCCGCTGTCGAGTGCATCCATGCCTATTCATTAATTCATGACGACCTGCCCGCTATGGATGACGATGATTTACGCAGAGGTCAACCAACCTGCCATATAAAATATGGTGAGGGTAATGCTGTCTTGGCGGGAGATGCATTACAAACGCTGGCCTTTCAATTACTTGCTTGTGCCCCAATGCCAGATGTCGCTGATAAAGACCGTATCGCAATGATAGCCGAGCTATCCTATGCAAGTGGCCTTGCTGGGATGTGTGGTGGGCAGGCTCTGGATTTAGACGCCGAAGGGAAATACGTCGACCTTGAATCCTTAGAACGTATTCATCTGCATAAAACTGGTGCACTCATTCGCGCATCTATTCGCCTTGGTGCTTATGCCGCTGGCGAAAAAGGGCATCAATTACTACCTGTTTTAGATAAATACGCACAGTCCATCGGGCTTGCCTTTCAAGTTCAAGACGATATCCTAGATGTTATCGGGGACAGCACGGTAACAGGTAAGCGCCAAGGGACTGATGCTGAGCACGAAAAAAGCACTTACCCATCTTTACTCGGCCTTGAAGCGGCTCAACAAAAAGCACGTGAGCTATATCATGATGCAATAAGCGCTTTAGAGACGATCCAGTCATATGGGTATAATATAGAAATGCTAAGCGCTTTAGCTAATTTCATTATTGAGCGTAAAAACTGACAATATGCTTTGCCTTTTGGCAACAAGAAGGTCGATAATTACGGCATTTATTACCTTGATGAATCTTCAGAACATTCTATAACTCAAAAAACAGACAGACTATTGCTTACACTAAGCGAGTTATAGAAAGGCAATCAATGAGGATCACCCACAATATGCGTAGATAAATTTACGCACCGCAATACTTAGATAACTGTTTCAGTACCGAGTATTCAATATGTGGGTTTTTTATTAATTATAAGTGAGTACCTAATGAGTATTGATATCGCTAAATATCCAACGCTAGCATTGGCAGAGACACCAGATGAGCTTCGTCTGTTGCCCAAAGAAAGTTTGCCTAAGCTGTGTGATGAACTCAGACAGTTTTTGCTGAGTAGCGTTGGCCGTTCTAGTGGTCACTTTGCTTCTGGTCTCGGTGCAGTTGAGCTTACCGTCGCATTACATTACGTCTACAAAACCCCGTTTGATAACCTTGTTTGGGATGTCGGTCACCAAGCCTACCCACATAAAATTTTAACGGGTCGTCGTGACCGTATTGATACTATTCGTCAAAAAAATGGTTTACACCCTTTTCCATGGCGTGAAGAAAGTGAATATGACATTTTAAGTGTTGGCCATTCATCCACATCGATTAGTGCGGGTTTAGGAATGGCTATTGCGGCAGAAAAAGAAAAGCAAAACCGTAAAACCGTCTGTGTGATTGGTGATGGAGCTATCACCGCAGGGATGGCATTCGAAGCCATGAACCACGCAGGGGACGCCGCACCCGATATGCTTGTTATCTTAAATGATAATGAAATGTCTATCTCCGAAAATGTTGGCGCGTTAAATAACCATTTGGCTCACCTGCTTTCTGGCAAGCTATACACCACATTACGTGAAGGTGGGAAAAAAGTTTTCTCTAACTTACCGCCAATCAAAGAATTGCTGAAAAAGACCGAAGAACATATCAAAGGTATGGTTGTTCCCGGTACCATGTTTGAAGAATTAGGCTTTAACTATATTGGCCCTGTTGATGGACATGACGTCGTCGCCTTAGTTCAAACCTTAAAAAACATGCGTGATTTAAAAGGCCCACAGTTTTTACATATCATGACTAAAAAAGGTCGTGGTTATGAACCTGCCGAAAAGGACCCGATCAGTTGGCACGCAGTACCAAAATTTGACCCAAGCACATTCACTTTACCCAAAAGCAAAGAGACGGGACCGACATTCTCTAAAATCTTTGGGGATTGGCTGTGCGAAGAAGCCAAAGATGATGACAAGCTAATGGCAATTACGCCAGCTATGCGCGAAGGCTCTGGTATGGTTCGGTTTTCTAAAGAATTCCCTGATCAATACTTCGATGTCGCAATCGCAGAGCAACATGCTGTCACCTTTGCAGCTGGTCTTGCTATTGGGGGCTATAAACCCATCGTCGCTATCTATTCGACCTTCTTACAACGGGGTTATGACCAAGTCATCCATGACGTGGCTATCCAAAAAGTACCGGTGATGTTTGCTATTGACCGAGCCGGCATTGTTGGCGCTGATGGCCAAACCCACCAAGGTTCATTTGATATTTCATTCCTACGCTGTATCCCTACTATGGTGATCATGGCACCAAGTGATGAAAACGAATGCCGCCAAATGCTACATACTGGCTACCATTACCAAGATGGTCCAAGTGCTATTCGTTACCCGCGAGGCACGGGGACAGGTGCACAGCTACAGCCTTTAGCTCCACTAGAAATTGGTAAAGGAGTTATCCGTCGCCAAGGGGAAAAAGTTGCTATTTTGTGTTTTGGTACGTTACTTAGTCATGCATTAGAAGCCGCTGAGCAATTAAATGCGACTGTGGTTGATATGCGCTTTGTTAAACCATTAGATGAAGCCTTAATCCTTGAGGTGGCAAGCAGCCATGATGTGCTCGTTACACTCGAAGAAAATGCAATTAAGGGTGGTGCAGGTAGTGGTGTGAATGAGTTCCTAATGCAGGAAAAAAGAATCATTCCTGTTTTAAACCTTGGTTTACCAGACTATTTTATTTCTCAAGGTAGCCAAGAGGAACTTATCGCTGAGCTCGGGTTAGATGCAACGGGTATTATTAAGTCAATTAATACCTACTTAGCCAAGTAATAGGTTAACGAAAAAAGGCATTACCATGATAATGTAATGCCTTTTTAAATAACAAAGTTAATCACTCTCATTTTCTTTTTATATACACAGTAATAGAGTGTTAACTTTAACTCTATTATTTCATTTCCAATGCAACTTTTAAAAAAAACACTTTTAAACCCTGCTTTTACATCTTAACTATATTTTTATATCATAATAATAAATAAAAAAAACCAAACATAATAAACTTATATACAATGATATTTATTCTATTCACTCTAAAACAGAATATATACAAAATATTTATCTTGAATGTAAATTTTGAAAATAAAAACATGCAAATTATTTTTAAATCCATTAATATGAACTATGTCACTGTATGACAGTGTAACTTAAGCTCTGACTTATATTGGTTTTTCATTGCATTATGCAATAAAGCTTATTCCTATTATATTTCAAAGCGTAACACTGAATAATAACGACTATATGATTTTAACAATTTTAACCAGGCTTTAATATTTAATTATTTTGTTTTCTTAATTTAAAAACCAGGAAACAAATAAACGCATTCCAACTACAATTTGCATATAGTTTCTCTTTATTTAGCCAATTTTAATAAATATATTTGGGAGCGCTTATGTGTGGACAATATATTAATGAACCTTTGTATTTATCCATTGCTAACTGGGTAATGAAACAAGGGCGCTGGATCACCGCCAGAGAAATATCCAATAATTTTGATATCCCTCACCCTAATGCGGTTAATATTGTTTCTTATATTTTATCTGACGTAGCTGAAATTCAATGTGAAGTTAAAATGATCCCGAATAAATTATCGGGTCGTGGCTGTCAGTGCCAAAGGCTGATTAAGGTTACAAAAATTGATAATCAACTTTATGCACGTCTTAGAAACCACCAATCTGAAAAAGTCACTATTGATTCTCCAGTGAAAGCGGCATCTATGCCACCGAGTGAATTAAATCGAGAGCAAAAATGGCAATGGATGCTATCAAAGGCACAACGCCGTTAACATAATGATCACATCAAAAAAACACGGGCTCAAGTCTGCGTTAAGGCTGTCGACAAAGCGGGATAAAAGCGTATTTTTCCCGCTTTGTATTATCAGCCGAAAATCAACAAATTAATTTTCTTCATATACTTTCAATAACTTATACAACTCAACAAATGAGATGCAAAGCTAGCTTTATAATTCTAAAAATATATTATTTATGGCATGATAGCCATCTATGGGAAAATAAGCCTGTATAGTATTGCCTATCCAAGAGAGAAATATTTACTGAATATTGGTTTAGGTTAAAAAGGTTGCTAAGAAAACTTAACTTTCATAGCAGAAAATGGACGCTATTTATCACCTATAATTAATATGAAAAATAAATTATTTCTAATCGCGCTATTGTTAATAACGGCAAGCCATGCATATTCAAACCCAGAGTTAAATAATGATAACTTTGAGCAAACAAAAATATTAGCAGAACAAGGCAATATTGAGGCTCAAAATCAACTCGCGATCATGTATTTCAACAGTTCTGGCTCCAAGCAAGACTATGTTAAAGCAATAGAGTGGTTTCAAAAAGCCGCTGAACAAGGATATGACGCTGCACAAAGCAATCTTGGGATAATTTATTTACAAGGTTTGGGAACTCAGCAAAGTTATACTCTGGCAAAGGGCTGGCTCCAGAAATCGGCTGAACAGGGATACGCGCAAGCTCAATATAACCTTGGAATAATGCATAAAAAAGGGGAAGGAATCAAGAAGGATCTTGCTCAAGCAAAAGAGTGGTTTCAACAAGCTGCTGATAAAGGCTATATTGACGCACAAAGCCAACTCGGTGAAATGTACTTAAACGGTGACGGAACCCAGAAAAACTATTCCCTCGCCTTAAAGTGGCTTCAAAGTGCCGCAGACAAAGGAAATGCAAACGCACAATTCAACCTTGCACTTATATACTTAGACGGCTTGGGTACCGAACAAAGCTATCAAGAAGCGTTGTGGTGGTTTCAAAAAGCCGCTGAGCAAGGAAACGCGGCTGCTCAGTACAATTTAGGTTTAATGCATCAAGACGGGTTAGGCACTCCCCCCAACAATTCACTAGCAAAAGAATGGTATCTAAAATCTGCACAACGAGGGCATGCACCCGCTCAAAGCAATTTAGGGCTTATCTATATTCAAGACACTGAAAAACAACCAGATTATACCTCCGCCAGAGAATGGTTTCAAAGGGCAGCAGAACAAGATTACGTCATTGCACAATATAATCTTGGCATGATGTATAAAAATGGTGATGGCGGCATTAAAAATAAAGAAATGGCAATAAAATGGCTACAAAAGGCCGCTGAACAAAATTACCCATCCGCACAATATAATCTTGGATTATTGTACCAAGATGAAAAAGATAACCACCAAAATCATAGCTTAGCGAAAGAGTGGTATCAAAAAGCCGCTGAGCTAAACTATGCGCCCGCGCAAAATCAGCTTGCCATATTGTATCTAAAAGGAATTGGCACGCCGCAGAGTTATACTCTTGCAAAAGAATGGTTTCTCAAAGCCGCGGAACAAAATAATGCTTCCGCACAATTTAATCTCGGTGTGATGTATAAAAATGGTGATGGCGTTGAAAAAAATGAAAGCGTGGCTCAAGAGTGGTTTCAAAAAGCTGAACAGCAAAAAAATAACTAACCTCATTTTTTCATAATAATCACTGTCGATAATGAAAACGCCCAGCTTTTAACTGGGCGTTCAAAGATTAATTACTGGCCTTTAGGTTTGACATCCGTTGTCCCCATGAGCCTTGGCCTATTCAACTCTATTTCTATCAAGGGTAACGTTTCATGTAATCCTTGTCGGTATCGAATGGCTAAGTCTTGATATTCTTTCGTATTGAGCTGCTTCCAATGCAATTCTTCCTCACGAATATGACGAGCAAAACGTGCAGGGCTGCCAACCAGTAATTGGCGAGGTTCGCCTTGAAACCCAGCTTTAACAAAGCTCATCGCCGCAACAATACTTTGTTCACCAACCAGGGCTCCATCCATAATCACACTGTTCATTCCCACTAATGCATCACGACCAATAATACATCCATGCAAAATAGCTCCGTGGCCTATATGCCCACACTCGTGGACAATGGTTTCGACATCGCTATAACCATGCATAATGCAACAATCCTGAATATTGGCGCCTTTTTCTATGATCAAACGGCCATAGTCTCCACGTAAAGAAGCGTTAGGCCCAACAAATACCCCTTCACCGATAATCACATCACCAATCACCGTCGCTGATGGATGTACATATGCGGTAGGGTGAACAACTGGGATCACCCCTTCAAAAGCGTAAAAACTCAAAATTCACCTCTTTGCTAAATGAACTAGCGCCCTTTCCAACTTGGTGAACGTTTTTCGGCAAACGCCAGCGGACCTTCTGTTGCATCTTCGGAGTGTAAAACCGCGGGGTAGTTTGTCAGCACACCGCTGCGCATAAGCTTATAACCCTCTTCAACAGTAAGCTCTCCGGTTGCGCGAAAAATTTCTTTCAAGGCCGCAACCGCAAGTGGTGCACTTTGAGTGATTTTTTCTGCGAGTTCACGTGCTTTTTCCATTAAACTTTCCATTGGTACTACTTCATTAGCGATCCCCCAGCGTAATGCTTCCTGAGCATCCATACGCCTTCCCGTCATCACCATTTCATTCACGATCGGTGCTGGTAAGATTTTAGGTAAACGCAAGACACCGCCGCTATCAGGCACAATACCAAGTTGGGCCTCTGGTAAGGCAAAACTGGCATTTTCAGAGCAAATGATCATATCTGCCGCTAAAGCTAGTTCAAAGCCTCCACCAAACGCATAACCATTAACAGCAGCAATCACTGGTTTGTTTAAATTGAAAATTTCAGTGAGTCCGGCGAAGCCACCGGGACCAAAGTCGGCATCAGGTGCTTCACCTTCTGCCGCAGATTTTAAGTCCCAACCCGCAGAGAAAAATCGCTCTCCTGCTCCTGTTATAATGGCGACACGCAGCGAAGGATCATCGCGGAAATTAAGGAAAACTTCCCCCATTTTAAAACTGGTTTTTGCATCTATCGCATTTGCTTTAGGTCTATCAAGTACGATTTCCAAAATGGAGCCATTACGGGTAATTTTTAATGATTCGCTCATAGTGCAATCCTTTAGTCATCATGCGCTGCCATTTTGCCTACAGAAAGTTGCAGCCAAAACGTTCGCGTAATTAATAGAGTTATTCGATTATTGCAGATGTTTTTTCAGCACTTTTCCAGAACAGTTACGCGGTAAATCCTTACGTACCTCAACCCATGATGGCACTTTAAATTTCGCCATTTGCTTTTCACAAAAAGCGAAAAACTCTTCCTGAGTTAATGTTTCACCCTCTTCTAACACAATAAAGGCTTTAATCGCTTCATCACGGATCTCATCAGCAACACCAATCACCGCCACGTCAACAATCAAAGGATGTGAAGCAATAATATTTTCAATTTCACTACATGAGACGTTCTCACCGCCTCGTTTGATCATATTGATGCTTCTGTCCACAAAATAGAAAAATCCATCTTCATCTTGGTATGCATAGTCGCCTGTGTGCATCCAATTTTGCTCATCAAATGTTTTTTCTGTGGCTTCAGGGTTGTTGTAATACTCTTTAAATAAAGTTTTACCTCGTTCTCCCTTCACACAAAGCTCACCAATCACCCCAGTGGCAACAGGTTGATTGGTTTTATCCCTAATTTGCGCTTTATAGCAAAAACCAGGACGACCAATGGATGGCCAACGGCGGATATCACCAGGTCTATCCCCAATTAGCCCCACAATAGTTTCCGTCATGCCATAAGAAGTCAGAAAACTTTTCACAGCAAATCGAGCCATAAACTGCTCTTTTTCCTCATCACTCAAGTTGAGGTAAAACATGGCTTCACGTAAGCAATGGTCTTTTTCATTATCCGCCAGCGGCTGGCTTAAAAGCGTACGGATCATCATGGGGATCAGCTCAACAACAGTGGCTTGGTGCCTCACAACTTGCTGCCAGAAACGTCTCGCACTGTATCTCTCAAGTAAGACAAATGTTGCACCCACTGAAAATGCCGCCATCGATGCTGTACATTGGCAATCGATATGAAAGACTGGCATTACCGTAAGGTAAATATCGTCGGAACGTAACGTGTTCTGCCAAGAAGAGTAATAACCCGCAAAGCGTAAGTTGTAATGGGTAATAACCACCCCTTTCGGTTTGGAAGTGGTACCTGAGGTAAATAAGATTTCCGCAGTATCACCCACACTAAGCTCAATAAGTTGGGTTAACTCTGTCGGTTTTTGTGCTTGTTCAAGCAAAAAGTTTGAAATGCCTTCCTGCGGTTTAAACGACATATCTGAAATTAAAAAAATGTGCTCAAGGCTGGTACTTTTATCATCAAGTACACGTTGATAAATATCTAAAAAAGACGCACAAGTGACCACCATACGAGGTTGGCAGTTTTGCATAATCCAAGCGGCTTCATGGTATTTATAGCGTGCGTTAACTGGGACCATAATCGCCCCAATTTTCGCCAAGCCAAACCAGCAAAAGAAAAACTCTGGGCAATTATCTAAATGTAAGGCAACCTTATCCCCTTTTTGTATTCCATAATCTAAAAAGAGATTTGCTGTGCGATTAATTTGCTGATTCATTTCTATATAACTGAATTCACGAATATTTCCATCGCAGGATTCAAAGATAAGCGCCTTATTATCCCGATGGGTCAACGCTAGGTCATCCCACATTTGGCGCAAATTTTGTTTACCGATTACATCCATTAATTGTTTCCCATCATTTCCCTAATGAATATCAGGCCAGTTGGATTAATTGACCTGACTATCCATTCAATTAATCAACTATTTTGGCTAATCCTTTGTCGACTAACCCCCGAATATCAATTTCGCTATATCCAATATTTTTTAGTATCTCTGTCGTATCCATGCCATGTGATGGCATACCACGCCAAATTTGCCCTGGATTATTTTTGAATTTTGGCATCACATTTGGGCCACGACAGGTTTTTCCATCCATAGTCTGCCAACTGGTGATCGACTCACGAGCCAGATATTGTGGGTTGGTTTCTAATTCAGGAATGGTTAAAACTTTGGCGCTTGCAATGTTGAGTTCGGCTAATCTCGCTAGCACCTCATCAATTGAGCGAGCACCTAACCATTCATCAAGTTTTTCTTCCATTAAAGGCCCATAGGGGCACTCAATACGATGAATAAGCTGTGTGCCTTCCGGTATTTCTGGTGTACCAAGAAGATGAGCAAGACCAATATCTTTAAATATTTCTTGGATTTGTGTGATACCGACGATTTCCATCACAATATAGCCATCATTACAACTATAAAGGCCGCAACCTGCGTAATAGGGGTCTTTCCCCTTGGTCATCCGCGGGCAGATTTCACCACCATTGAAGTAATCCATCATGAAGTATTGCCCCATTCGTAGCATGACTTCATACATGGCAATATCAATACTTTCCCCTTTCCCCGTTTCACGGGCTTTATACAATGCAGCTAGAGCCGCTGTTGTAGCTGTCATGCCTGAAAAATAATCAGCAGTATAAGGAAAGGCTGGCATTGGCTGGTCTTTATCACCATTTTGGATAAGATAACCACTAAAAGCCTGTGCAATAGTATTGTAGGCAGCTAGGTTAGTGTATTGAGGGTCACCGTATTGCCCGAAGCCTGATAAATGGGCGATAACCAATTTAGGGTTATGTTGCCAAAGTACTTCATCGGTGATCCCTCTACGGGCAAATGCAGGTCCTTTACTCGCCTCAATGAATATATCCGTTGTTTCCATTAATTTTAGAAATGCCTCACGCCCTTCATCCTTAAAGATATTCAATGATAATGCGCGTAAATTACGCCTTGATAGCTGTGGATAATTGGGTTGAACACGAATAGTGTCTGCCCAAGCTACGTTCTCTATCCAAATCACTTCCGCGCCCCATTCTGCAAACATTTGCCCTGCAAATGGACCGGCTATTTCAATCCCTGAAAACACCACTCTGACCCCTGCTAATGGGCCAAATTCTGGCATTGGTAAATGCTCTGCCATGTTCTAATCTCCTGTTAAATTTGGCTGGCCTTCTTAAAAAGCCAACCAATAAACATTCAGCTATTAGCGGTACTGTTTCAGTACACTGCGGCCTAATGTCAGTATTTGCATTTCATCTGAACCACCAGATACACGGTCTACACGCAAGTCACGCCAGAAACGTGCGATTCGATGCTCACCAGCAATACCTACACCACCCAGTACCTGCATCGCAGAGTCTACGACTTCAAATGCCGCATTCGCACAGAAGTATTTACACATTGCTGCATCACCAGAAGTAATCAATCCGTTGTCACTCTTCCAAGCAGTTTCATATAACATGTTACGCATTGAATTGAGCTTGATCGCCATATGTGCAAATTTTTCTTGAATTAATTGATAACGGCCAATTGCTTCACCAAACTGAACACGTTGATTGGCGTAACGGGCTGCATCTTCAAATGCACACATTGCAGTTCCATAGTTAGTCAATGCGACTAAGAAACGCTCATGGTCAAACTCTTCTTTCACACGGTTAAAGCCGTTACCTTCACGGCCAAACATATCTTTTTCATCCAGTTCAACGTTATCAAAGGTAATTTCGCAGCAGCTATCCATACGTAGGCCCAGTTTCTCAAGTTTATTGACCTTGATACCGGGTTTGCTCATATCTAAAAACCACTCGGTGAAAACAGGTTTATCAGGAGAATCTGCATCACGACTCATCACCACAATGTATGGTGTGTAAGCACTACTGGTGATAAAACATTTGCTACCATTGAGATAAACTTTGCCATTACGGCGTTGGTAAGTTGTTTGTAAACTCCCTACATCAGAACCCGCGCCGGGCTCCGTAATCGCAGAGTTCCACATTTGTTTACCTGTACCGCGAAATGCCATAATTTTATCAATTTGTTCTTGGGTCCCTTCTCTGAGTACGGTATTAAACCCCCCCGGTAATTGGTACAACACATACGTTGGTGCGCCAAGGCGACCCAGCTCCATCCATACCGCAGCGACTGTAATAAACCCAGCGTTTAAACCGCCATGCTCTTCTGGGATCAACAGGTTATCAATTTCCATGTCCGCCAAGGCTTTAACAAAACGTTCAGGATACATACTGTCGCGGTCGCATTGTGCAAAATAGCTTTCCCAGTTTTCACTGGCCATCAGCTCACGAATCCCTGCGACAAACAGCTCCTGCTCATCATTCAATCTAAAATCCATATTAATAACCTCTTAAATGTTGTTTCTGAATAAATTAATCATTTTTCCAATGCACTTTTGCATCTTTAATAAAGGAGAGCGTTACCATAATGTTGACGAAAAAAAGTGGGCATCCTCCGGCAATTATCGCTGTTTGAATCGGTTTCAATCCGCCTAGAGCCAGTAATACGATACCGATAACACCGACTAAAACAGACCAACCGATACGCACCAATAACGGTGGCTCATCGCCATCTTTCACTGCGCGACAAGTCGACATAGCGAGAGTGTATGAACAAGCGTTGATGAGTGTGACGGTGGCGATAAAGCAGAGGATGAAGAAGCCCCAAATTGTTGCAGTGCTCAAAGGTAAGGCTGCCCATGTTTCAATAATGGCGCGTGCAACGCCGAATTCTTCAATCAGCTTTGGAATGTTAATAATATTTTGGTCAACGAGTTGTAATGTATTACTGCCTAGGATGGTCCAAATTAACGTTGTCCCTGCCGTCAAGCCTGCTACCATGCCGATACACAGCTCACGGACGGTACGGCCTTTAGAGATACGGGCGAGGAAAATACACATTTGGATGGCATAGATTACCCACCACGCCCAATAGAATACGGTCCAACCTTGTGGGAAACCGCCTTTACCCACTGCATCTGTATAAAACAGCATGCGTGGCATATACATCATTAAAACCCCGATAGAATCGGTGAAATAGTTCACAATGAAGCTGGCGCCGCCAACAATAAATACCCATCCCAGCATCAAGAAACTCAAGTAACTACGGACGTCACTGGCAATTTTCACCCCTTTTTGCAAACCAAAAGCCACGCAGATTGCATTTAGGATGATCCAGCAGAAGATAATGATGGCATCAAGTTGTAAGGTATGAGGAATACCAAATAAGTATTGAATACACTCAGTAACGAGTGGTGTAGCTAACCCTAAGCTGGTCCCCATGGCTAATATCAAAGCGACCAAGTAAAAATTATCAACGATGGTACCGAACCAGCCATTTACATGTTTTTGACCCACTAATGGGACAAGGGTGCTACTTGGGCGGATAACATCCATTTTGCGAACAAAGAAAAAATAACCGAATGCAACAGATAAGAAACTATAGGTTGCCCATGGTAGTGGTCCCCAGTGGAATAAACTGTATGCAAGCCCAATATTTTTGGCCTCTGTTGAATAGGCTTCAAAACCAAAAGGAGGTGCAGAGACGTAATAATAGATTTCAATAGAACCCCAAAATAGTACCGCAGCAGAGGTACAGGAGGCGAACATCATAAAAATCCAGCTCGCGCGGCTAAATTCAGGTTTTTCATCCCCCAAACGCTTTTTGGCGTAAGGACCCAATATTAACCAAAACCAGCCACCAAACATTATCACCATGTACCACTCAAATGCCCAGCCCCATACATTAGTGACATAGCTGAATACTTGATTGATAACTTCGTTAGAAGCATCAAGGTCACGGACGGTTAACCAACACAATAGTCCAACAATGATCAATGGCGGAAAAAAAACTTTTGGTTCTATTCCACCCTTTTTATTTTCTTTGCTCATAGTTCGATCCCAATTTATTATTAAATATATAAGCTTTTAAATAGATATTAGTCTCAACACCTCATCTCACTTATTTATTAGCAAACTCAATAAATTTAATTAAGTATTAATCCAATCACTATTCAAATCATGTCGAGTCCCCATAAACAATTCTGTTATTAAGGTCACAATATTATTCGTGATAAATATTTGTTACTAATATCTGACGCCTCAATAATTAAAATAACCAATAAATACATGCAGATAAATTATCTTGTAATATTAATGTTATTAAATACCTTCAGTATTGGTGATTAGCATAACAATATTGAACATTACATTGATAAGTTGATGATTTTTACAGTATTGGTGAGTAGTGTATCAGTATGAATATTTAAACCGACTTTAATTCAAGGTTTTCAATATTGGTGACTTAGGTTTTATTTTTAAATATCCAGTTCATGATAATTATATAATCCGAAACAAAAACGGATCATATTTATTAATTATATTTTAGGAGATGTAATGAATATTATTACATGCTATAAATCTGTTCCCGATGAACAAGATATTATTGTAAATAGCTCAGATGGTTCTTTAGATTTTTCACGTGCAGATACCAAAATTAGTCAATATGATTTAAATGCGATTGAAGCAGCTAACCAAATTAAAGCGCAACAAGCAGATAGTAAAGTTATTGCGTTAAGTGTTGGTGGTAAAGCACTAACCAATATGAAAGCACGTAAAGATGTATTATCTCGTGGTCCAGATGAACTTGTTGTCGTTATTGACGATCAACTCGAACACGCCTTACCACATCAAACTGCACTTGCCTTAAGTTCTGCGGCTCAAAAAGTTGGTTTTGATTTAATTATCTGTGGTGATGGTTCCGCAGACTTAAACGCTCAACAAGTTAGTATCTTAATGGGTGAAACCCTGCAAGTTCCCGCTATCAATGGCATAAAGAAAATTGTCTCCATCACACCGGATACGCTCATTGTAGAACGCGAATTAGAAGATGAAATTGAAACATTGTCCATTTCGTTACCTGCCATTATCGCAGTGACCTCCGATATTAATGTCCCTGTCATCCCATCAATGAAAGCCATTTTAGGTGCCGCTAAAAAACCCGTTCAAGCTTGGGCAATAACCGATATTGGCTTGGATAACGTTACAGCATTATCCGCACAATCTATCGCAGCACCTAAGCAAAAAGTTCGTCAACGCATCATCATTGAAGGTGATGGCGAAGAGCAAATTGCACAATTTGCTGAACATTTAAGAAAAATCATTTAATCGGAGGAGTTATGAGCAAATTATCAACCGTTTGGGTATTTAGTGATATGACTTCCCGTTTACCTGAACTTATCGGTGGGGCCCTCACTCTCGGCGAACAAGTCAATGTATTAACGTTAGATGACGCACAAAGCTCACAAGCCTTTCAACTTGGCGCAACCCACGTTTTTCAACTGTCTGGTAAGCCTGACGACCGTATCATCGAAGACTATGCTGATACCATTGTCACGACAATTAAACAGCATGGCGATAACGGACTATTACTGCTACCTAATACCCGTAGAGGTAAATTACTGGCTGCACGCTTAGGTGCAAGACTGCAAGCTGCTGTGTCTAACGATGCGGCAACTGTGACAGTAGAATCAGGAAAACCTGTAATAAAACATATGGTTTATGGTGGGTTAGCCTTTGGCCAAGAAACCTTAAACAGTTCATTTTCAGTCGCTACACTCACCACCGGCACGTTTGAAGCTGCGCAAAATAATGCATCACTCAGCGGTACTGCTCAAACTGCACCATGGGTCGAACCAAAACAATCTATTGTACGTACCTCGATTCAGAAAAAAGCAGGTAACTCCGTTGAACTAGATAAAGCACGTCTAGTGGTCAGTGTAGGTCGGGGGATTGGAAGCCAAGAAAATATCGCTATCGCGAAAAAACTCGCTGATACCATCGGCGCTGAAATTGCCTGTTCTCGCCCTGTCGCAGAAAACGAAAAATGGATGGAGCATGAGCGCTACGTTGGTATTTCCAACCTGATGCTGAAACCTGAGTTATATCTCGCAGTAGGAATTTCTGGTCAAATTCAGCATATGGTTGGCGCAAACGGCGCACAAACTATCGTCGCCATTAATAAAGACAAAAACGCCCCTATTTTCCAATTTGCAGACTATGGGATCGTTGGCGACCTGTTCAAAATTTTACCGGTTTTAACGCAACAACTGGCTAAATAAACTCAATAGCAGTGGGGTTTTCCTCACTGTTTCAGTGACCTTTGGAGAAACTATGTCCGATGATATATTTGATGCAATCATTGTAGGCGCGGGTCTAGCTGGTTCAGTGGCTGCATTGGTGCTTGCCCGTGAAGGTGCGCAAGTTCTCCTAATCGAAAGGGGAAACTACGCAGGCGGTAAAAACGTCACAGGTGGCCGCATGTATGCTCATAGCTTAGAGCGTATCATTCCTGAATTTACCCAAAATGCCCCTATTGAACGTATGATCACGCGTGAAAAGCTGTCATTTATGACAGAAACAGGTGCAGTAACAGTCGATTTCCAAAATGGAGCAGAGCAACCCCCAGAAGAAACATCTTGGTCAGTGCTGAGAGGCAAGCTTGACCCGTGGTTAGTCGAACAAGCTGAAAATGCCGGCGCACAATGTATTACAGGTATTCGCGTTGATAAGTTAGTGGAACGGAATGGCAAAGTTGTAGGTGTTGAAGCCGATGGTGATGTGCTAGAAGCCAAAGTGGTGATCCTCGCTGATGGTGTGAACTCCATACTGGCTGAACAACTAGGAATGACCAAACGAGTGAATGCTGAGCATGTCGCTGTTGGGGTAAAAGAATTAATTGAATTGCCAAAAGATATTTTAGCTAACCGATTTAATCTTAAGGAAAAAGAAGGGGTTGCATGGCTATTTGCGGGGGCTCCTACCGATGGCTTGATGGGGGGAGGCTTCCTTTATACCAATGAAGATACTATTTCTTTAGGTTTAGTTTGTGGCTTACATCATATTAAAGATGCCAAAAAATCGGTTCCACAAATGCTCGAAGATTTTAAACACCACCCAGCGGTCGCCCCATTAATTGAAGGGGGCAAAATGATTGAATATGCCGCTCACGTTGTCCCAGAAGCGGGCTTGAAAATGCAATCAGAGTTGGTCCGTGATGGCGTGCTAATCGCAGGGGATGCAGCTGGGATGTGTATGAATTTAGGCTTTACCATCCGCGGAATGGACTTAGCCGTTGCTTCGGGTGAAGCCGCGGCAAATGCAGTAATTAACGCTATGAAAAAAGAGGACTTTAGTAAACAAGGACTCAGTGAGTACCTCAAATTACTCAACGAAGGCCCTCTTCGTGATATGAAAATGTACCAAAAAATGCCTGAGTTTTTAGATAACCCACGCATGTTTTCCGCTTATCCAGAAATGGCTGTCGGTATTGCTAAAAAACTCTTCACTATTTCAGATGAAGCACCTGTGCCACTGCGTAAGACTATGCTACAAGAGGCAAAAAAAGTCGGCTTCATCAATTTAATCAAGGATGGAATTAAAGGAGTGAGGGCAATATGAGTGATCCAGTCAATGTTGATGTCAAGTTAGGCATTAATAAATTTAATGTCGATGAAGAAAATCCACATATTGTTATCAAAGAGCACCCGGATATGAAAGTGCTCGAAATATTAACCAAAGCCTGCCCTGCTGGCTTATATAAAAAACAAGAAGATGGCTCCGTACGTTTTGATTATGCCGGCTGCCTTGAATGCGGAACCTGCCGTATCCTAGGCTTAGATGGTGCATTAGAAAAATGGGAATACCCACGCGGCACATTCGGCATTGAATTTCGTTACGGCTAATTTAATTAGCATAACCCTAAAAGCCATTAACTTTTAGGGTTTTTAAGCGCATATTTGCGCTGACACTGGGATGCACAATGAAACCAAGAAGTTTTGACGATGTCCAATTTTCTTCCGTTCATCGGCGGATCATGCTCTGGGGGAGTGGTGGGCCTTTTCTGGACGGTTATGTTTTAGTCCTGATCGGCGTCGCTTTAGAGCAACTCACTCCAATATTAAGTTTAAACAGTGAATGGATTGGCTTACTAGGTGCCGCAACGCTTGCGGGTTTATTCATTGGTACCTCACTGTTTGGCTACATTTGCGACCAAGTCGGTCGCCGCAAAATGTTCTTAATCGATATAGTGGCCATAGGGGCAATCTCTGTTGCAACTATGTTTGTTTCAACCCCTTTAGAACTACTAACAATGCGTTTTTTAATTGGCATTGTCATTGGTGCTGATTATCCCATCGCAACCTCGATGATCACCGAATTTTCCAATACCAAACAGCGTGCGTTTGCGGTCGGGTTTATTGCAGCCATGTGGTACGTTGGCGCAACTTGTGCCAATCTTGTTGGCTATATGCTTTATGATGTTCAAGATGGTTGGCGCTGGATGCTAGGCAGTGCCGTCATTCCATGTATCGTTATTTTAATTGGCCGTTTTGATCTACCTGAATCGCCTCTTTGGTTAATCCGCAAAGGACGTATTCAAGAATGTGAAAAAATGATGGAAAAACTGTTTGGCCAACCTGTGGTTTTTGAAGCTGAGGAAGCGAAAAAAACACATTTTCATCAACTGTTTAATAAACGACATTTTTCTTTCGTATTATTTACTGCGATTATTTGGACCTGCCAAGTGATCCCAATGTTTGCCATCTATACTTTTGGCCCACAAATTGTTGGGCAATTAGGTTGGGATCAAGGTAAAAATGCGGCTTTAGGCAACGTAGTTATCAGCTTATTTTTTATGTTAGGTTGCTTACCAGCGATGTACTGGCTAAATAAAATGGGAAGACGACCACTGCTAATTGGTAGCTTTGCCCTAATGACTGCAGCGCTAACTATACTCGGGTTATTTTCTAACCTTGGTATCTGCCTCGTCATTATCATGTTTGGTATTTATGCATTCTTCTCTGGGGGCCCAGGGATTTTACAGTGGCTCTACCCTAATGAGTTATTTCCAACAGATATTCGCGCATCCGCTGTTGGGGTCATTATGTCCATCAGCCGTATCGGAACCATTTTTTCCACATGGGCACTACCGATTTTTATCACAAAATACGGTGTTAGCACGGTGGTATTGATGGGGGCAGGGGTTTCTTTACTTGGGCTAGTTGTCTCAATTCTATTTGCGCCAGAAACCAAAGGATTAACCCTAGCACAAACCTCAGTGATGGGTATTCGGCGCAAAAAGAAGTAAAAGAAGTAAAAGAAGTAAAAGAAGTTACTACGATAAGCAATCACATCCAATACGCTAAATAGTTTGAGTTGTGGCTAGGCGGCAATCGAGGTTATCCCGATGAGCATACAGAAGTATGTGATTCGGGTAACCGAGTGCAGCCAACAACGCCACAGCGCAAAATATGACGCGTATTTATACGCTAAATAGTTTGAGTTATGGCTAGGCGGCAATCGAGGTTATCCCGATGAGCATATAGAAGTATGTGATTCGGGTAACCGAGTGCAGCCAACAACGCCACAGCGCAAAATATGACACGTATTTATACACTAAATAGTTCAGATTGTAGGTAGGCGGCAAGCGAATAAGACCCTAGGAGCATACACCAGTATGTGACTAGGGCGAATAAGCGAAGCCAACACCCCTACAATTTGAAATATGACGCGTATTTAATTGGTTGAGAATGGCATAATGTCATACCAAACCAACAACCAAATTGTCACATAAGCAAATATCGCCGCAATAATATCATCAATCATGATACCAAAACCGCCGCTGACCTTTCGGTCAAAAATACGTATTGGCCATGGCTTCCACATATCATAAATGCGGAAAATAAAGAATGCGGTAATGACCCATTCATAATCGACCACTGGGATTGCCATTAAGGTAATCCACATCCCGATAAACTCATCCCACACGATGCTACCGTGGTCATGAATTTTCATATCATCAGAGGTACGTTGGCAAATTAGACAGCCAATCCAAAAGCCCGCCACAATGAGCACCCATATGCTCCACACTGGCATATTTGCCATCAATAACCAAAAAGGTATTGCCGCAAGGGACCCCATAGTCCCAGGTACAATTGGCGATAAACCGCTGCCAAACCCCGTTGCTAGCAAATGCCAAGGGTTACGCATATTCAGCCGTTTTTTTGCTTCTGCTTTTTCTTGGCAACTTGCCATGCTACGCACCTTCCGAAACAAAATGATCGAAACCTTTTAGGTTTACATCAACTTCTTGGTTATTGCAAAAGTAGCTGATCCCTTCAGATTGCGGCTTAATTTGCCCAATACAAGTAAAACCAGACCCTGTATGAGCTAAAGCCATTTCTAATGCCCCGCGATTAATTTCCGGTACAGTAAAGCATAACTCGTAGTCTTCTCCACCACTCAGGGACCATAAACGGCTTTGCTCAACGCTACAGTTCTGTACTAAGGCCTCTGACTGCGGCAGTGCATCCAAATTAATTCGAGCGCCACAGCCACTTGCCTTCAAAATATGATTAAGATCAGAGACTAGACCGTCTGAAATATCAATCGCAGAAGACGCTAAGTTCCTAAGGGCTTGACCTTGTAAAATACGTGGCTGTGGACGTAAATGACGCATAATTAGCCATTCTTTATGCGCGGTATTTTTGATATTCAGCCTATCTTGTAAAATAGCAAGACCTGCTGCGCTATCCCCTAATGTCCCTGTCACATAAATCCAATCCCCATTGCGTGCACCAGCCCGAGACAATGCTTTACCCTGTGGTACTAACCCATGGACAGTATAAGTCAGGCTCATTGGACCACGAGTGGTATCACCGCCAATTAGCTGCATCCCGTAATAATTTAATTGCTCAAATAAGCTATCACTAAATGATTGCAACCAATCACAATCAACGCAAGGTAATGTAATAGCTAAAGATACCCATGCGGGGTCTGCCCCCATTGCTGCAAGGTCACTTAAATTAGATGCTAATGATTTATAGGCTAGGTCAGCAGGTGAAATCGTAGGGAGGAAATGCACACCAGAAACAAGGGTGTCAGTACTCACAGCAAGTTGCTGTTTTTCTGGGATGGTCATCAACGCACAGTCATCTCCAATACCGATATTTACATCACGTCGGTTCGTTGTTTGACGGTTAAAATAACGTGCGATGAGGTCAAATTCGCCATAGGACATGGTAGATTTTCCGTTTTCGCTATAACTATTTTCGTTTTAAATAAAACAAATAATTTATGCTCTTAATAATACAAGTGGCAAATAACTAGCTGAATCAATATACCTGAAACTTAGAGTACCACGAATATATAAATACAAAGGTAGACTGGAACCCAGCCTACCTATTTACTACTGTAGTGTTACAGGAGGGAACCCTGATTTTTTATTTTTTGCGACGAACTACTGGTGCAGCTTTATCCAATACACCATTAACAAATTTATGGCTATCTTCCGCACCGAACACTTTAGCAAGCTCAATACCTTCATTGATTGCCACTTTGTAAGGAACATCTTCACGGAAGCTCAATTCAAACATTGAAACGCGCAAAATCGCTTTTTCTACCTGCCCTAACTCTTCGAGCTGACGAGATAAATAAGGCGCCATTAGTTGATCAAGTTTAGCTGCATTAGTAGCAACACCAGATAACAGTTCACGAAAATATTTTACGTCAACGTCTGACATGTCCTGATCAGCAATAAACTCATATTCGACTTCGGCAATTGGATTGCCAGATAATTGCCATGAATAAATGGCTTGAACAGCACACTCACGAGCGCGGCGACGAGCAGCAGGTTTCACAAGATTCCCCTTAAAATAAAAAACGATACACAAAATTATTCGGGCATATAAAAAACTAAGCTAATCAATACACTCAGTGGTATTAGTTAACTTCACTACAGTCTATAGCCCGAAGTAAAATGTGTATTACTTGCCTTTAATGGCTTTAATTACATTGATCATTTCTAATGCAGTCAGTGCAGCTTCAGCACCTTTATTACCAGCTTTAGTCCCTGCTCGTTCAATGGCTTGCTCGATATTTTCAGTGGTTAACACACCAAAAGTAACGGGCACTTCGCTATTCATTGCGACATGAGATAAGCCTGAGCTGCATTCACCAGCGACATATTCAAAGTGAGCTGTACCACCACGAATAACAGTACCTAATGCGATAACGGCATCATATTTTTTTGTTTCAACCAGCGCTTTTGCCGTTAACGGTAGTTCATAGGCACCTGGAACCCAAACAATGGTAATGTTGTCATTCGAAACTTGACCAATACGTTCTAACGCATCAACAGCGCCATCCAGCAGACTATCATTAATAAAGTTGTTAAAACGAGCGATAGCGATAGCAATACGCGCTTGTGGCGCAGCAACAACACCTTTAATTACGTCCATAGCCTTCCTCTAATATTAATTATAACCCGCGGGGCGCGGATTTTATCACATTCTTTCATGTACCGTATGTATGATTTTCAAAAAACACACTTACCATACGGGACGAAGCCTGACGCGCAGGTCTTCACCGACCTTTTCTACATCAGTAAATTCAAATTTTGGCGCTTCAATTAATGAATCGAGGGGAGGTAAATCAACCAAACCTCGGGCACTGTTCCCAAGTAATTTAGGGGCAATATACACAATTAATTCATCAACTAAGCCTAGTTTCAACAATGAGCCTGCTAATTTTGCACCTGCCTCTACCCAAATACTATTCACATTCCGTTTGGCAAGTTGCATCATCAATATGACGAGGTCTGTACCATTTTCATGTGCAGGGATGCTAATTTGCTCGACATCCCCTTGCCATGAGCAGCCGATATCGGGATTAGAACGCACCAACCAACATTCACCTGCTAATTGAGTGACTTTATGGTTAGCGGTGACACGATTATGGTTATCCAGCACAATGCGAATAGGTTGACGTAATTGGTCTTCTGGGTAGATTTGCTGAACGTCCGTTGGCAGTTCGTTCCAACGAACCGTTAAAGAAGGGTCATCGGCGATAACCGTACTACTAGTGGATAAAATAGCGCTCGCTTGTGCGCGAAACGCCTGCACATCTTTGCGAGCCGCAGTACTGGTAATCCACTTACTTTCCCCTGACTCAAGGGCTGTTTTACCATCCAATGACGCTGCTAGCTTTAATTGGATATAAGGAAAACCAGTACGCATACGTTTCAAGAAACCACGATTCGCAGCTTCAGCTTGGTCTAAAAGCACGTTACTACGCGTTTCAATCCCTGCCTGAGATAACATATACAAACCACGGCCAGCAACTTGTGGGTTTGGGTCTTGCATCGCAGCAACAACGCGACTGACCCCTGCATTAATTAATGCTTCCGCACAAGGCGGTGTACGACCATGGTGGCTGCATGGCTCAAGGGTGACATAGGCTGTTGCCCCCTGAGCTTTTTCTCCGGCCATCCGTAATGCATGTACTTCTGCATGAGGCTCACCCGCTTTTTGGTGGTAACCCTCACCAACAATTTCACCGTCACGTACAATTACACACCCAACATTCGGGTTCGGTGATGTTGTAAAGCGCCCTTTTCGTGCAAGCTCAAAAGCGCGAGCCATATAGATGTCATCTTGTTCTATCATTTGCGTTAGTCCTGTAATTTAGCGATTTCTTCGCCAAACTCACGCACATCTTCAAAACTACGGTAAACAGAAGCAAAACGAATGTAAGCGACTTTATCGAGTTTTTTTAACTCATCCATGACTAAGCTACCAATAAGTTTAGAAGGAACTTCACGTTCTCCTGTAGCACGAAGCTGGGATTTAATTGAAATAATCGCTTGTTCAATGTCATCAGAGCTGACGGGGCGTTTTTCTAGCGCTTTTTGCATACCGCGATTAAGTTTTTCTTCATCAAACGGTTCGCGTACATCGTCACTTTTAATAACCCGAGGCATCACGAGTTCAGCCACCTCAAAGGTCGTGAAACGTTCATGACAAAGCAAACATTGGCGGCGCCTACGGACTTGTGCGCCTTCACCAACCAGACGCGAGTCGATGACTTTCGTATCTACAGCTGAGCAGAATGGACAATGCATAACGTTTCCTGGATCTATTTACGGAGACATAGTTTACCCTACTATGCAATAAAAAACACCCTAGAAGATGCCTCCTAGGGTGCTCGTAACTCTTCATATTTCGTGCTGTGAGGGTGTTGTTAGCTGCATTGCGCTACCCTTAGTCACATAGTTTATTATGCTCCTCGAGATATCACTCGTTTGCAGCCAACTCACGGCACCAACTATTTGAAGTGCTAATTGGCTTAGCCAGTTTTAAATTAAGGCAGTAATGACTCTTGGTCTGCACCTTCTTTTTCGACTTTCGCCTGCATCAAGTGCTCGCGTTTCATTCCCATCTTCAGTGCTAATGCAGAAGCCACATAGATAGATGAAATAGTACCGATGGTTACACCGATTAACATAACCAATGAGAAGCCTTCCAGCATAGTGCCACCGAACAGATACAGCATCAGAACCACTAACAACGTTGTGGCCGATGTCATGATGGTACGGCTCAATGTTTGTGTTAAAGAGACGTTCATGATTTCGTACGGCGTACCACGACGAATTTTACGGAAGTTTTCACGGATACGGTCAGAAACAACGATACTGTCGTTCAGTGAGTAACCAATTACTGACATCAGTGATGCCACGATTGTCATATCTATTTCGATATGAAACAGAGACAAAATACCTAATGTGATCACCACGTCATGAGCGAGAGACAATACAGCCCCCGCGGCTAATCGCCATTCAAAACGAAAGCCGACATATACCAAGATACAAATTAGTGCAGTTAACAGTGCTAAAGCCCCTGTTTGCGCTAATTCGGCCCCGACACTCGGCCCAACGAATTCAATGCGTTTTACCGTCGCTTTATCATCTACACTCTGGTTAATGATGGTGATAATTTCTTTACCAACCTCTTGACCCGCAGCGCCTTCGATTGGCGGGATACGGATCATGATGTCACGGCTGCTACCAAAGTTCTGGATTAATGGATCTTTATGAGCCGAGTTAGACAAGCTGTCTCGAATTTTATCCAAATCAGCAGGCTGACTTAAGTTGATCTCGATAACTGTCCCCCCAGTGAAATCTAACCCCCAGTTAAAACCTTTGAGGCCGATAATCACAAAAGAAGCGATCAGTAATACGATAGAAATACCAAAGGCAACGTTGTCCCAGCGCATAAAGTCATAGACTTTACGACCATAGTTCAATTGTTCAACAGAATAATCCTGTGCCACAACGTGCTCCTTAAATTGACAGCTTGTTAATACGTTTACCACCATAAAGCAGGTTCACGATTGCACGTGTACCAACAATAGCTGTAAACATAGAGGTTGCGACACCAATCGCTGTCGTAATCGCAAAGCCTTTAATCGACCCTGTACCCACTGCATAGAGAATAATAGCCGTGATTAATGTCGTTAAGTTTGCGTCTGTAATACTTGAGAAGGCGCCTTTATAACCTTCATGAATTGCTTGTTGAACAGACCTTCCGTTCCGCAGCTCTTCTTTGATACGTTCGTTGATAAGAACGTTGGCATCGACTGCAACCGCAAGGGTGAGGACGATACCAGCAATACCTGGCATAGTTAGTGTCGCCCCCGGTAACAGAGACATAACCCCAACAATTAATACCAAGTTCGCCATCAGCGCACTACTGGCAATCAAGCCAAATTTACGATAGTAAATAATCATAAATAGAATTGATGCTAATAGACCCGCGATACAAGCTTTCAGGCCTTGTTCGATATTTTGCATACCCAAAGTTGGGCCGATGGTACGCTCTTCGACAATTTGGATTGGCGCAATCAACGCCCCCGCACGTAACAATAATGAAAGTTGACGAGCTTCTGTACCATTGTTGATGCCTGTGATACGGAATTTGCTACCAAAGCGAGCCGAAATACGTGCCGCGTTGATGACTTTTTCATCTTTCACTAAAATTGAACGGCCTGCTGCATCTTTTTTACCACTGTCTTTGTATTCAACAAACAGGGTTGCCATCAGTTTGTCTTGGTTATCACGCGTAAAATCGGACATGATAGAACCACCAGAACTATCAAGGCTGATGCTTACTTGTGGTGCACCATTTTCATCGGCTTCAGATGTTGAATCCGTAATATGATCCCCCGTTAAGATAACACGCTTATACAGTACATAAGGCATGCCTTCACGGTCATATTTCACTTCTGAATCACCTGGCACACGGCCACGTTCAGCAGCGGATGAATCAACACTGGTATTCACCAAACGGAATTCTAATGTTGCTGTAGCACCTAAAATCTCTTTTGCTCGAGCGGTGTCTTGAATTCCGGGTAATTCAACAACAATACGGTCAGCACCTTGACGTTGGACAAGTGGCTCAGCAACCCCTAATTGGTTTACTCGGTTGCGGATGATGGTAATATTCTGAGAAACCGCATAGTTACGAGCTTCACGTAAGCGCTCGTCGGTCATCACAGCGATCATCGTGTTGTCGCTACCATCACTAAACACTAAGTCTGGATATTTACGTGCTAGTGCTTTTTCTGCTTGGCTACGATCATCTGCGTTACGGAAACGGACTTCAACGCTATAATCATTGCCTTTACGAATAGAAGAGTACGCAATGCCTTCTTGACGCAGGTCATTACGTAAACCATCCATGTTTTGTTCCTGCAATTTACCTAATGCAGTGTCCATATCAACTTCCATCAGGAAGTGAACCCCACCACGCAAGTCAAGGCCGAGCTTCATCGGCTCACCGCCGATCATTTCAAGCCACTTAGGCGTCGCAGGTGCAAGGTTTAATGCAACAACATACTGATCACCTAGTGCATTCATGATCACTTCACGAGCACGTAACTGAACATCAGAGTTGTTGAACCGGGCTAAAATTGCCCCATTTTCCAGAGAGATTGATTTGCTCTGAATTTTATCATCTTGTAACGATTTTTGGATTTGGATCAGCGTTTGTTCATTGGCGGCGGTTCCCCGCACGCCAGTGATCTGAACAGCCGGATCCTCACCATATAGGTTTGGAAGCGCATAAAGCAGACCGATGAGGATCGCACAGATCAACATCAGATACTTCCACAAAGGATAACGGTTTAGCACGGCAGTTCCCTTCGGGAGAATCAGAATTAAATTGCTTTCATTGTGCCTTTAGGTAAAACAGCAGCAACGAAATCACGTTTGATGGTTACTTCTGTGTTCTCACTCAGTTCAAGAACCACATAACCGGTTTCAGATACTTTAGTCACACGCCCGATTAAACCGCCAGTTGTTAAAACTTCATCACCTTTAGTGATAGATTCCATCAATTTACGGTGTTCTTTCGCACGCTTTTGCTGTGGACGCAAAATCATGAAATAGAAGATCAGAGCGAAAACAACAAGCATGATAACCATAGTATATGGGCTACCTTGCGCTGGCGCACCTGCTGACGCTGCTGCTTCAGAAATAAAAAAACTCATTCAACTTTCCTCATTGTTTTATTGAAAGCAATTTAAAAATATACTCTATAAATACTTCGAATTACATAAAGCTAATAAGCGCATGCGCCTCAAAGTATGGTAAGTATCAGATTGATATGCTACACAGATTAGTAGCATTTCGCACTTAAATTCACTCGATATTTAATGAAGGTTCGGGTTTACCAATCTTCTGGTAGAAATCTTTCGCAAACTCTTCAAATTTTCCATTTTCGATTGCTTGGCGAATACCGGCCATCAAACGTTGATAATAACGTAAATTATGAATGGTATTGAGCCTTGCACCAAGAATTTCATTACACCTATCAAGGTGATGTAAATAAGCGCGGCTATAATGGCGACAAGTATAGCAGTCACAATCGGCATCCAGTGTCGATGTATCTGATTTATACTTAGCATTACGAATTTTTACCACGCCATGTGTGACAAATAAATGCCCATTACGTGCATTTCGTGTCGGCATCACACAATCAAACATATCAATGCCACGGCGAACACCTTCCACTAAATCTTCCGGTTTGCCCACCCCCATTAAGTAACGTGGTTTATCTGCCGGAATTTGAGGGCAAACATGCTCTAAGATGCGGTGCATATCTTCTTTTGGTTCGCCTACAGCTAGGCCGCCTACAGCGTACCCATCGAAGCCAATTTCCACCAGCCCCTTAACTGAAATATCTCGTAAATCTTCGTAAACGCTGCCTTGGATAATGCCAAATAGTGCATTTTTATTGTTCAATTCGTCAAAACGTTGGCGGCTACGAGCAGCCCAACGTAACGACATTTCCATTGATGTCTTTGCGTAATCCCAATCTGCCGGATATGGCGTACACTCGTCAAAAATCATCACAATATCTGAACCGAGGTCGTACTGAATTTCCATTGATTTTTCAGGGCTTAGGAAAATTTTCTCACCATTTATTGGGTTACGAAAATGCACGCCCTCCTCTTTAATTTTGCGCATTGCGCCAAGACTAAAGACTTGGAACCCCCCTGAATCCGTCAATATCGGCCCCTGCCATTGCATAAAATCATGAAGATCACCATGGAGCTTCATGACCTCTTGCCCTGGACGCAGCCACAGGTGGAAAGTATTCCCTAGAAGAATTTGAGCACCCGTTTCTTTTACTTCTTCAGGTGTCATGCCTTTTACAGTACCGTAGGTGCCTACTGGCATAAACGCGGGGGTTTCTACCACACCACGCTCAAATACTAAGCGACCACGACGTGCATTGCCGCTAGTCGTTTGTAATTCATATTTCACGTTTGCCTCCAAGCATCAGAAAAACAGTCTGATGCTGTCGATAATATTAATTTGCTAAGCAAGCAGCCAACGCCACCGCTCGAACTGATTATTCCCCAATTTTTTCGAATGGTGCATTCGCATTGGGTGTGATGAACATAGCATCACCGTAACTAAAGAAACGATACTTTTGTTCAACCGCCTCTTTGTACGCATTGATAGTATTTTTATATCCCGCAAACGCAGAAACCAACATAATTAATGTTGATTCTGGTAAGTGGAAATTAGTGATAAGTGCGTCTATCACTTGATATTCATACCCGGGATAAATAAAAATCTGGGTATCATCAAAAAATGGAGCAATCAAGGCATCTTGGCTAGCTTTAGCCGCACTTTCCAGTGAGCGCACAGACGTTGTCCCTACAGCAACAACGCGATTGCCACGCGCCTTACAGGCTAATACCGCATCAACCACATCTTGTGGCACTTCCGCATATTCGGAGTGCATAATGTGATCTTCGATAGTATCAACACGAACAGGTTGGAAAGTACCTGCGCCGACATGTAAGGTAACAAATGCCATTTCAACGCCTTTTTGGCGCAAAGCTTCAAGTAAAGGCTCGTCAAAGTGCAAACCCGCCGTTGGCGCTGCTACAGCCCCCGGTTTTTCACTATACACAGTTTGATAAAGCTCTTTATCCGCTTCTTCATCAGGCCGGTCGATGTAAGGGGGTAATGGCATATGACCAATTTGGTTTAAAATGCTCAAAACATCCCGTTCATCATCAAAACGCAGTTCAAATAAGGCACCGTGACGCGCCATCATCGTGGCTTTGACACTTTCATCTTCACCCAACAACAGTTCAGCCCCCTCTTTCGGTGCTTTTGATGCGCGAACATGGGCCAATACACGGTGTTGATCTAACATACGCTCAATGAGAACTTCAATTTTACCGCCGCTGACTTTGCGACCAAACAACCTTGCTGGGATCACGCGGGTATTATTGAATACCAGTAAATCCCCTTTCTCCAATTTTTCTAGAACATCTGTAAAAACACCATGCGTTAGCTGCCCCGAGCTTCCATCCAGGCTTAATAAGCGGCAAGCGCTACGTTCCGCCTGTGGATAGTGGGCAATCAGTTCTTCAGGTAATTGAAAAGTAAAATCAGAAACACGCATTGTATTGACATCAATCTAAAAAAACAGGCGACTAGTCTAGTGCCGCACCGCCTTTGGCGCAAGAAATAAGCGCAAAATAGTATAAATATTCGCCATTATTTAACAAATATTTTGTTAGCAAAAAATTCTGCGTACTATTTATCCATTCAAAGAATGAATTATTTCTGTTTTACTAAGATTTCATGACAAATTTATTTCAATCTTTTTTCTTTTGTTTCTCAATACTGATACCTATAAGCTGCAAATTAAGGAAGGTTTTTTACTCCATTTTCAAGTCATGCCCTGTAAGTTTCGAATTAAACGTAATTACTGCTATAGTTTGAGCAATCAAAAAGTTAGCTAAGCTGCGCTACATGTCCTATGGGTTTCGAATCACAGGTAGGCAGCAAGTAAAGATATCCCGATGAGCATACATGAGTATGTGATTCGGGTGGCTTTACAAAGCTAACACCCCAGTGGTTTGAAAGACGACGGACATTTTAAAGTGAATTATTTAGCACACCTACACCTCGCTCATATCGCCCATAGTTCCCTATTGGGTAACATCATGGCTGACTACGTCCGCGGTAACCCTACTGGGCGATACTCACCTGAGATTGTCGCGGGTATATTTATGCACCGAACCGTCGATAGGGTCACCGACACTCACCCGCTAGTCAAAGAAGCGAAAGGCCTATTTCGTGATGAGTACCGCCGTGTTGCCCCTATTACATTAGATTTAGTCTGGGATCATTTTTTATCGCTACATTGGTCAACTCTTGAACCGACTCTGCCACTAGTAGATTTTGTGCGCTATTGCCGAAAAACAATTGAACCTCAACTGTGTCATACTCCTGAAAAATTCCAAGAGTTAAATGAATACTTGTGGCCACAACACTGGCTAATTCGTTATGCAGATAAAAACTATATAGGCAAATCACTCAATGGTATGGCCAGAAGGCGGCCAAAACTGGGGGCGCTAAGTGGTTCATTTGATGATTTTTTATTGCAATATAATCAGCTTGAAAATATTTTCTTCCAATTCTACCCACAAATGATGGCAAACGCGCTGCAACATTTTTTTGTACAAGATGTCACAATTAATACAAAGTAATAAATTAAAGCTTGCACTTTAATGGAATAAAACTATCTTATTGATATTAATTTCATAAAGCATTATGATTGATAGGCAAAACCTATCACAATAATTGGTTTAAATGCCTTTATTATCAAAAGATAATTCCTTATTCTTTTGGAAGTCTATGTCCTAAATATCCGTTTAGATTAAAAATGGATAAGGGCAAAAAACCTTTAATTCAAACTCATAGGAGTAAATTATGGTTCTGGTAACACGTCAAGCCCCTGACTTTACTGCTGCTGCTGTTTTAGGTAACGGTGAAATTGTTGATAACTTCAACCTGAAAAACCACCTGAACGGTCGTCCAGCTGTCATCTTCTTCTGGCCAATGGACTTTACTTTCGTTTGCCCTTCAGAGCTGATCGCATTTGACCACCGCTACGAAGAATTCAAAAAACGTGGTGTTGAAGTGGTTGGTGTTTCTTTTGACTCTGAGTTTGTTCATAACGCATGGCGTAAAACCCCTGTAGATAACGGTGGTATCGGTGAAGTTAAATATCCGATGGTTGCTGATATCAAACGTGAAATCATTAAAGCATACGGCATCGAACACCCAGATGCAGGTGTTGCACTGCGTGGTTCTTTCCTCGTCGATAAAAACGGTATTGTTCGCCACCAAGTAGTTAACGACCTACCATTAGGCCGTAACATCGATGAAATGATCCGTATGGTTGACGCTTTACAATTCCACGAAGAGCACGGTGATGTATGCCCAGCTCAGTGGGAAAAAGGTAAAGAAGGCATGAATGCATCTCCGAAAGGCGTTGCTGATTACCTGACTAAAAACTCTACCAAACTGTAATCAGTGATATGAGTTTTTAAAAAGCGGGCAGATGCCCGCTTTTTTATTTGCCTAAAATCCCCATTATTCGCTACATATCATTACGTCAGAAAGTTCCCAAATCACGCCAAAACCCCACTTTCCCCCCTCATTCTTACTGTAAACCCTACTCCATTTATAATATGGTTACATTTAGCGACATTTAGTTACAAATTCATCATTTTTAGATGCTCCAATTAAACTATCGCATCTTTAATTTAAATAAAAATAACGAAAACTAGGTATAGGAAAATGAACTTAAAACTCGCAGCCTCAGTGGCTATTATCAGTGCATTGCTTGCTGGCTGTGACAACAGCCAAACCGCATCTGAAAGTAACTTCAAAAAATCCATCCAAGACTACCTTGATACTAGAAAAGTTATTTGCATCAATGTCGGTCAAATGCCAGCAGGCTTTATCACGAAATTTAGCGCTCGTAATATTGAACAACTCGATACCTTAGTTGATGCGGGCTTGCTAGCTAAAGCTGAAAAACAAGTCACCATGAAAGACATGTGGAGTGGGGAACATACTGGCGAAGGGGTTGAATATACGCTGACTAGTGAAGGTGAGAAATTCTACGACGAAAAACAATCTCAATTTTCAGGACGCGGTAGCTTTTGCACTGGCAAATTAGTCGTCAATGAAGTCACAAACTTTACTGAACCCGCTGAACGCGGTGGGCAGAAAATCTCTATAGCCAACTATACCCAAAAACTGGAAGATGTGGCTCCATGGGCTAAAAATGAAAAAGTGATGGCGGCTTACCCGCAAATTCAATCAGCACAAACACATGCTGAGCGTGCACAACAAAGCCCTCTCATTTTAACCAATAATGGCTGGGTCCACATGTCGTTGTTTAACAAAAAATAATATACTTTACGGGCTCTTTTTGAGCCCTTTTCCTATCCATATTTAATCCCTGCTTATTCATAAATAACCCTACCAAGTTAACACTTATTAACTCAAATATTCAACATTCCGCACTATTGTATGCTATACATTAAAAACACAAATAATTAACAAATCATTCATATTATTAATTTGTGTTACATCAAACCTTACCTTAACTGGGAGATACTAATGATCAGAACATCATTACGCCCTGCTGCTTTATTACTTTCCTTATTATTTTCAACTCAACTCTTTGCCGCATCAGAACCTGCCGTTGAAGCCAAGAAAGGCATGGTTGTTTCATCCCAACATTTAGCCTCGCAGATTGGTGCGGATATCCTCAAATCTGGTGGTAATGCGATAGATGCAGCTGTTGCTGTCGGTTATGCCCAAGCGGTTGTGAACCCATGCTGTGGTAATATTGGCGGCGGCGGCTTTATGACCATTCATTTGGCAGATGGAAAAGATTTATTTATCAACTTTAGAGAAACCGCTCCTGCCGCAGCAAGTGCTGATATGTATCTCGATAAAGAGGGTAAGTTAATCAAAGATGCCAGCCTGTATGGCTACCTAGCTTCCGGTGTACCGGGAACGGTCAAAGGCTTAGACTACGCCTTAGAAAAATATGGCACAATGAGCCGTCAACAGGTGATGGAGCCTGCTATCAAATTAGCTAGAGAAGGTTTTGTACTAACCCGTGCAGATACCGATGTGTTAGACACAACCACTGAGCGTTTTAAACAAGACCCAGAAGTCGCACGTATCTTCTTAAAACCTAATGGTAGCCCTTATCAACCGGGCGATTTATTAGTGCAAAGCGATTTAGCCAATACCCTAGAAAAAATTGCTAAAAATGGGCCTTCCGCCTTCTATGAGGGAGAAATCCCCAAAATTATCGAGGAAGCCTCAAAGAAAAATGGCGGTATTTTGACGGCAAAAGACTTTGCAGATTATACCATCACAGATACAACCCCTATTAGCTGTACCTATAGAGGTTATAAATTCATTTCGGCGCCACCCCCAAGTTCTGGAGGCGTTACCATTTGCCAAACCCTCAATATTTTAGAAGGCTATGACCTCAAAGAAATGGGTTTTAATTCTGCGGATTATATCCATACGCTAACTGAAGCTATGCGCCATGCTTATATGGATAGAAATACCTTCCTTGGTGACCCTGAATTTGTAGATAACCCAACAGAAAAACTACTGAGTAAAACTTACGCGGAAGAATTACGTAAGGAAATAAAACCTAATCAAGCAACACCATCAACTCAAGTTCAACCGGGTATGGGACCACACGAAAAACCAGAGACGACGCACTATTCTATCGTTGATGAAAAAGGTAACGCAGTTTCAACTACTTATACTATCAATGGTCGCTTTGGTTCTGTCGTGATCCCACCGGGGACAGGCTTCTTTCTAAACGATGAAATGGATGATTTTACGACTAAAGTGGGAGAAAAAAATCTATATGGTTTAGTACAAGGTGAGCGCAATTCTATTGCTCCGGGTAAACGCCCCCTGTCCTCAATGAGCCCAACCATTGTGACCAAAGATGGCAAGGTATTCTTAGTATTAGGCTCGCCTGGTGGCTCAAGAATTATTTCTATCACCTTACAAACAGCATTAAATATTATTGACCACGGTATGCCACCACAAGAAGCTGTTAATGCACCGAGGGTCCATCATCAATGGTTACCAGATGAAGTGTATTATGAGCAAAGAGGTGTCTCTAAAGATAGCTTAGCCCTGCTTGATAAAATGGGTTACAAGATGGTTGAACAAACCCCTTGGGGCGCAGCTGAGCTGATTATGGTCGCCATTCCAGAAGGGGCTGGCGTCAGTGCCAAATCATCAGGCAATGATTCTGCTGTTTCAGGAAAAGTACGTGAAGGCTTTATTTATGGCTCTAACGATGTCCGACGCCCTGCTGGGAGTGCCGTTGGGGTTGACTAATACCTGAAAAAAATGCCCCCGCCATAATGACGGGGGCATTTAAACTTGCGAACAAAGAAGGATAAAATGTATTTTCCTCTTTGTCTTATTAGCTAAAAATCAGCATGTGAATTAGATTACGCTTGTTTATGTTGCGCCGCCGGTGACACAAATTTATCACACAAAATTGCAACCACTAACACAACAATTGTTGGCAATACCCATACTAAATCTTGCTTATACAGTGGCATTGCTGTCATCCACTCAGGGATATACACTTTTAAGTGATCAGAGGCTTTAACTGCGCCAATTAAACCAACAACAAAACTAACTAACATGGTTGGGGCAATAACCACGGTCGGATTCTTCCACCACTTCAGAGTAAAACTCAATAAAATCAAAACAATACATGGTGGATAAATAGAGACCAACACGGGGTATGAAAACGCAATTAGTTTACTTAAACCAAGGTTTGATATCACCATGGAGAAAACCCCTAGGATCAAAACTAATTTACGATAAGAAATAGATACATAGCGGCTAAAAAATTCTGCACATGCACAGGTTAAACCAACCGCAGTAACCATACACGCCACAAAAATTAATACGGCTAAGAAGAAACTGCCATAGTTACCGAAAGTGTATTGTACATATGTATGCAGAATATCTGCACCATCTGCTGGGTTAGGGATTAAAGAACCGCTATTTTCGCCCAGTTTAAATAAGGATAAATAAACCAGCGTTAATAATACCCCAGCAATTAAACCTGCCCACATCGTATAACGCGTCAATAACGAAGAGTTTTCAATCCCCCTTGAGCGGGCGGCATTAACAATGACAATACCAAATACCATGGCACCAAGAGTATCCATGGTCAAATAACCATTAATGAAACCATTGGAGAAAGCCATTTCACGGTAATCTACCGTTGAAGGGATTGGGTCGCCTGCAGGCCACATTACCGCAGCCACGCCTAAAATAGCTAAAGCAAGCATTTTTACAGGGGCCAAGATGTGCCCTACGCTATCTAGTAATTTACCCGGATACAGTGAAATACCAATAACTAAGACAAAGTACACTAGGCTGTAGATCAGTAACAACATGTCAGATTCACCACCAAATAATGGTGCGATACCGACTTTATAGGACACTGTTGCCGTTCTTGGTGTAGCGAAAAGAGGGCCGACAGATAGATAAGCAATAACCGCGAGTAGTAACCCTGCTGTTTTCCCCACTGGGGTACTAAGGGCTTCAATCCCCCCACCCACTTTAGCAAGGGCAATAACGGTTAAAACGGGTAGACCGACACCTGTAACAAGAAACCCAAGTGCTGCCGTCCAAACTTGTTCCCCTGCCTGCAAACCAACCATAGGCGGGAAGATAATATTCCCAGCCCCAACAAATAACGCAAAGGTCATAAAACCTAATGCGATGATATCTCTAGATGATAAACGATGAGCCATATTATGTTAATTTTTAGTGACGAAAATAGAAAGTTATGGGTTTACACTTAGCAACCCTTTGAAATATATATAGCGAGATAGAATTCTGAGAAACATACTATTAACAATACAAAAAGGTATGTTCTTTTGCATTTGACAAAATGAAAAATTAATAAACAGAAAAATTCGCCAATAACTGACAACAAGTAGAACTTTTATAGGGCAAAAAGGCAATAGCAAACGTGAAAACAAGAGTAAATCACTAAACTAATTTTCAGAACCAGTGATTCCTTTCAGTAAAATCACAATCCCCGTTATATGATTTGCTCGAAAAATAAACAACCCATCATTTTGTCACCCCCATATTTCGATAATTTTCAGGATATATTTTTTCAAAATGAACAGTTGGTGGGATAAAATATAAAAAAAATGAATTAATAGAATTAATCAATCGATTAATAAAAAGAATCCACTTTATTAATATTTTGATTCTATTAATAAAGTGGAGTTATTTATGACTTTTTAAGGTTTTTATCATCAACAATTAACACCGTTGGTAAAGTAAATGAAAATTCACTCCCTTTACCAATCTGGCTAGTCACCACTAATTGGCTACTATGATGTTGAACCGCATGTTTGACGATAGCTAACCCAAGACCTGTCCCACCGCCACCTTGCCGTGAACGCGCTTTATCTACCCGATAAAACCGCTCAGTGAGGCGTGGAATATGTTCTGCAGGGATACCTGGACCATTGTCCCTCACGCTAAAACGTGCACCACTATAATTTCTTTGCCAATCAACCCAAATCTTTGACCCTTCCGGTGTATGACTTATTGCGTTATACACTAAGTTTGCAACCGCGCTACGTAACTGCTCTTCATTGCCATGAACCCGCAGTTTTTCATCAATATTAAACACAAACTGATGACGCCCCTGACTTAAACTCAGGGCTTCTTGCTCAATCATTTTGAGAATCAACGGGATATTAACTTGTTCATCAAGGTTGATTTGTGGGGCAATTTCAATACGGGATAACTGCAACAGTTGCTTAACTAAATTATCCATCCGCTGCGTTTGCTCTTGCATAACATGCAAGGCTTTTTTATTAACTGCAGGTACCCCTTCTTGGTCATCCATCACTTCAAGATAACCCTGAATAACGGTAAGAGGAGTACGTAATTCATGGCTTACATTCGCAAAAAAATCCCTACGAGCCTTTTCCAAACGGCGTTTTTCTGTGACATCTCGTGCCACCATCAATAACTGCCCTTCGGTATAAGGTAAGATACGAAACTCAACAATCTCACCACTATTAAGCTCAATAGTTAGCGCTTGCTCGTAATTTTTAATGGAAAAATAACGGCTAAAATCAGGGTAACGCAACAAATTAAAAATATGTTGACCATTATCTTCTGGCCAGCGAAAACCCAGTAAAGCTTGGGCGTGACGATTACACCAAAAAATCGTCCCTTCGGTTGTCATCATGACTACCGCATCAGGTAAGGATTCAGCACCACTTCGAAAACGTTTAATTAATTGGCCTAATTCACGACGGCGCTTACGGTTACGTTGCTGCATCTGGTAGATACCGTAAAAGATAGGCTCCCAACCTCCACGCCCTTCCGGTGGCAGCATACTTTTATCTAACCAGAGCCAATAGGAAAGTTTTAATAAATTATACCCATGCCAAACTAGCGCGGCCAGCAGTGATATCACCAATAGCCAAGATAAGTAGCCAATAAAAACTGATAATATCAGTGCTGGTAAGATAAATAAAAACAGCCCTAAAATCAGCTGTTTAATGGATAAGCGTTCAAGCACGCATGCCTCTCTTTAGGTAGTTTTCAATAACGAACCGAGAAACGATAACCTGTACCGCGCACAGTTTGAACCATTTTATCATGCCCACCAATTTCCAACGCTTTTCGCAAACGCCGAATATGCACATCTACAGTTCTATCTTCCACATACACATTAGCCCCCCAGACATAATTCAATAACTGTTCACGGCTATATACACGCTCCGGGTGGGTCATAAAGAAATGTAAGAGCTTATACTCTGTCGGCCCCATATCAATAGGCGTCTCATTACTGGTCACACGATGGGAAGTTGGATCTAGCGTTAACCCATTCATTTCAATAATATCTTCTGTTGCCATTGGTGAAATGCGACGTAAAATCGCCTTCACTCGGGCAATTAATTCTTTTGGGGAAAACGGCTTAATCAAATAGTCATCAGCGCCAACTTCTAAACCCTTTACGCGATCTTCCTCTTCTCCCCGAGCCGTCAACATCATGACTGGAACATCACGCGTGGCGCTATCACGCTTCATGTGTTTAATCACTTGGATACCAGAACCACCGGGGATCATCCAATCAAGTAATACTAAATCAGGTAAAGGGTCGACCATCTGAGCGATGGCACTGTCATAATCATCAGCTTCAATAGGCTGAAAACCATTCTGTTCTAACACAAAACAAACCATTTCTCGGATGGGCGCTTCATCTTCAACAACTAGAATGCGTCTTGCCATGATTGTTCCTGTAAACTAAGAAGACATTTTTAATGTGAACGCATTATGCGTCACTTTTATGACAGAATTATGAATATCAATCTATATAGTACACATTCCTCTATATTTTAGCGGTTAAATGTCATCTAAGTGAAATATTTCCGCAATAGATGAGAAATTAATTGACTTTCCCCTATGAATTAGCGGGATCAGGTATACTGATTTGTAGAATATTCATAGCTCTTAATGATGATAGGAACTGATTACTCATGCGCATTATTCATACTTCTGACTGGCACCTTGGTCAGTACTTTTTTACCAAAAGCCGTGCGCCTGAGCACCAACACTTCTTAAATTGGCTCGTTGAACAAGTCGAATTATACCAAGTTGATGCCATCATTGTTGCTGGCGATATTTTTGATACAGGCTCACCACCAAGCTATGCACGTGAGTTATACAATAAGTTTATTGTTAATTTGCAAAAAACAGGGTGCCAATTAGTGATATTAAGTGGCAACCACGATTCCGTCTCTGTGCTCAATGAGTCTAGCGCATTGCTTAGCTATCTTAATACTCACGTTATAACTTCAAGTAGTGAACCCAATGTTATTACCTTGTGCGATAAACAGTCACAGCCAGCCGCTTTAGTGTGTGCAATTCCATTTCTGCGACCACGCGATATTCAACTAAGTATTGCGGGGCAAAGTATTGAAGAAAAACAACAATCATTGCAAACAGCGATCCATAACCATTACCAAGTCAGTTATCAACTAGCCCTTGAACAGCGTACAACAATGGGGTTAGATCTTCCTATTATCGCAACAGGGCACCTAACCGTTGTCGGTGCCGCTTTAACGGATTCTGTTCGTGATATTTATATCGGTACTTTAGATGCTTTCCCATCTGGGGCATTCCCCCCCGCAGATTATATCGCCCTTGGGCATATTCATCGCCCTCAGGTTATTGGCGGGAACCAACATATTCGTTACTGTGGTTCCCCCATCGCACTAAGTTTTGATGAGACATCCCAGCAAAAAAGTATTTGTTTGGTCGAATTCAATGGCGCTAAACTCACTCAAATCACACAACTAGAAATCCCTATTATTCAACCACTGCAAAGCATTAAAGGGTCATTAAAAGACATAGAAAAACAACTCGAAGCATGGGGAAATTACCAAGGCGATAAGCCCGTTTGGCTAGATATCGAGGTCGCTTCCCAAGATTACCTTGCTGATATTCAACAACGTATTGAATCTCTAACACACAACCTACCCGTTGAAATTGTTTTGCTACGTCGCGCTCGTAAACTACGACAAGGGCAATCAACCACTTTAGCTAATGAAACTCTGAGTGAACTCAGTGTCGAGGACGTTTTCTTACGTCGTCTGGCTGAAGGGGAATTAGACGACCCTGAACGTGAGCAGCGTCTTATCCAACTATTTAAACAATCTTACGACGCATTACGCCAAGAGTAGCAAGGAGCAATATGAAAATTTTAAGTTTACGCCTAAAAAATATTAACTCCCTCAAAGGTGAATGGAAAATCGACTTTACCCAAGAGCCTTTTGCTAGCAATGGGTTATTTGCAATCACCGGCGCTACAGGTGCAGGTAAAACCACCCTACTTGATGCAATTTGCTTAGCTTTATACCACCGAACTCCTCGCTTAAAGACCATTTCTAACTCACAAAATGAACTAATGACCCGTCATACTGGAGAGTGCCTAACAGAGGTCGAGTTTGAGGTAAAAGGCAAAGCTTATCGTGCCTTTTGGAGCCAACGGCGGGCAGGAGGCAAACCCGATGGGAATCTACAACAACCAAAAGCAGAACTCGCTACCGTTGCTGACAACCAAATACTGACAGTAAAAATAACTGAAATAAAAGATTTAATCGCCCAAATTACAGGCCTAGATTATGAACGCTTTACTAAATCTATATTGCTCTCCCAAGGGGATTTTGCCGCCTTTTTAAACGCATCTGAAAAAGAACGAGCCGACTTACTCGAAGAAATTACTGGCACTGAAATCTATAGCCAAATCTCGATATATATTTTTAATCAACATAAGCAAGCCAAAATTGATTTAGACCTACTGAAAGCTAAAGCTCAAGCTATTAATTTACTTAGCGAATCTGAACATCAATCACTGCTAGAAAAACAAACAGGGCTATTACAACAAGAAACGCAACTCAAACAAAAGCGTGACCACCACCAGCAAGCCATTAATTGGTGGAAGCAATTCCATCAGCTCACTCAACGAATGCAATCATTAGACAGCGAATTAAAAAATGCAGAGTTGGCGCTAGAGAATGCACAACCCCAATTGAAAAAATTAGCTGACAATAGCCCAGCAGAGCTTCTTCGTCCCTTATGGCAAGATATCGAGCGCCAACAGCAACTACTCACTGAACAAATGGAGAAACAAACTCGTCTGCATAATGCCTTAACGATAAAACAAGGTGAACGAACCCCTGTTCAACAAAAATTAATACAAGCCCAAAATGATTATCAACAACATATTAATTTCACGAAACAACAGCACCAACTCATTGAGGAAATTGTTCGCCCACTTGACAATCAAATTGCGCAATTAAAGCAGCAACAGGTTGAATTTACTAAACAAATAACAGAGCAGCAGGCTTCTTTTACGCTGAAGCAACAACAAGTCATTGAAGCGCAAAATCATATTCAAAGCGCAACCCAAGAATTAGCGCAGTTGCATATATTTTTAGAAGAAAAACATAAAGATGCCGACATTCATACGCAAATAGGTAGTTGGAAACAACAGAGCCAGTTTGTCTTTGAATTAGCCGACAAACGGACTAATTTAACTCAAAAACAACAAACGCTCGCACATGAAACTCAGCAATTACAAAAAAACAACCAACAGCACTCACAACAACTAACCCAAAAACGTGCCGAACTAGAACAACACACGGCGGTATTTCGTCAATTAGAAGAACGCTACAAAAATAGCAAACAAGAACAAGACATTAAGGTTAACACTCAACGCATTGAGCAAATACAGAACCGCCTACAACACGCTAAGTTGCTGCCATTAATGTTATCCCAATACCTCGCAACTCAGGCACAGTTCCAGCAACACCACCTACAGCAAGCTGAAATAGCACAAGCTCTCGCTCAATCTGAAAAAGAGCTAGATATAACCAAGGTAAAAATTAATGAGTTAACCCCACTCATTAAACTAACAAATGAAAAGTTGCAGCTAGAGCGGAAAATTGTCAGTTTAGAAAATGAACGCCAACACCTTATCGCCGGTGAACCTTGCCCATTATGTGGAGCAACTGAACACCCAGCAGTCGATAAATATAAATCTATTCATCTGAGCGAAACACAAAGCCAGTTGAACGAGTTAACCGAAAAACTGGATAACCTCAAACAACACCATGCTGGGCTGGTATCATTATTAGCAACACAAAACCAACGCCAAAGCGAAAACATACAGCAACAGCAGAAAGTTAAAACGCAATTAGAAGAACTTACTCACCATTGGCAAAAAACATGTGAGCAAGCACTTACACCAAAACTTGCTCAGAACGAACAATCCGTAACCAAATTAATTGATGAGTTGACTTGCCAACTGGCCTCCCAACAAAAAATCGTTGCCGATTTTGCGACGTTGGAACACGAATACCAACAAGCAAAACACCAGCAACATGAACTACAAGCCAGTTTTAACCAATTACAGGCTGACCAATTATTAATCGAGGAACGCCTGAAATACCAAACACAGTTATTTGATGAAACCCAAAAAGAACAATGCCAGATACAACAGCGCGAACGCGAACAAATAGGTCAACTACAATTAGCATTAGCTCCTTTTGACCTCAACTTACCGGAAAGCGAAACATTTGATACATGGCTAACTGAAGTCACTCAACGGGGTGAGTTTTTTAATACTCAAAAAATGTTGGCACAAACACTCAGCCAACAAATTGATGTTAGTAATGCGACATTACAATCAGAGTCCAACCAGCTAAACAAGCTTAACCAACAGCTCGATAACGATAAACATCAATTAAAACACATTGAAATCGATTTAGAACAGAAATCTACTTTGCGAAAAACACACCTTTCAGGGCTCCCTGTGAGTCAATATATTCAGCGATTGAATACAAAACAGGAAATGCTTTCCCAAGCACAGGAAGCACTGCATAAGCAACTCAATGAGATTGATAATGCAATTTCTGTAATGAATGGAAGTTACCAAGAATTAATTGAAATAACCCGTAAGACCACCACAGCGCGGGATCAGGCTGAGTCGCAATTCACACAAGCGCTGGAGAACAGCCCATTTAGCAGCCAACAAAAATTCCTCGATGCTTTATTAACCTCAGAGGAAAAACAACTGTTAGAAGAATTAAAGCAACGCGTCAATCAAAACCTTTTACAAAATCAAACACGCCATAAAGAATGCCAACTCGCGATAGAAGCGCTAAAGCAACAAGTGATTACGGGTTTTTCTGATATCCCTGAAGAGCAAATACACACCACTATTATTGCTCTTGATGAAGAAATTAAACAGTTAAACCAAGAACAAGGCCAAATTATTAACCAGTTAGGGATGGACAAGCAACTACGCCAGCAGCAGCAAGGTTTGCTACAGGAAATAGAAAAAAGCCAATTAAGCTATGATGATTGGAGCTACTTAAGTGGGCTGATTGGTTCCGCCGAAGGGGATAAATTCCGTCGTTATGCACAAGGGTTGACTTTAGACTGTTTAGTGTCTCTTGCTAATCAACAACTTGATAAACTACATGGCCGCTATTTATTACAGCGGAATCATCAGTCTAACCTTGAGTTGCAAGTCATCGATGGCTGGCAAGCTGATACCGTGAGGGATATTAAAACCTTATCTGGAGGGGAAAGTTTCTTAGTCAGTTTAGCGTTAGCACTAGCGTTATCGGACATGGTGAGTAACCGCACACAATTAGAATCACTCTTTTTAGATGAAGGCTTTGGCACTTTAGATGCTGAAACCTTAGATATTGCTCTTGATGCATTAGAAAGTTTAAACGCATCTGGTAAAACCATCGGTGTAATTAGCCATATTGAAGCAATGAAAGAACGCATTCCCGTTCAAATTGCAGTAAAAAAGGCCAATGGGCTTGGCTTTAGCGAACTCCCTGCACAGTACCGGGTAAATTGACTGCCTTTATGATAGTGAGTACACACTTAATTTGTTGAAATCCTAGGCTAAGCCATACAGAGAGAGCATGACAAAACAATTAACCATAGTATCAGCTTATTGGTTGTAACAACGAGCAATAAGCTGACCTTAAATTTGCTAAACCAACAAAACTGTACCACACTGAATGAGTCAAAAAATATATCAATGATAACTTTGGTGGCTCAAAATTTTAAATGACCAAAGGCCTTAACTAGCTAGATTGAGCTTAATTATTTATCACTTTACCTAGTGGGGTCTTACGCCACCCCATTGGGTTTTTCTTTTGAACTTATATATTATTGATGGTCTTTCTACTCTCTCAATTTTTTTCTTTCAATTTAATTTATTTTTCCTGTTTATATTCCATAATATTCCTACAACCAACAAAAATAACAACTAATCAATTGATATTATTGAAAATAATAACATTTAAAACTTAAATCAAAATTTTGAACCTTATCGTTAAATTTTTTTTCTATGATTTTATCTCTAGCCCGTTATAGTAATAACCATTGAAACAAACTACGGCTTCTTAAATTTATTCCATAATAATGCCGTGCGCTAATGAAAAGCTAGGAGACCAAAATGTCTAATGCATTTATCGAAATGATTAAAAATCGCCGTACTATTTATAACCTTGGCGATGCTTTGCCGGTGTCTGAAGAGCATGTTACAAAATTGATTAAAGAAGCAGTAAAACATTCTCCATCATCCTTTAACTCCCAAACTTCACGTGTTGTGATTTTATTTGGTGCGGAACATAAAAAATTATGGAACATAACTAAAGAAGCATTACGTAAAATTGTTCCTGAACAGGCTTTTGCTGCAACAGAACAAAAAATTGATAGTTTTGCTGCTGGTGCGGGGTCGGTTCTTTTCTTCGAAGATCAAGATATTGTGACTGGTTTACAAGAACAATTCCCATTATATGCAGATAATTTCCCCATTTGGTCTGAACAAGCTAGCGGTATAGCACAATTTGCAGTATGGACGGCATTATCACAAGAAAATATTGGTGCTTCATTACAACACTACAACCCGTTAATTGATAATGATGTGCAAAAAACGTGGAATGTGCCAGCTAACTGGATATTACGTGCACAACTTGTTTTTGGCTCAATTAATGCGCCGGCTGGTGATAAAGACTTTATGGCTGACGAAGTGCGTTTTAAAGTTTTCAAATAATATACAAAACTTTCAAATAACCTTCCTACTGCATATTTTTGTGGGAAGGTTATTTTTCAATCTAATTTAATTTAATACATTTTCGTCATCATCAGGGATACCTAATAATTCTAAATGTGTCAAAAATATTAAATGGCAACTTAATCCAAACTAACTAGATTTATCAATGATTATTGAAAAACTATTAATAACATTTAACTAAAAGATACATTTTCAATTCTACTCTCCTCCTTCATCTTTCATTGCCTTTTAACCCCCAATTAGAATGAAATACAAAAACACATAATTATCAATCACATATAAAATTCAATAAAAAAACATTCAATATATTCTCATTTTTTATTTTGCATTGCCGATATTTGAACTACACTGAAATAAGAACACAAAAGCACTAATAATAGTGGCTTGTGTTATTAAGGGGGGTGGACTATGAAATGTTTATCTTTGCTAACATCTGCTATTGCTATAATCCTTTCAAGTTTTTCTTTCACCTATGCTAGTAATAATTATTCAGGAGGTGCAATTACATTTACAGGCTATGTCTATGAACCTCAATGCTCTATAAATATGGAAAGTAAAGAGCAAGTCAATATTAAGTGTTATCGAAAAGGAAAAGATATATCAATAACAGGTTCTTTACGTGGAGGCAAAACTGTAGAGTCTGATTATGTTAAAGTCGAATATGACAAAAATACAAAACTACCGATGTTGAATGTTTTTTATGAATAATTTATTTTTAATATTAAAATAGCTCGGAATATTTAATTTAAATACAGTCATAATATTCCGAGCATTATTTATCCAAAATAACATTTTCGTAAGACTCATTTTATCTAGCAACACTTCAAGCATATTATCTCTATATTCACCAATTTATAAATATAAAAAAGCCCACCAAACGGTAGGCTTAAACTCAGATAACTACTTGAATAATTACTTAGCTGTTAAATCAACTTGGTAAATAGCAAAGCCAATCTCATCAGTACCAACCTGTTTCATTGGGTACTGAGCATTTTCTTTGATAAAGTTTGCTGCTTTTTCACTTGGCGCAGTTTCAAAGCGTACATCCAGCTTTTTGTCTGTTTTAATTGGTGTAAATGACCAATTATTAGCCGCCTTGGTAGCGATTTGCCCTTTATCTTTAGACTCTTTAGCGATATATGCAGCTAAAATAGAACGGTTTTCATCAGGGGAAGCAAATGCAATATTATTCTCACCTGTTCCCGCAAATTTACCGCCGTAGCCACGATAGTTATTCGTTGCTACTAAGAAAGTTGCTTTAGGATCAATTGGTTTACCTTGATAGGTTACATTTTTGATTCGGTTAGCATCTTTATTAATCGTTTGGCAATCAACATCATATTTTGCAGGCTGCGTCAGGTCGATTTGGTAATTTACACCGCTGATAGTATCAAAATTATAAGTTCTGAAACCATTCCAATTTAGTAAGCTTTGTGGTGCTGTTGATTGTGGGTCAATTTGATTAAACATCCCCGCAGAACATTCTAACCATTCCACAACATCTGCACCAGTTGCTTTAACAACAACAAGTGTGTTCGGATATAAATATAAATCTGCCGCATTACGGAAGGTTAAATCCCCTTTTTCAACTTCAATAAACTCAGTTGGAGAATTTTTACGTCCACCCGCTTTAAATGGTGCAGCAGCTGCTAAAACAGGTAAATCAGCAAGGTCTGGGTCACCCTGAATAAAGTTTTTGGTGTAATCAACTTGGGCATCGTTAACAATTTGTACAGTTGGGTCACTTTGAACCAACGCTAAATAGCTGTACATATTTTCAGATGCTTTACCGATGTGTTTACCAACAAATTTACGCGTATCTTGGTGTTCTTTATCGATAATTTTAGCGAGAGATTCATCACGCTCAACAAGGGCTTTCTTATTAGGCTTATCATAAACAGGGCGCGCGTGAGCTGTCGCATCGACAACTTTCCAACCGCCATCATCATTATTTACGACTAAATCAACGACACCTAAATGATCGCCCCATTGACCTGGCATTACCGCAGGTACACCATTGACTGTACCTTTTGTAACGTCAACACCTTTAATATCGCTAAAGTCTTTGCTTGGGAATACACCGTGTGAATGGCCAAACATGATGGCATCGATACCTGGAACTTCACTGAGGTAATACACTGAGTTTTCAGCCATTGCTTTATAAGGCTCTTGAGAGAAGCCTGAGTGAGGAATAGCAACGACTAAATCGGCTCCCTCTTTTTTCATTTGAGGAACAAATTTTTTCGCAGTTTCAGTGATATCATTCACTAAAACCTTACCTTCTAGATTTGGCTTATCCCAAATTAGAATTTGTGGTGGTACAAAGCCGATGTAACCAATTTTGATGGTGTGTGTTTTACCATCCCTATCTTTAACAGGTGTATCAACAATAATGTATGGGTTAAAGTAATTTTCACCTGTTTTTGCATCAATAATATTCGCATTGATGTATGGGAATTTAGCACCTTTAATTGCTTTATGCAGGAAATCTAATCCAAAGTTGAATTCGTGATTACCAAAATTACCTACTGTGTAACCCATCGTATTTAATAGTTTATGTGCCGGATGCGACTCACCCTCTTTTAAACCTTCGCCAACAATATAGTCAGCCAGTGGACTACCTTGGATTAAGTCTCCGTTATCGACTAATACAGAGTTTGTTGCTTCTTTTTTTGCGGCATTAATCAGTGTTGCCGTACGTACATATCCAAACTGTTCGGTTGGCTTGTCTCTATAATAATCAAAATCAATCAAGTTACTGTGAACATCTGATGTTTCCATCACTCGTAAATCAACCGTTGCGGCATTCGCATTAAATGCGACTAGCATAGCAAGCGTTGAAAGTTTCAATACTTTATTCATGTAATCCCCTTCGTTGCCATTACTGAGAGAAAATCGCCTCTCAAATTTGTATTTTCATCCCGCGCTATTGAACAATTAACAAACAAAAATAGCGTTAAAAATTCACACTACGTGCATAGCATCAATCTTTAATGATAATACACTGCAAACAGTAACCATTTTTTGTGACTAAATCACGGTTTTCATCTTTTTATCAAGCCTGATTTTTATATCGGTCACAAAAATGAATTAATAGTGACAAATTCACATCAAATAATTGAAGTTATTTTGCTGAATCTATTTTTTGAAGAGAAAGAGAACTGTGATTTAAATCACTCCCTATTTTCTATACATAATAGGCATTAAAATATTATTAAATTTGATAAATAAAATAATTAGCCATGTTACCTACGTGACTTAATAAGTATCACAACTTAAATAGTATTTTAATTAACCTAAATTTAATTTAAGTAATATAAAAACTATTTAAATACTGAATTATAATTAATCCTCTAAATTATTTGCTGAAATTTTGCTTTATCGTTAGGCGACAAAAGAGGATAACGTGGGCCATATACTAATGTATATGGCCCGATTCGCAGAGTGTAGCCAATAACACATATTGGAATTAGGCGGAAAATAGCCATGCAGCACCGCGCACGCCACTAGAATCGCCATGCGCGGCTTTACGAATTGGTGTATCGAACTCCCGACCAAATACCCACTGGCGTATTTTTTCAGGCAAATTGACATACAACGCATCCACGTTGCTCATCCCCCCACCTAGCACAATAACATCAGGGTCTAACATGTTAACAGCTTGAGCCAAAGCTTTCGCGAGGCGATTCTGGTAATTTTCAAATGCTTTGATGGCGTGCTTGTTACCATTTTGCGCCAACTGAATAATTTCTATTCCAGTCTTAGATTCTCCAGCTAACTTTTTATAATCAGCGATAAACCCCGTCCCTGAAACAAACTGCTCTGTACAGCCATTTAGCCCACAATAACAATGCTCTTCAGCAATAAATAGCCTATCTTGGTCATCTTGCCAAGGTAGAGGATTATGCCCCCACTCCCCAGCTACACCATTGCCGCCAGAGTGAACTTGCCCATTGATTGCCACCCCTGCACCACACCCCGTACCAATAATCACCGCAAAAACAACTTTTCCGCCAGCTCCAGCCCCATCAATCGCTTCTGATACCGCTAAACAATTCGCATCATTAGCAATTTTAACGGGTCGTCCTAGTAATTGACCTAAATCTGCATCAAAAAATTGACCATTTAACCATGTTGAATTGGCATTTTTAACCCTTCCTGTCACGGGGGATAATGTTCCTGGGATCCCAACGCCAACGCTCCCTGACTGCCCTGTCGCAGTTTCCGCATCACTCACTAAACTTGCAATGGCCCTAAGTGTCGCATCATAATCCCCCCTAGGAGTAGGGACCCGCTTACGAAATAGCGTTTCACCGTTATTATCTAGTGCAATCACTTCAATTTTTGTACCACCAAGGTCAATACCTATTCTCATAATGATGCTCTCTAATGTTTTTTTCATTTATCTGGTTATCATGGCTTGTCTTCATCAATATTTTCAAGGCTTAGACATTAAAATTGTGGACGACAAAGCCTAAACACATTTTTTTTCGCTTAATAACGGACAATTCGCTATCATAGCCCCTTGCTCTAATTGGCTATTTATCAACAAAGGTAGGTTTTTCATGTGGTTCAAGAATATATTAGTCTATCGCCTGAATCGGGATTTGGCACTCTCCGCTGATGATCTGGAAAAACAGCTTGCCTCACTTGCCTATCACCCTTGTGGCAGCCAAGATATGATGCAAACAGGCTGGGTAGCACCGATGAATGGCGCAGACGCCTTAACCCATGTAGCAGGCAATCAAATTCTCATTTGTGCAAAAAAAGAAGAAAAAATGCTGCCATCTCCTGTAATTAAGCAAGAAGTACAGGATAAAATTGAAAAACTAGAAGCAGACCAAGGCCGCAAATTAAAGAAAACAGAAAAAGACGCCTTAAAAGATGAAGTCGTGCATACTCTGCTTCCCCGTGCATTCAGTAAGTTTAGCAAAACCTATATTTGGATCGACACCGTCAATCAATTAATTATTGTTGATGCCGCCAGTGCAAAACGTGCAGAAGACAACCTTGCTTTGTTACGTAAAAGCTTAGGGTCTTTACCCGTAGTTCCACTTACATTTAAAGACCCAATAGAACTCACACTAACCGAATGGGTTCGTTCTGGCTCATTACCACAAGGTTTCGCGGTAATGGATGAAGCAGAACTTAAAGCCATCCTAGAAGAAGGCGGAATTATCCGTTGTAAAAAACAAGATTTAATTTCTGATGAAATTACAACTCATATCGAAGCGGGCAAATTAGTCACTAAGTTAGCGTTAGATTGGGAAGAAAGAATTCAGTTTATGTTATCTGATGATGGCTCACTAAAAAGGTTAAAATTTAGCGATACATTAAAAGATCAAAACGATGATATTGCGAAAGAAGATTTCGCCCAAAAATTTGATGCGGACTATGTGTTAATGACCGGCGAACTTAGCGCTTTGATCGCCCGTTTAATTGATGTGTTAGGTGGCGAAGCCGAGCACTAATTTTCCTTCAGGTTCCCTTTCATCTCACGGTGGCAACTTATTACCTAACTAAGTTGCCATTTCTTTTTAGACCCTGCTTACATAGCCACAATTAAGTCATTGACTGCTCACTCAATCTCTGGTTGATTAAATTACATCCACACTACCAATTTATTTGATACTTAGTTTGTTAAACAAAAATAATAAATAATAACCTCCATCATTGGAGCTATGGTCAATATTCTATCGAAGGAATTGTTATGAAAGAGCTCATCGAACCTGAAGTGGATGAAAATTCACTGGTCACCTTGCAAAAAATCACTGCTGATAATTTCTCTGAAATTTGCTTACTAAGTCATACCCTTAGTGAAGCACAACGTAATATGGTGGCAGACAATGCTTATTCTATGGTCGAAGCACAATTTTCTAGTTGTGCGTGGTACCGAGGAATTTACGCAGATGATGTCCCTGTTGGCTTTATCATGCTTCACTCTGGTTTAGATGATGATGAATTAGAATATGATGGCATTATGCTGTGGCGCTTTATGATTGCGGAACCCTATCAAAAACTAGGGTTTGGTCGCGAAGCATTACTTCAAGTCATTGCTTATCTAAAAAAGAAAGGCTATCCGCGCCTTTATAACAGTTGTGGCGAAGGGGAGGAAAGCCCATTCGAATTTTACAAAAAGCTCGGTTTTGTCCCTACAGGGGGATATATTGACGATGAGTGTGAATTAGTCCTTGATATTACAAATTGGCAAGAAGATTAACTGAACATCTGTCGATATTTTACTCATAAACCCATCTGCAATTTAAATATTTTAATAAATTGAATGGTAAGTCACTAATATACCCTAAATAATTTGTGCCGTAGCTAGGCGACAAGCGAACCGAACCCTAGGAGCATACAAAAGTATGTGACTAGGGCTGTCGTTACAGTCGGCAGCGCCCCGACGCAAAATATAACAATACCATTTGGATACCCTATATAATTCGGGTGGTAGCTAGCCGACAAGCGAACCGAACCCTAGGAGCATACAAAAGTATATGACTAGGGCTGTCGTTACAGTCGGCAGCGCCCCGGCGCAAAATATAACAATACCATTTGGATACCCTATATAATTCTGGTGGTAGCTAGGCGATAAGCGAACCGAACCCTAGGAGCATACAAAAGTATGTGACTAGGGCTGTCGTTACAGTCGGCAGCGCCCCGACGCAAAATATAACAATACCATTTGGATACCCTATATAATTCGGGTTGTAGCTAGGCGACAAGCGAACCGAACCCTAGGAGCATACAAAAGTATGTGACTAGGGCTGTCGTTACAGTCGGCAGCGCCCCGACGCAAAATATAACAATACCATTTGGATACCCTATATAATTCGGGTTGTAGCTAGGCGACAAGCGAACCGAACCCTAGGAGCATACAAAAGTATGTGACTAGGGGCGGTGAGAGCGGTCAACAACGCTACAGCGCGAAGTATGACGGGTATCTGTTATTTTTGGATAAGATAACGAATAGTCGGCCCATCCTGTTGAATATCCAACACCGTATAACCATAATTTTTCGCATCTAGTGGGATATTATTAATTGACTGGGGGCAGTCACTTACCACTTCTAAGATTTCACCGCTTTTCAGTGATGGCATAGCCTCTAACGTTGCTACAGCAGGATATGGACAAGGTTCTCCAACCATATCTAAGCGGTAATCAGGGATAATGTCTTTCTTGTTCATACTGCCTCCACGGATGTATTCGATGACTTTTGCTCTCGTTTACGGAAAAAGTGTTTTTCCCATAACAGCATCAGCACAAACGCTACCGCTAATAATGCATAAGTAACCAATAAACCACCTTCTGGCCCAAAAGTTTCTAATAGATTAACTTTATCAAAATCAGTGGCCAACCAAGGGCCCAAATCATCCCAATAATAAGCAAGAACTGTTGCGCCAATAATATTACCGAAGCCAACCCACCAATAATGAACTTGGCCTTCAACAGCACGATACATCCAGCCCGTTTCACAACCACCAGCAAGAACGATACCAAAGCCAAATAATAGACCACCAATTACTGCATTCGGGCCTGCCCATAGGATTTTAGGTGTAGCACCTAGTTGTACGTAGCTAAAAATCCCCACGGCACTAACCGCCATGCCGATAATAATTGCTTTCGCCATATGCGTACGCCCCGTGATCCAAAGATCACGAAACGCAGAAGTAAAGCAGATCTGAGCTCGCTCAATTAATAAACCAAAACCTATCCCACATAAAATCGCGAAACCCATCACTGGAGAATCAAGCAACGTATAAAAACCCCAAGCAATGGCTAAAGTAAAAATCACCATACCAAGTTTAAAACGTCTTTTCGCCACATCATGGTTTTGGGTTAGTGGGGATGCAGTATTGACCTTTTTGAGCTTCACGGGGATCCGAAACATTGGCATCAGTGTAAACTTGGCGCCAAAATATGACCCAGCAGCAGTGGCAACGGCAAAGTACCACGCATGTAATGAAAATTGAGGTATCCCAGTAAAGAATGCGGCTAAATTACAGCCCATAGCTAAACGAGCCCCAAACCCCGCAATAATACCGCCTAATATTGCTTGGAAAATACGGATTCGGTGTTGAGGCATACGTAATTTGATGTTATTGGCCCAAAGGGCTGCCGCAAAACACCCTGCAAACATACCAATAATCATAACACCATCAATACGGTCTAATGGCGTGCCTTCAAAGCCAATAACTTTAAAATATCCCCAAGTTTCAGGCTCCGCACCAAAAAGTTGCATGACATGTCCGCCCCAGCGAGTGAACTCGCCAGTCACAGCCCAAAATGTGCCCGTTAAGCCAAAATAATAAGTTGATAAGATCCCCGCAGCAATTACTGCAGGTAATGGTTTCCAAAAACCGATGAGATAGTGAGATTTAAAATCAGACCAAGTCATTGTTACTTCCAATTCGTTTCACGCCAGATCCTGGCAGAGAAATTCGCCGTTGTATAATTATCTTTATAAGTAGTTATATCGATACCCCACAGCGAAGAGGCAATATCATACTCTGATAAATTTTTTCGTGAAGCCATTTCATCATAAAACACAGAAAAGGTTGATGCTTCTCATATCTCACCCCCTTAGCTATATCAATTCATTCTTTAGTTAACTTGTATTGTTTTTCTTTATGTTATCCCAGAAAGAGATGAGAGCTTAAACTACGAAATGAATACTAAAAAAAAGCGTTATCGAAATGATAACGCTGGAAGTGTAGTCTTATTTTATCTATAGAGGTGTATAATATGAAATTGCCGTATTACGGCGACGCTTGCTATGCGTAGTCTGTAGTCAGCCCATTTGACTCCAGTAATAACACTTATCTCACTATATAAATACGCCCGCTATTCGAATTATTTAACCAAGTAATTATAGTTATTTTTAAGATAAAGCCTAATAACTTGCTAAATTTAAAATTCAAAAATTAGCGATGGCTTTATTAACCCTAGCGTAAGTAAATTTTAAATAAACATTTCAATATAACAAGGTATTTAAAAGTGTTTCTAAATGTTATTGATTGCATTATAACGTAATACATTTGTTGCGCAAGCATTTTTTTGCTCGAGTCTCCACGTGAAAATAAAAAAATATTTTCATTGAAAATCAATTGGTTATGTAAATTTACAGAAAAACAACAAAATAATAGTCTTATAGTTAAGATATTACAGACAATTTACATTTATTCGTTAAATATATATTTTACATATTTAAAATAATTTCCAATAAATAACTTTAATATTATTTAATCACTACAGATAATTACTTAAATATATTATTTAAGATTTCAAACCCCATATAATCATTAATAATGCTTACATATAAAAAAACAAAAGAAATAAGCAAATATACTTATCTGTGTATTTTAAATTTACATAATAAAACTAATAGCTACTATTCCTATGATTAACAATCATTTTTTGTTTTTTTTAAAACAATAAAATAGCCGCAACATATATATGGTTATTGATATTAACTGGTAAAAAAGATAAAAACATAAAACCTTATTAATAAAATGGTTTATTTTTTATTATATATAACTTATCTTTAAAATCGTTTTTAACAAAATAAAAAGCATTTACAACCAGACAAACTCGCATTTTAAAACTAAAAAACCAACTCAATAATCAACATTTCTTATGCGTATTCTAGAAAAATAAAGCTATCACTTACCGTTATCATCAAAAATCAGATGCCAAGTAACACCTATTCATTATAAAATTTAATGTTCCCCCCTTATTTTTTTATTACTATAACCAACGCCCCGCCTAAAAATCGGCGAAAAAACATGAATAACAAACTATAGCCCCATAAATTTGACGAAAAAATAGTGTGAAATAAGAATAAAACGCTTTAAAAATAAGTTAATCACTAAAAAATATGATTAAGCACAAGAGAAATACTATAAAGAGGTTAGCTCAAAACACTACATAGCTATTTTTGAACAATTAATTTTATACATAAAAAAACGCGTTCCATCCCAAAGGATAAAACGCGCCGGAAAGATTTGATGCTCCCCTTATTTAGAAGAGGATGTCGCTTCCATACCAACTAGACCGATTTTTAAATACCCTGATTGGCGTAATGCGTTCATTACATCCATCATAGTTTCATAATCTACACTCTTATCAGCTTGAAAAAAGATTGTTGTATCTTTATTCGCACTAGTGGCTTGGTCAAGCATTGCTGAAAGCTGATCTTTTGATACCGCTTGATCACCAATAAAGAGTTGGTTGTCTGCTTTAACAGTTAGAAATACGGGTTTTTCTGGGCGTGGCTGCGGCTTCGCAGTCGAAGCAGGTAAGTTGACTTTAATATCAACAGTTGCCAACGGTGCCGCAACCATAAAGATAATCAATAAAACTAACATAACGTCAATAAAAGGCGTTACGTTAATTTCATGCATTTCACCACTATCGTCTTGTTCGTCACCTAAACGCATTGCCATAATAATTACCTTGCTTTGCTATTTGCCAGATCGAGATCACGTCCCAATAATAATGCAGATTGAGCAGCGACATCCCCTACTTGACCACGGTAGTTGTTGATCATCCGAGCAAAAATATTATAAATCACAACGGCTGGAATTGCGGCGATAAGACCAATTGCAGTCGCTAGCAATGCTTCTGCTATCCCTGGTGCAACGACGGCAAGGTTAGTGGTCTGTGAGTGAGCAATTCCAATAAAGCTGTTCATGATCCCCCAAACTGTTCCAAATAAACCGACAAATGGAGAGATCGCGCCAATCGTTGCCAAATAACCATTTCCGCGCCCCATATAACGGCTAATTCCAGCGACAGCTCTTTCGAGGCGGAACGAAGTACGCTCTTTAGTCCCTGATAAGTCAGTACTATTGACAGAAAGTGTTCTTTCATTAACAGCTTCATTTAATAGCATACGGGTAACACTATTAGCTTTGAAACCATCTGCAATGCTGACAGCTTCATCAAGTGATTTTACCTCTGCAATCGCTTTGGCTTCTTCTTTTAAGCGGCGACGTGCAACTAAGATTTCTAACCCTTTTGAAAAGAACAGTGCCCAAGTAATAATTGAAGCAATGACTAAACCTATCATCACGGTTTTAACCACGTTATCTGCATTTTGGTACATCCCCCAAACAGATAAGTCTTGATCAAACCCGCCAGTTGGTGCCTCTGTTGCCAGCTCAATATTTTCGCTAACCGCTGATGTATTTCCACCTTCCCCTTGAATGGGCTCTGCGGGTACTGATGCAACCTCAGCATTTGGTGCCGTTGTGGTTGGCGTAGCAGAATTTTCTACCGATGGTGTTGAGGATGTATTTTGAGACGCCGCTGGTGTTGTTGCAGGTGTGGTTTCAGCGACTGCCGTCCCCATCAAGCCGAACGCCAATAGAATAGAAGCTGTTAGTTTACGCATCAGTTGGCCTTTACTCTCTTTTTAGTGTTGTATAACAAAATTTATATCGATGATTGTGCCATTCATCGACTAACCATTAAAAGCGAAATTTGACTCGCACTGTCCATTCTTTTCAAAAAGACGCTGCTGATAATATCAAACACAGCGCGAATTGATAGTAATTATCATTAGTATTTGCAATTTTTTTATGTTTTTTTGCTCTTCGACAAAGAAGCCCTCTTCTATGATACGGTTATTTATCTTCAGCTTTGAGTTAACAATTTAGCTAGTTCACCATCGGCCTTGGTTGCTTTCACTCGGTAGATTACCCACAAATTTACTTCATCCCCATATTTAAAATGAAAGTTGAAGAATACTCAGGTTACATTTCCTTCGAGATCATTTAACGTCTTAGTATTAATCACCTTAGAATTCGGCAAATCACATTCTGTGTAGGGAAAAATCATGGCAGAGAGTAAACCTGAAACTCAATTAGTACATATTGGTCGAAACCCTAAGTACACACAAAAAGGGGTAAACCCAGTTATTCAGCGTGCATCATCTATTATTTTTGACACTCTGGAAGAAAAACGTCACGCAACCCGTCACCGTGCGGGTAACACTTTATTTTATGGGCGACGGGGTACACAAACACATTTTGCTTTTCAAGAAGCAATGACCGAATTAGAACAAGGGGCTGGCTGTGTGCTTTATCCTTCGGGTGCAGCCGCAATTACCAATGCTATTTTGTCTTTTATTTCAGCGGGAGAGCACATCCTTGTTACCGGCTCTGCCTATGACCCTACGCAGAATTTTTGCGACAACATTTTAACTAAGCTAAGCGTTCAAACGACTTATTTCGACCCATTAATTGGGGAAGATATCGCTGAGTTAATCCAGCCAAATACTCGTATCGTCTTCTTAGAATCACCCGGCTCTATTACAATGGAAGTTCATGATTTACCGGCTATTGTTCATGCAGTCCGTGCCAAATCACCTGAAATTATTATTATGATTGATAATACTTGGGCGGCTGGCGTATTGCTTAAACCCTTATTATTCGATATTGATATATCCATTCAGTCAGCCACAAAATATATTAACGGCCACTCTGACGGCATGTTAGGTCTTGCTGTTGCCAATCAACGTTGTATCGAAACATTACGTGAAAATTCTTATCTATTAGGCCAAACCGCAGATCCTGATACCGTTTATATGGCAAACAGAGGGCTTCATACCCTAGCAACTCGATTAAAACAGCACCAAATTAATAGTTTGCAGATTGCACACTGGCTACAGCAACGGCCAGAAGTCGACCAAGTTTTTCATCCTGCACTTCCATCATCGCCCGGTCATGAATACTTCATACGCGATTTTTCTGGCTGTAATGGCTTATTCTCTTTTCAACTAAAATCTCGATTATCTCCTGAGCAATTCACCATATTTCTTGATAACTTTACTCATTTCAAAATGGGGTATTCATGGGGTGGGTTTGAATCACTGATTTTGGGGTATCAAAAAGAGGATTTACAAAACATGCGCCAATATGATTTTTCACCTAAAGAGGGGACATTTTTCCGAGTGCATATCGGCTTAGAGCACCCTGATGATTTAATTCATGATTTACAATTAGCTTTCGAGCGAATTTGATTTTCATTAAAAATCAATAAATTAATTATTTTAAATTGCAGGTTTCCATTTGCTTGTTGCCTGCAATTAATTTGCTAAATCACTAATTCATCAAACAAATCAAACTCGACGCACATTTTTCCTGTAATATAGTTAATAAAGAAATTCGCTTTTACGCAAATACAGGAACGATTATGGAAGTCCTACGCGAAATCGTACTGGCACTTTGGAACCACGATTTCCTTAAACTCTCCAACCCTGAAGTGCTTTGGGTTATTTATACCGTGCTTTTTGTTGTCATTGTTTTAGAAAATGGCGTTCTTCCCGCTGCATTTTTACCGGGAGACACCTTGCTTATCTTGTCAGGTGCACTAATAGCCAAAGGTGTATTACATTTTATTCCAACCATATTATTGTTAACGGTGGCGGCAAGTTTAGGGTGTTGGCTAGGTTTTCTACAAGGAAGATGGCTAAGCGAGACCACCGTTGTCAAACGTTGGTTATCCCAAATCCCTGAGGAATATCATACTAAAGCAAACAATATGTTTAACAAACAAGGGTTATATGCGTTGCTTATAGGCCGGTTTCTTGCATTTGTTAGAACAATATTACCATTGCTCGCGGGGCTATCCGAACTCAGTCACCGTCGTTTCCAATTTTTCAATTGGTTAAGTGGCTTATTATGGGTTGGCTTAATTGTGAGCTTAGGTTACGCCCTCAATCAAATTCCTTTTGTAAAAGAACATGAGCAAATTGTTATCAGCGCACTGATGATCATCCCTGTTGTTTTACTCGTGAGTGGGTTAATTGGTTCAATTGTCGTGTATTGGAAACACCGTAAGGCCCTGTCAAATAACAAATAAAATTGATAACAGCAATGGCCACTAAATAGCGGCCATTCAGACTGTTGACAAACATATCATGTTTGGCGACAGTCGTTAGGGGTTCTGAAATAAACGAGGAAAATCAATTTATTGATTTTCGGCTGATAACACGGAGCGGGGAAAACCACGCTTTTATCCCGCTTCGTCAGCAACTTCAATGGCCGCTAAATAGCGGCCGTTTCACTTATTGCGCCATCAAAACAGTGATAGCTGAAAACAAATACTGACCAATTTCTGGGGTCATCCACGTCCCTTGAGAAATCCTTGGTTCTTCTCGATATACCATACGGATCTTTTCCTGTAGTTCAGGATCTTTCCCCGTAAATTGATTAAACATCGCTAACCAGGTTTTCGCCAACTGCTGAACTTCCTCTGAGTCTGGGGATTTACGTGCTTTCATTGCATTATATAAACCTGCAATTAATTCGGGCCACACCTGCCCCGAAGCAAAATAATGCTGCCTAACCAAAGCAAATTGTGCAGCCGTTAAATGTGGTTTAAACAACGACAATTGGTATTCACTAAAACCCTCTGCAACATATTGGATCATTGCAACGGAAATCCCCGATGAATAAGCTAATGTATTATCGGATAAATGAATTTGATTCAGCCGAGCAAAGAAATCAGGGTTCCCTCCGGTATCTCTTTCTAGTGCGGTCATCCATTCATGTGCAATTTGTTGCACCTCTGTAGATTGCGGTGCTGCACCTTGCTCCATTAACTGACTTACTGTTGCTATACGCTGTTGCCATTCTTGGTTTTTCAGCGTATGTGCTGTATACAATGGCAATTGTTCCAACTCTTGGGGGGTAAAATATTTATCAAACATCGACATCATCTCCAATACAGAAAACCAATCAGCCTGAGTTAAAACATCTCCTGTTTGCATTTGCCTATGTAATTGCTCTAATCGATAACGTAACGTTGCCATTTGTTCCATTTGTTCCGTTAATAATGCAATACGTTCTTGCAACAAACTTGCGATATCCCCACTCTGACCATCGAGTAATTCACCGATGTCTTTCAGTTTGACTCCAACTTGCCGTAACAATTGAATTTGCGTTAAACGCTCTATACATTGCATGTTGTAAAGCCGATAACCCGCATCGGTCCTTGCAGTTGGAAGCAACAAGCCAATCTCTTCATAATGATGAAGTGTACGGATGGTTAACCCTGTTTTTTCCGCGATTTCACCGACTTGAAATAGCATACGTTCCTCCTGTAATTGCGACTAAGGTTAGTGCCTCACGTTACGTGAGAGTCAACCAACATTTTGCATTTTTTTATTGAAATTGCATATTATCCCCAGATAAACAAAAAAGCCCCAGCAGACTGAACTGCAGGGGCTCATTAATGGCTAATGAATAATTTACTTAATTAACGCATGCATTTCTTGAACTGAAATCACTTTTTCTGTTGGGTCAGCACTCAATGACATAGTCGTTGCAAACCCACCGTTTAACGTTGTGTCATAATGTACTTTATACTGCAAGGCACTACGGCGAATTAATTTAGAATCTTCAATGGCTTGGCGCCCCGCGGTTGTATTTACAATATAATCGTATTCACCATTCTTAATTCTATCTTGAATATGTGGACGACCTTCATGAACCTTATTCACCAACCTAGGGTTAATCCCAGCTTCCCCTAATACAATCGCTGTTCCGTGCGTCGCATCTAATTCGAAACCATGTTTTAGCAATTTTGCGGCTAAATCCACGACGCGCGTTTTATCACCTTCACGGACAGACAGGAGCGCTCGCCCTGATTTTTTCATGGTTGAGCTACTGCCTAACATTGCTTTAGCGAATGCTTCTGCAAATGTCCGCCCGACGCCCATGACTTCACCCGTTGAACGCATTTCTGGCCCAAGGATCGGGTCTACGCCTTGGAATTTATTAAATGGAAGAACAACTTCTTTCACTGAGTAATAAGGGGGAATGATTTCTTCTGTAACACCTTGTTCAGCCAATGTTTGCCCAACCATCACACGTGCTGCCACTTTAGCTAATGGCACACCGGTTGCTTTCGACACAAATGGGACGGTTCTTGCTGCTCGAGGGTTAACTTCAATCAAGTACACCTCATTATTTTTCACCGCAAACTGTACGTTCATTAAGCCACGCACACGTAACTCAAATGCAAGGTTACGAACTTGTTCACGCATGACATCTTGAATTTCTTGGCTTAAGGTATAGGCAGGCAACGAACATGCGGAATCGCCAGAATGCACACCGGCTTGCTCAATATGCTCCATAATACCGCCAATCAATACCATTTCACCGTCACAAATCGCATCAACATCCACCTCGACTGCATCGTCTAAGAAACGGTCAAGCAGTACTGGTGCATCATTCGATACACTCACCGCGGTTTGGAAATAACGGCGTAAATCCACCTCATCATACACGATTTCCATCGCACGACCGCCTAGCACATAAGATGGGCGAACTACCAGTGGGTAACCAATTCCCGCAGCTTTTTCAACCGCTTGTTCAATAGCAGTTACCGTTGCATTCTGGGGTTGTTTTAAATTTAAACGATTAACTGCTTGTTGGAATCGTTCACGGTCTTCAGCGCGGTCAATGGCATCAGGGCTAGTACCAATAACAGGAACACCTGCTGCCTCAAGTGCTCTCGCTAATTTAAGCGGAGTTTGACCGCCATATTGCACAATCACACCTTGTGGTTGTTCAATACGCACGATTTCAAGAACATCTTCCAATGTCACTGGCTCAAAGTACAGGCGGTCAGATGTGTCATAATCTGTTGAAACCGTTTCAGGGTTACAGTTAACCATGATGGTTTCATAACCATCTTCACGTAGTGCTAAAGAAGCATGTACACAACAGTAGTCAAACTCAATCCCTTGGCCAATACGGTTCGGGCCACCGCCTAACACCATTACTTTGGGCTTATCATTATTTGGGTTTGATTCACACTCTTCTTCATAAGTGGAATACATATAAGCCGTATCTGTTGCAAACTCTGCTGCACAAGTGTCTACTCGTTTATAAACAGGGTGTAAGCCATACCCTTGGCGTAATTTACGTAGCTCGGCTTCGGAGACGCCAACTAAGCTAGCAAGACGTGCGTCTGCAAAACCTTTGCGCTTCAATACCCGTAAAAAGTCTTTTGTCAGGCCATTTACACCTAACTCTGCAACTTTCTCTTCTAAACGGACTAACTCTTCAATTTGTACTAAGAACCAACGGTCGATATTCGTTAGGTTAAAGACACCATCTACCGAAAGACCTGCGCGGAAAGCATCTGCGATAAACCAAATTCGCTCTGCTCCCGCATCTTTTAATTCACGGCGGATCCGAGTTAATACTTCAGGGTCTTCTTGAGAGACTTTTGGGTCAAAACCAGTCGCACCGACTTCTAAACCACGTAGGGCTTTTTGCATTGATTCTTGGAATGTGCGACCAATTGCCATCACTTCACCCACAGATTTCATCTGAGTCGTTAAGCGGTCATTCGTGCCTGCAAATTTCTCAAAGTTAAAGCGTGGTATTTTTGTCACAACATAGTCGATAGAAGGCTCAAATGAAGCTGGTGTACGGCCTCCAGTGATATCATTCATCAACTCATCGAGGGTATAGCCGACCGCTAATTTGGCAGCAATTTTGGCAATAGGGAACCCTGTCGCTTTTGATGCTAGCGCCGATGAACGAGAAACACGCGGGTTCATTTCAATAACAATTAAGCGCCCATCTTTAGGGTTTACAGCAAATTGAACGTTAGAGCCACCTGTTTCCACACCAATTTCACGTAAAACAGCCATAGAGGCATCACGCATGATTTGGTATTCTTTGTCCGTCAAAGTCTGCGCTGGTGCAACGGTGATAGAGTCACCGGTATGAATCCCCATCGCATCAAAGTTTTCGATTGAACAGACAATAATGCAGTTGTCTTTTTTATCGCGGACAACCTCCATTTCATATTCTTTCCAACCAATTAATGACTCATCAATTAATAACTCATTCGTTGGTGATAAATCTAAACCACGCGTACAAATTTCTTCGAATTCTTCACGGTTGTATGCAATACCGCCCCCCGTTCCGCCCATAGTAAACGATGGGCGAATAATACATGGGAAGCCAACATCATCAGCAACTGCGTAGGCTTCTTCCATATTATGTGCGATACCAGAACGCGCCGTACCCAAGCCGATTTTTTTCATTGCTTTATCGAAACGCTGACGGTCTTCTGCTTTATCAATCGCATCTGCAGTAGCCCCAATCATTGTTACACCAAATTCGGCTAAAACCCCTTTGCGTTCCAATTCAAGTGCGCAGTTTAGTGCCGTTTGCCCACCCATCGTCGGCAATACCGCATCAGGGCGCTCTTTTTCGATGATTTTGCGAACCACTTCCCAATGAATTGGCTCAATATAAGTAGCATCAGCCATCTCAGGGTCAGTCATGATCGTTGCAGGGTTCGAGTTAACTAAAATAACGCGATAACCTTCTTCACGTAACGCTTTACATGCCTGTGCACCTGAATAGTCAAATTCGCATGCTTGGCCGATAACGATTGGGCCCGCACCTAAAATCAGAATGCTTTTTATATCAGTACGTTTTGCCATTTTTCTGCTCCCGATTATTTTGCGTTTTGACGTGGTGTGTTTTGACGGTATTCATTGATTAAATCAATGAAATGGTCGAATAAGTTCGCCGCATCATGTGGCCCTGAGCTTGCTTCAGGATGGCCTTGGAAACTAAATGCTGGTTTATCCGTACGGTGAATACCTTGCAATGTCCCATCAAACAGTGACTTGTGTGTCACACGCAGTGTATCGGGGAGTGTTGATTCATCGACAGCAAAACCATGATTTTGCGCGGTGATCATAACAACATCGTTGTCTAAATCTTTCACAGGATGGTTAGCACCATGATGACCAAACTTCATTTTCATGGTATTTGCACCACTAGCCAGAGCCAATAATTGATGCCCTAAGCAGATCCCAAAAACAGGTATATTGGTGGTTAAAAATGTTTCAATTGCATTGATTGCGTAATCACAAGGGGCAGGGTCACCAGGCCCGTTAGATAGGAAAATACCATCCGGCTCCATCGCTAGAACCGTTTCTGCCGAGGTCGTTGCGGGAACAACTGTTAAGCGGCAACCGCGGTCAACTAGCATTCGTAAAATATTACGTTTAGCACCAAAATCATAGGCAACGACGTGGAAAGGAAGCTGTTCAGCGGCTTTCGCACCTTGCTGACCATTTTCTAGTGTCCAAGATCCTTGAGACCAACTATAAATCTCTTTAGTGCAGACTTCTTTTGCTAAATCCAATCCATTCAACCCAGAGAAACTACGTGCTTTTTCAAGTGCCAATGCGGCATCTGGACTATCCCCTGCGATAATGCAGCCATTCTGAGCCCCTTTTTCTCTCAATAAGCGGGTCAATTTACGTGTATCGATATCTGCGATAGCCACAACGTTGTGGCGTTTCAGATACTCTGACAACCCTTCTTGCCCACGAAAGTTGCTGTAAACCAATGGTAAGTCACGAATGATTAGACCTTGAGCATGAACATTTGGAGATTCTTCGTCATCAGCATTTGTGCCGACATTACCAATATGGGGATAAGTGAGAGTAACAATTTGGCGGGAATAGGAAGGGTCTGTAATTATTTCTTGATATCCGGTCATTGACGTATTGAAAACGACTTCTCCAACTGCGGCACCTTCTGCGCCTATGGCATGCCCGTGGAATTGGGTTCCGTCTTCCAGAACCAATATAGCTGACTTAATCAAAACACCCTCCGGAGAATAATAAATCACGTTTTTTGCATATTAATTCAGATTTTGCGATCTAAATCAATGCCAAAATGAGTTTTTAAGCAGATTTTTGGCAAATTGCGCGCATTCTAATGATGAGATAGGGTCTTGTCTAGAAAAAAATGCATTTTTTACAATTTTACCTTACTTTTTTGCCAAGCTACCCTGAATTTATCGTTATGACCACCAAAAATGATAGCCAATATGAATAAGTAAACGGTTGCAACGTAAGATAACTGTAAAAATGATAATAACTCAGCTAAAAATCAGTTTAAAGAGAAATTAGTGATAAAAAAAGCACTAAAAAACAGGAAAACAAATAGAAATGATTACTTGAAAAGGTAAAAACACCGAACATTAAATATAATCAGGTTGATGACTATATCAACCTGATTATAAACAAAAATTATAATTTAAAAATTAAATATCATCTAAACACAATACATCTTTCATATCATATAAACTTGGTTTTTTAGCGACTACCCAGCCTGATGCCCTTATTGCGCCATTTGCAAACGTCATCCGGCTAGACGCTTTATGAGTGATCTCAACTCGCTCACCAATATCGGCAAACATCGCGGTATGCTCTCCCACAATATCACCAGCTCGAATAGTTGCAAAACCGATCGTCCCAGCTTCACGCTCACCGGTATAGCCTTCTCTTGCATATACCGCACAATCTTTTAAATCTTTACCAAGTGCACCAGCAATAGATTCTCCCATTGCTAAAGCTGTGCCTGATGGCGCATCAACTTTATATCGATGATGGGCTTCAACAATTTCAATATCAGTGTAAGTTCCCATCACTTTTGCGGCTTTTTCTAGTAATTTGAGTACTAAATTAACACCAACACTAAAGTTTGCCGCGAAAACAATTGGGATCACCGTTGCAGCATCTGCAATAGCTTGCTTACCTTGTTCATCGAAGCCTGTCGTGCCAATGACCATCGCTTTTTGATTCTCTTTACAAAATGCTAAATAATGTAATGTGCCTTCTGGGCGTGTAAAATCAATCACAACATCAAAATCATTTACCACTTGGTTGAGTGAATCAACAACAGAAACACCTAGTTTACCAACCCCTGCAAGCTCACCGGCATCAGCTCCAATGAGTGATGAGCCTTCACGTTCAATGGCTGCGCCTAGTTGAATACCTTCTTGCTCTTGTGCCGCTTGAATTAATTGCCGCCCCATGCGACCACCTGCGCCGACTACCGCAACACGTACCACTGAATTTGCCATGGTTCATCCTTTTTTCATTATTAATGCAAGAAATTGAATCTAAACTGCTTTAGGCTGCAAAATTAATATATTGCCCGCAGTCTGAAAAATGATTGTGATACAGATTAACCATCATAGCGGCAATCCGCTAGCAAAAATGCATTGATATTAACAAAAGCATAGAGAGCGCGTTGATTATCAGAAAAAGTTTTAATAGTAGGAAAAAAACAGGAAATGAATGTTTAAACAAAATAAAAATAGCAGCTACTTTATGAAAATGTAGCTGCCTTATTTACAGCAAATAATTAATTGATTTCTTTGACTTCAACTCGTAATTCTTTAGGTACTTCAAAGACGATATTTTCTTCCCGTCCCTGTAATTCCACAACAGAATCTGCACCTAGCTCTTTAAGTCGATCAATAACTTGCCTAACTAGAATATCGGGTGCTGACGCCCCAGCCGTTAGGCCAATAATATTTTTACCTGCTAGCCATTCTGTTTTGATATCCTCTGCGCCATCAATTAAAAATGCAGGTTTTTGCATTCTAGATGCTAATTCAGCAAGGCGATTTGAGTTCGAGGAGTTTTTAGAACCGACAACTAAGACAATATCAGCACGTTCAGCAAGCTCTCTCGCAGCTTCTTGGCGGTTAGTTGTTGCGTAGCAGATATCATCTTTACGCGGCCCGACAATGCTTGGGAAACGCTTTGTCAGTGCATCGATTACATCTGATGTATCATCGACTGAGAGTGTTGTTTGGGTCATAAAAGACAAATTATTTTCATCTTTCACGGTTAACTTCCAAACGTCTTCAGGGCTTTCAACAAGGTACATACCACCTTCAGGGTTACTGTATTGCCCCATAGTACCTTCAACTTCAGGGTGGCCTGCATGCCCAATTAAAATAGCCTCTTTACCTTTGCGACTTGCACGTGCAACTTCCATATGAACTTTAGTGACCAATGGGCAAGTTGCATCGAATAACATGGTTAAATCACGTGAACGAGCTTCCTGACGAATAGCTTGTGATACGCCATGTGCCGAGAAAATTAAAATTGAACCATCAGGCACTTCAGAAATTTCTTCAATAAAAATAGCCCCACGCTGCCGTAGATCATCCACAACATAACGGTTATGAACCACTTCATGACGAACGTAAATAGGTGCGCCGTAAATTTCCAACGCCCTTTCTACGATACTAATTGCGCGGTCTACACCTGCACAAAATCCACGAGGATTAGCCATTAATATTTGCATTGTGATCCTCCAATTGCGGGTCTACTTCAAGCACTTCTATTTCAAAGCTAATCTGCTGCTCTGCCAGAGGATGATTAAAATCGACTGTGATAGATTCGCCTTCAATCGATTTTACTACCCCTGGCATTTCACTGCCATTCATCGCGCTAAATAACATGATAGTACCAATTTCAGGTATACCTGTTTCAGTAAAGTCACGCAATGAAAAGTATTGCACTAAATCAGGGTTATGTTTCCCAAAAACAGTATCTCCGGGTAATGAAAAGTTTTTCTTTTCACCTTCATTGAGGCCAATAAGCTGGGCTTCAAGTTCTGGAGATAAAGAATCATTCCCTAAGACAAACAACGCAGGCTTTCCTTGTGCGTGTGAGGAATCTGCGGTAGAGCCATCTTCCAATTTCAATGTGAAATGCAGTAAAACAGAGCTCTGCGCCTGTATTTGAGTAGACATAAACCAAACCTATTTTGTCATAAAATTCAGCCCAGAAAATCTGGGCTGTGAGTTATTGCATTGTAACCTATTGTGTCGCCAATTTATTTAGCTTTTTCTTGCTTTGGTTTATCTGGCAAGAAACCTTCAAAAATGACGAGTGCTGCACCAATACAAATGGCCATATCAGCTAGGTTAAATGTTGGCCAATGCCAATTACCGACGTAAAAGTCAAGGTAATCAACAACAAAGCCATGAACTAACCGGTCACTCAGATTACCAATTGCACCACCAATAATTAATGCATAAGCAATATTCGATAAGCGCTTTTGTGCACTTTGGCGATACATCATAACCATTAAAATAATGGAGATCCCAACCGCTATCCCAGCGAAGAACCAACGCTGCCAGCCGCCTTCATCCGCTAAGAAACTAAATGCAGCACCAAAATTTTGGGCATACATGATGTTGAAAAACGGCATTACAGGATGCGGTTCGTACAGATTGAGATCTTTTAGCACTAATTGCTTGATCCCTAAATCCGCAACGATGATCACAATGGTTAACCATAACCAACGCAGACCGGTCGAACAAATTGGCGCCTTCATTAAGCAAACTTACGGGTTTCGCCGTTGCCGGCTACGTTAGTCACACAGCGACCACAAATTTCAGGTTGCTCGCTTGAAGAACCAATATCACTCGCATAGTGCCAGCAACGTGGGCATTTTTCACCCACAGCTTTGCTGAAAGCAATTTTCAGGCCGCTTAATTCACTTTCTTGCGCATCCACTGGCGCTGTTGCAATATCTGCAACTGTAGCTTGTGATGTCAGTAGCACAAAACGTAGTTCGTCACCTAAGCTTTGCAGTTTACTTGCTAATGCTTTATCAGCATACAGTGTGACCGCCGCTTCTAATGAACCACCGATGTGTTTATCTGTACGAGCTTGCTCTAACACTTTATTCACTTCGCCACGAACAGCTAACAACTCAGCCCAGAAACTGTTGTTCATTTCGTTTGACGCATCTAAACCAAATAAACCGTCATACCATTCTTCGGTTAAAACAAACTGTGAGCGCTTACCTGGTAACTGGTTCCAAATTTCATCTGAAGTGAAAGAAAGAACAGGTGCAACCCAACGTACTAATGCTTCAACAATGTGGAACAGAGCAGTTTGACAGCTACGACGCGCTAAGCTATCACTTTTCGCTGTATACTGACGGTCTTTGATGATATCTAGGTAGAACGACCCCATTTCAATGGAGCAGAAATGCATTAAACGCTGAATGACTGATAGGAAGTCATACTCATCATATGCTTTAGTAATTTCAGCTTGAGCTTCAAGCGCACGGCTAACCGCCCAGCGGTCTAGCAGCACCATATCTTCAGGCTTAACCATGTCTGTTTCAGGATTGAAGCCATTCAGGTTAGCCAATAAGAAACGGGCCGTATTACGAATGCGGCGATAAGAATCAGCGGCACGTTTTAAAATTTCATCAGAAACAGCGATTTCGCCCGTATAATCCGTTGATGCCACCCATAAACGTAAGATATCCGCACCCAGTTTGTTCATGACATCTTGTGGGCTCACTGTATTGCCTAACGATTTAGACATTTTGCGGCCTTGGCCATCAACAGTAAAGCCGTGTGTCAGAACTTGGCGGTAAGGTGCTTTACCTTTCATCGCAGTTGATAGCATTAATGAAGACATAAACCAACCACGATGTTGGTCTGAACCTTCAAGGTACATATCCGCTGAATTACCGTGGAACTCAGGGCGAGCATCAACCACTGCAAAATGTGTCGAACCAGAATCAAACCACACATCTAATGTGTCAGGGACTTTTCGGTAAGTCTCCGCTTCAGCGCCTAATAGCTCTTCTGGGTCAAGATCCCACCATGCTTGAATACCATCGACCTCAACACGCTTAGCAACCTCTTCCATTAATTCTAATGTACGAGGGTGCAACTCTTCAGTGTCTTTATGAACGAACAGAGACATTGGTGTGCCCCATGTACGCTGACGAGAAATACACCAATCAGGGCGATTTTCAACCATTGCCTCAATACGAGCACGACCCCAGCCAGGAATCCATTGAACAATATCAATTTCCTTCAATGATTGTTCACGTAAGCCGTTTTTATCCATACCGATAAACCATTGAGGTGTCGCACGGAAAATAACAGGAGTTTTATGGCGCCAACAGCATGGGTAGCTATGTTGAATTGCTTGTTTATAGAGCAATGCCCCTTTTTCATCGAGTAATTCAACGATCAGGTCATTCGCTTTAAAAATAAATAGCCCATCCAATGTTGGGTAGGTATTTGGTAGGAAACAGCCATCTGGACCCACTGGGTTCGCTGTTTCTAAACCATATTTTTGACCAACAATGTAGTCTTCAGGACCGTGGCCTGGCGCCGTATGAACGGCTCCTGTACCGGCGTCTAATGTCACGTGGTCGCCCAAAATTGCTGGAACATCAAAGCCCATAAATGGATGTTGGAAGCGCAGCAATTCCAGCGCAGTGCCTTCACACTCACCTAACACTTTCCACGACTCGATACCGGATGTTTTCATCACATCTTCTACGAGGTCGGCAGCTAAAATGACTAATTCGCCATTTGCTTCAACTAAATTGTATTTGAATTCAGGATTCAAAGAAATTGCACGGTTAGCAGGCAAAGTCCAAGGGGTCGTCGTCCAGATAACTAATGAAGGTGTTTTTTCACTAACAATGCCAAATTTTTCGCATACGGCTTTGCCATCTACCGCAGGGAAGCGTACGTAGATAGAAGGGGACGTTTTGTCATAATATTCCACTTCAGCTTCTGCAAGTGATGAACCACACGCAGTACACCAGTGAACAGGTTTAGCCCCTTTCACTAAATGGCCATTTTCGATGGTTTTTGCCAATGCCCTAATGATATGAGCCTCAGTTTTAAAATCCATCGTTAGGTAAGGTTTATCCCACTCACCTAAAACCCCTAAACGTATAAAATCAGCTTTTTGCCCTTCAATTTGCTCTTTTGCATATTGACGGCATTGTGCACGAAATTCAGCGGCAGAAACTTTTTCGCCCGGTTTACCTACGATTTGTTCAACTTTATGTTCAATAGGTAATCCGTGGCAATCCCAACCAGGAATATACGGGGAATCATAACCCGACAACCCTTTGGATTTAATAATAATATCTTTGAGAATTTTGTTAACTGAGTGACCAATATGAATACTACCGTTCGCATATGGAGGGCCATCGTGCAGAATAAACGTTTTCTTGCCCGATTTTGCTTTACGGATTGCCTGATACAAACCTTCTTTGTACCAGCGCTCTAACATCTGTGGTTCGCGTTTAGCGAGATCGCCACGCATTGGGAACCCTGTTTCTGGTAGATTCAGGGTATTTTTATAATCACTCATCGATTCTCAGTTCCAATTTTCCGCTAAATTATCTGATTCCTATTGCAGTAAGATATTCTCTCGCTGCAATTACATCATTAGCAATTTGCTCCTTAAGCGCTTCCAACGAAGCAAACCGCTGCTCATCACGTAATTTTTTACGTAACACTACATCAATATGACGCCCGTATAAATCCATACTTGCATCAATCAGATGAACTTCTAACTGCGTTCCTTTTCCAGATACAGTCGGTCGTGTGCCGATATTCGCCACACCAGGTAAAGGCTTATCGCCTAAACCATAAACTTCTACAGCATACACACCTGTAACTGGTGTGACTAAACGTTTTAACGGCAAGTTAGCTGTGGGAAAACCGATTGTCCTACCGAGCTGGTTACCATGTACGACCCGCCCGCTAATACGATAAGTATGCCCTAACAGATTTTCTGCCAATTCAAGGTCATTGTCTTGTATCGCTTTTCTAATAGCCGTGCTACTGATACGAAGACCCGAATCACAAAAGCTTTCTGTATCTGCAACCTCAAAACCGAATTCATGACCCGCTTGTTTTAAAAAGGTAAAGTCACCCATACGATTTTTCCCAAAACGGAAATCATCGCCAATAGCAAGGTACTTCACGCCTAGTTTGTTGACAAGTAAGTCCAATACAAACTCAGCCGGAGTCAATGACGCAAAGTGCTGGTTGAATTCAACACATAAGAGGTAATCAATACCACTATCTGCAAGATATTTCACTTTGTCTCGCAAACGTGTCAAACGCGCAGGCGCTTTGTCACCAATAAAAAACTCAAGAGGTTGTGGTTCAAAAATCATCACTACCATTGGTAGCCCTAACTCCGCACCTTTGAGCTTCAAATTTTGAAGTAAAACCTGATGCCCACGATGGACACCGTCAAAATTACCAATAGTCAGCACGCAACCATGATGGCACGCCCGGATATTCTGTATACCGCGAATTAGCTCCATAACAGGCTCAATACCGAGGAAATTGCAGGATTATACCTTGTACGACGCCTAAGGTTAACCTTAGTTCGCAAAAGGTTTCATTAAACCCTATTTTTTTGATCTCTACACGATTTATTACCGACCCATTTTATGTGATTAGTCGGTTATAATGCTACCCAAACAGAGCTGTTAGGCACGAATATCAAAAACGTTGGGATAACCAATGGATTATCAATACAACAAATTTGTTCCGAGGTCTCTAAAAATATTAAATTTTTATCGTTTTCTCATCAATGCCTATAGCTAAACATAGATTACGATTAATAAGCAACCAATAACCGGGTAAATTTCATACTACCCACTGATTGATAGGCCAAATTTTTTTTTAGTTTTCATTTTTTTCAAATATCTGCCATCAATTACGCATTTTTTCACGCTAAGATCTGTATTCTTCTCATATTTGCTGATAGAATCTTGCACCATTCACAACGCATTAGCATCGAAGTACACGATGTTTATTTGCACAAATCCATTGACAAATGAAGGGCGAAAGGGCATATTCCTCGACCTTTGAATTGTCCTCAATAGAATACATTTGGGAGTTGGACCTTGGCTAATATCAAATCAGCTAAGAAACGTGCCGTTCAGGCAGAGAAACGTCGCCAGCACAACGCTAGCCGTCGCTCTATGGTACGTACTTTTATCAAGAAAGTTTACCTTGCTATCGCTGCTGGCGATAAAGAAGCTGCTCAGAAAGCATTCAATGACATGCAACCTATTGTTGATCGCCATGCAAGTAAAGGCCTGATCCACAAGAATAAAGCAGCACGTCATAAAGCTAACTTAGTTGCTCAAATTAAAGCAATGTAATTTTGCTTCTTGATTAGCTAAAAAAACCGGCTTTTGCCGGTTTTTTTGTCTGCTAAGCTTTTTTCTCTACGCTATTAAATGGAACCGAGAATAGATCAGAAAAATCTTTATTACAGACACGTTGTACCGCAGGGTGCTGGATCATCCTTTCGGCAAAAATAACATAATACTCTTCTTTTACACTTTCTAAACGCCCTAACTCCACAATATCATCACCACCTAAAAGATCAGGTGTATATTGAGATGGAGCGACAAAAATTGCATTATAATGCATACCAAATGCTTTCATTAATGCAGCATCATCAAACTCACCTAACACTTCCACTTGTAAATTTTTATTCCGTATCCAAGCGAGTATATGCCGACCTAATAGATAGCGCCGTCCCGGTATTAGTAAACGACGTTCTTCTAAACATTCAGGAAAGGGTTTTTTAGGGATAGGCTGACGGCAAAAGAAGCTCATGCTGCACTCCCCGAGTTTTACCGAGAACAAGCCTTCTTGCTGAGATGAGTCAACAGGGCAATCCGATAAAATCATATCGAGCTTATGTTGACTAAGTTGTTCTAATAGCAGCTCATGCGTTGACTCAAAGCAGCGCAAGTGAATTTGCTCATGCTCAACAACTGTAGTTTCTAATATTTTACTGACTAACTGTTTTGATAGTGTATCTGCCACTCCTACATCAAACAGTAGGTTAGATTCCCGGCTATAATTGACGATATCTAACATTTCTTGGCTAAGCATAAACATTTTGTCTGCATAGCGAAAAATTAATTGCCCAAGCTCGGAAGGAACTAACCCACGCCCCTGCCGCTTAAACAATTTCCCCCCTAAACGCTCTTCTAGTGCTTTTATTTGCCCTGTAATTGTTTGAGGAGTCAGGTAAAGTGCTTCCGCTGCTCCAACTACAGAACCTTCTTTGCATACATGCCAAAAGTAGTAAAGGTGGTTAAAATTAAGATGTGAAACCCGCATATCTATTCCTTTTGCACCGCCAACAGTAATCATCCGCGCTGCTGGTTATACACGTTTACCTGTACCCCATAACTCAGGAGCTTTCATTTAAATGCCGCAGTATATTCACAATATACTGCGGCATATCATAGAGTATTAGCTCGGAAATTCTTACTAATAATTTGAAAAATTATTTCGATAGTATGAACTATACTGACTCTTTTTGCTTCGGTAAGACTACCCTTAACATAAAATAACCTAAGAATGCTGCTAATGTAGAGCCAATTAAGATCCCTAGGCGTGAATAGGTACTATACACCTCATCAAGCCCATCAAATGCGAGACCCGTTATAAAAATAGACATAGTAAAACCGATCCCACATAGAACCGAAACAGCAAAGACTTGCTTTAAGTTAATCGACTCAGGTAATTTTGCAAACCCAAGTTTTACCGAAACCCAACTAAACAGAAAAATCCCAATTGGTTTACCGAGAATAAGCCCCGCAGCGACACCTAATGGCAATGGGCTGAGTAACCCTTCAAAAGTGACGCCTTGTAGCTGAACGCCCGAATTCGCAAAAGCAAATATAGGTAAAATTAGATAGACAACCCATGGGTGTAAAACATGCTCTAATTCTTCAGAAGGCTTAGTCTTATTCGTACCATGTAATGGAATTAAGAAGCCAACAATAACACCCGCTAATGTAGCATGAACACCTGATTTTAATATGCACACCCACAGTATGATACCAATAACCAAATATGCGGCAGTATTCTCAACCCTACGCCAATTCATTACACATAACAAGGCGATACATAATGCTGATAAACCTAAGGCAATCAGAGATACAGAACTTGTATAGAAAAATGCAATAATAACAATGACACCAAGATCATCAATAATGGCTAGTGCTAATAAGAACACTTTTAATTCTGTTGGTACACGCTTTCCTAATAGCGCCATCACTCCCAATGCAAATGCAATATCAGTTGCAGCAGGTATCGCCCAACCTTGTTGAGTAACACTGTCTCCGCCATTAAATAAAAGGTAAATTAATGCAGGTGCTAACATTCCTCCAAGTGCTGCAATTGCAGGAAATATGGCTTTATCTCGTCCAGCAAGAGATCCTTCTAATAATTCACGCTTTACTTCAAGGCCAACCACCAAAAAGAAGATCGCCATTAAGAAGTCATTAATCCATAATATCAATGGCTTATCCAAACCAAACTCTGATATTTTAATGGACACGGGGATATCTAAAAATTGCTGATAAGCCCCTTGTAATGGTGAATTAGCCATTACTAAAGCGACTATGGCAGCAATAATCAGAAGTAAGCCCCCTGCTGCTTCTAACCTTAAAAATTTACGAATAATTGCTGTCATATATATAACCCCAGTATTTTTTTGAATGTTAATACTATGCTAATTATTAATTCGTAAAAAATCGTTTATTTATCCATTACCACTCGGAATAGACGATGTTTTAAGGGCGATGATCACGCTAAATGATAAAGAAACGTTAATTTTACTATAGACAATTTTTATAAAAACAAATAATAACTTTTGTTAAAAATAAACTTTATAAATTCAACTTTTATTACAGTACAAAATCTACATTTCTTTATGTCCTGATAAAAGCTTCCTCCTTTCTTTATTCGATTCCTTTCGCAAAAAAGTTAAATGTGGGAGACTGCTAATAAAATAGTTGCCAAGCGCTTCTCAAAAACGATGTGGTTAATTTGCCAATAAAACACTAACGATTACTATTTAACGATGACAACTTACGTACTATTTGCCGTACTTTTCGCTGCTTTTTGCCATGCGACTTGGAATGCCCTAGTTAAATTTGGCAGTGACCGTTTCTTCGGCCTTGTGATGATTTCTTTTTTTTCAGGGGTATTAACCATACCTGCAATACTTTGGCTTGGTTTACCTTCGCCTGAGGCCATCCATTGGCTTGCGTTATCGGTACTGTTTCATATTGGTTATACCTACTTTTTGAGTCAGGCTTATACATACGGCGATCTAGGGCAGATTTACCCAATATCTCGTGGGTCTGCACCTTTAATAACGGCTCTACTTAGTGCTTTATTATTCAATGAGTTAATACCATTAATGGGGTTTATTGGCATCCTATTAATTATAAGTGGTGTTGTCTTAATTGCTTTTGCAGGGAAAAAATTCACCTTAAATATCAATGGGAAGGCGCTCACCTTCGCTTTATGTACCGCTTTTTTTACGGCTTGCTACACCCTATCAGATGGTCATGGTTCTCGATCTAGCGAAGACCCTGTGGTGTATACACTTTGGTTATTTTTATTAAATGGGGTCGTATTAATCGTACCTGGCATCATTAAATACCGTCGTCGTTTATTGAGCGGGGTTCAGCAATATTGGCGTTCAGGGCTATTAGGTGGGTTAATGCAACTTATCAGTTACGGGATTGCAATATGGGCAATGAGCCAAGCACCTATTGTCGTCGTTGCTGCCATTAGAGAAACCAGCGTTCTGTTTGCCATGTTTTTATCGATTGTTTTTCTGAAAGAAAAGTTCAATATGATGCGGGTCATTGCCTGTGTCGTTATTTTATTTGGTGTCTTACTCGCTAAACTCAGCACCTAATATACTAATACACTGATATTACTAATAAAATAACTATTAATTTTTATAATAGTCTCTGTAAACTATCATTGATATATCAAAATACCCAGAGTGATTGCAATTAACTTCACTCTCAAACACCCTGAAACGATATATAAAAAACGCAGCTAATTTTTCATTTAGATATGAGGCAATAATGTCATTCTCAAAATCCTTACTAGCACTAACTGTTATCAGCGCTTCTTTCACCAGCTTTGCTGCTACGCCCGCTGATATCATGATTGTTGATGGTACTGTCCTCACTATGGATAATAAAAAACAAGTTATCGACCACGGAACCGTTGTGGTTAAAGACAACAAAATCATAGCTGTTGGGGGGCCTGAGCTAGCAAAAAATTATCAAGCATCAGATGTTCTAAATGTTAATGGTGATATTGTTATGCCTGGGCTAATTAATACCCATACTCACGCCTCTATGACTGTATTTCGCTCTTTAGCCGATGATGTGCCTGACCGCTTACATCGCTATATTTTCCCATTAGAAAGCAAAATGGTATCTCGTGAGATGGTACGTATTGGGGCAAATCTCGCCAATATCGAAATGATTAAAGGTGGTGTTACCACATACGTTGATATGTATTATTTTGAGGATGAAGTCGCTAAAACAGTAGATAAAATTGGTTTAAGGGCGGTACTAGGGGAGTCAGTCATCAAATTCCCTGTGGCTGATGCGAAAAATGCCGATGAAGGCATTGAATATGCCGTTAACTTTATTAACCAATATAAAAATCATCCACGTATTACACCAGCTTTCGCCCCTCATGCTCCCTATACCAATTCAACTGAACATTTGCAGAAAATTGCTAAGTTATCTCAAGAACTGAATGTGCCAGTGATGATCCACCTCGCCGAAACAGACCGTGAACAAGAAGAAATTGCGAAACGCACTGGTGGTAAAAGCCCTGTTCAGTACATGGCTGATATTGGCGCATTGAATAATAAAGTTATCGCCGCCCATGCCATTATGGTCGATGAAAAAGACATGGATTTATTAAAGCAATATGATGTAGGTGTCGCACATAATATTAGTGCGAATACTAAATCAGCTAAGGGAGTTGCTCCCGTAACAACTATGCTAGAAAAAGGAATTCGGGTAGGTCTAGGGACCGATGGGCCGATGTCGAGCAACACGCTAACCACCTTAAATGAACTCAATTTGGTCGGTAAAATTCACAAACTCGAAAATAAAGATAGAGCTGCTATGCCACCTATTACCGTTGTTGAAATGGCAACAATGGGTTCTGCTCGAGCACTACATATGGAAGATAAATTAGGTTCCCTTGAAGAAGGTAAGTTGGCAGACATTATTGTTATTGATACTAAATCACCAAATATGGTTCCTATGTATAGCCCATATGCTGCTTTAGTGTATGGAGCCAATGGCTCGAATGTTCGCCATACTATTGTTGATGGTAAGCTATTGATGAAAGATCGCCAATTACTGACCGCAAATGAGGGGTCAATTATTGCAGAGGCCCAAGATTTTGCTAACCAAGTACGTAAAACGGTGATTGCTAGCGGAGAAGTTGTTAAATAAGGTATAAAAATGGCTGACTTCACCATATGTAAAGTCAGCCATCCAGCTTGATTTATTATTAACTAATTATTTATTTAGTTAAATCATCAAAGAATTTTTTAACACCATCTAAAAAACTTTTAGAACGAGGGCTATTCTTTTCTCCCCCTTTTCCACCTAACGACTCACCAAACTCTTGCAGTAATGCTTTTTGTTTCTCATTCAGTTTGACTGGTGTTTCGACCACAATGTGGCACATTAAATCACCTTGTAAGCCCCCACGAACGGATTTCACCCCTTTCCCTTTCATGCGGAAAATTTTACCGGTCTGAGTTTCTGCCGGGATTTTTAGTTTCACACGCCCATCAAGAGTTGGGACTTCAATTTCCCCTCCAAGTGCAGCGTCAGCGAAGTTAATAGGCACTTCACAATGCAAGTTATTACCATCACGCTCAAAAATATTATGAGGTAATACATGAACCTGAACGAATAAATCCCCTGATGGCGCCCCATTTTCACCGGCCTCACCTTCGCCAGATAAGCGAACGCGGTCACCTGTATCAACCCCTGCAGGAATTTTTACTGATAAGGTTTTATACCTTTCAACTCGACCATGACCATGACATTTATTGCATGGGTCTTTAATCACTTTACCGCGACCATGACAGGTTGGGCAAGGCTGTTGTACTGAGAAAAAGCCTTGGCGCATATGTACTTGCCCCATCCCATGACAGGTTGAGCAGGTATCTGCACTGGTCCCTGGTTTAGCACCATTTCCATGGCACACATCACAGGTTTCCAGTGTTGGAATACGAATTTCTTTGGTCACTCCACGGACGGCTTCTTCAAGAGTCAGTTCCATGTTGTATTGCAGGTCAGAACCACGGCTTGGGCGTTGCTGTCTGCGGCCGCCTCCAAAAATATCACCGAAGACGTCACCAAAGATATCGCTAAAGTCAGCACCACCGCCGAAACCACCGCCGCCCATTCCACCTTGTTCAAACGCCGCATGGCCATATTGGTCATAAGCCGCACGTTTTTGATCGTCAGATAGAACTTCGTAAGCCTCTTTAATTTCTTTAAATTTGACTTCGGATTCGTCTTTATTCCCCTGATTACGGTCAGGGTGATACTTCATTGCTAAGCGCTTATAAGCCCGCTTAATATCTTTTTCGGAAGCATTTTTCTCGAGGCCTAGAACCTCATAAAAGTCTCTTTTTGCCATTCTCTATTTACCCTTAACATGCGGAACGGGCGTAGAGTTTCCTCGACGCCCGTATCCGGTATCAGTAACTATCATTTGCTACAGCTACTGCGCCCGCTAAGGGCATTATTTTTTGTCTTTGTCGTTAACTTCTTCGAATTCAGCATCAACAACATCATCATCTTTCTTAGCTTCAGCACCAGTTGCATCTGCGCCACCAGCTTGAGCTTGTTGTTGTGCAATTTCTAAAAGTTTCGCAGATGCAGTTACTAAGGCTTGGATTTTCGCTTCAATATCTGCTTTATCTTCACCTTTAGATGCTGCTTCTAACTCAGAAGTTGCTTTTTCGATATTCGCTTTATCTTCCGCTGGGAGTTTATCACCGGCTTCTTCGATTTGTTTACGAGTACCATGCACCAGTTGGTCAGCTTGATTACGAACTTGAACCAACTCTTCAAATTTACGGTCAGATTCAGCGTTCGCTTCTGCGTCACGTACCATTTTTTCGATTTCCTCGTCATTCAGACCAGAGGAAGCTTTAATAGTGATATTTTGCTCACGACCACTGTTTTTATCTTTCGCAGAAACATGCAAGATACCATCAGCATCAATGTCGAAAGTAACTTCAATTTGTGGCATACCACGTGGTGCTGCTTGGATACCATCTAAGTTAAACTGACCCAGTGATTTGTTATCACTTGCACGTTTACGCTCACCTTGCAGAACATGGATAGTTACTGCAGCTTGGTTATCTTCAGCGGTTGAGAATACTTGGCTGTGTTTCGTTGGGATAGTCGTGTTCTTCGAGATTAACGAAGTCATCACACCGCCCATAGTTTCGATACCTAAAGACAGAGGCGTTACGTCAAGTAACAGAACGTCTTTAACATCACCCGCTAAAACACCACCTTGGACTGCTGCACCCATTGCCACTGCTTCGTCAGGGTTCACGTCTTTACGTGGCTCTTTACCGAAGAAATCAGCAACAACTTTTTGTACCATTGGCATACGTGTTTGACCACCAACTAAAATAACGTCGTTGATTTCACTCACGCTTAAACCTGCGTCTTGTAGAGCAACTTTAACTGGCTCCATTGAACGCTTAACTAAATCTTCTACCAGTGACTCTAATTTCGCACGAGTCACTTTGATATTCATATGTTTAGGACCTGTTGCATCCGCAGTAATATACGGCAGGTTAACATCAGTTTGTTGTGCAGAAGACAGCTCAATTTTTGCTTTTTCTGCAGATTCTTTCAGACGTTGCATTGCTAACGGGTCGTTACGCAGGTCAACACCTTGTTCTTTCTTAAATTCTTCAACTAAGTAATTGATTAAACGAGTATCGAAGTCTTCACCACCTAAGTGAGTATCACCGTTGGTTGCCAGTACTTCATATGTTTTTTCGCCATCAACTTCATCGATTTCGATAATTGATAAGTCGAATGTACCACCACCTAAGTCATAAACCGCAATAGTACGGTTACCAACTTCTCTATCTAAACCATAGGCCAGAGCAGCAGCTGTTGGTTCGTTAATGATACGTTTTACTTCTAAACCAGCGATACGACCCGCATCTTTAGTTGCTTGACGTTGCGCATCATTAAAGTATGCAGGAACAGTGATAACAGCTTCTGTTACAGGCTCACCTAAATAGTCTTCTGCTGTTTTCTTCATTTTTTTCAGAACTTCAGCTGAAACTTGTGGTGGAGCCATTTTTTGGCCTTTCACGTCTAACCAAGCGTCGCCGTTATCAGCCGCAATAATTTTATATGGCATGATAGAAACGTCGCGTTGAACTTCTTCGTCTTGGAAACGACGACCAATCAAACGTTTGATTGCAAATAAAGTATTTTCAGGGTTAGTCACAGCCTGACGTTTTGCTGGCTGACCAACTAAAATTTCACCATCTTGAGTGTACGCAATGATGGAAGGAGTAGTTCTATCACCTTCGCTGTTCTCCAGAACACGAGCTGTAGTACCATCCATAATTGCAACGCATGAGTTTGTTGTACCCAAGTCGATACCAATAATTTTACCCATCTAAAACGCCTCCAAAGGAATTCTTTTCACTATGATTTCGATATCAATCTATATGTGGCTCAATATTTCATTTTCAAGGGAGTTTTCACTCTGAGCTCAAAATTATTTTTAAATACGCAATAATTCTGATTGATATCCGTCGATGTCTTAAAGATGGGGTCACAAATCCATTCATCAAGGGGGGAATTAAAAAAAATTTGCATTTATTGCAAAAAAACCTGTCTTGTGATCATGGTTTGAGCAATTGAAACTGCGTATGATCCGCCGTTGCTGCCAACCAGGCAGCATTAATCAACTTATATCTACTTGAATTTTATATATTTTACTAGAGGTTATATGCAGCCTAGCTCTCTTGCAAATCCAGGCCCGCTTGGTTTACTCGGCTTTGGTATGACAACCATCCTGCTAAATATCCATAATGCAGGTTTCTTTCCTCTTTCATCTGTTATTTTAAGTATGGGGATTTTCTACGGTGGGCTTGCTCAATTTATTGCTGGACTGATTGAGTATAAAAAAGGCAATACATTTGGTGCAACCGCATTTACCTCCTACGGCATGTTTTGGATTTCATTAGTTGGTTTATTATTTTTACCAACATTAGGGTTAGCCGAAGCAACTTCCCCTGAGTTTTTAGGCGTCTTTCTCGCTATTTGGGGAGTCTTTACCTTTTTTATGTTCTTAGGAACCTTTAAAGCAAACTTAGCACTGCAATTTGTCTTTGGTAGCTTAACGATTTTATTCGCGCTATTAGCCATTGGAAATATAACAGGCAATGCCACATTACTGAAATTTGCAGGTTTTGAGGGCATTATCTGCGGCGCCAGTGCATTTTACTTAGCTGTTGCTGAGATTTTAAATGAACAATATGGCAAAACAGTATTACCTATAGGGCAGCGCAGTTAATGATAAAGAATAGTTTTTAATTATTTACCTTAAATCGTTTTAATCAGGTGGGGAACACTCACCTGATTACGTTCAATGACACTTCTCACGATAACTATTCTGACCGGATCGCCGATTTAGGCCTAAAAGCTTTGACTATTGCAGGGTCAGTTTCCACATATGGGCCGTCAAGTAATTGAATGCAATATGGAATACTGGCAAAAATCCCAGAGACTAATACATTACCGTCTTTATCTTTTAACCCCTCAAGAGTCTCGGCAATTGCTTTCGGCTGCCCTGGCAAGTTCAAAATTAAAGCTTGATTACGGATCACACCAACTTGGCGGGATAAAATCGCCGTAGGGACAAACTTCAAACTAATTTGGCGCATTTGTTCACCAAACCCGGGCATTTCACGGTCTGAAACCGCAAGAGTTGCATCTGGAGTCACATCACGGCGAGCTGGCCCAGTACCACCTGTTGTTAGAACCAAGTGGCAAGCAAATTCATCCACCAGCTCACACAGTGTTTGCTCAATCATGATTTGCTCATCAGGGATCAGGCGAGTTTCAATACGAAAAGGCGTTGTCAGCGTTTTTGCTAACCACTCTTCTAATGCAGGAATACCTTTATCTTCATAAATACCACTCGAAGCACGATCAGATACTGAAACCAGACCTATGCGCAATTCATTCATATAAACCTCAAAAAATTGATCAATCAGAAGCTGTTTACTCATGGGTAAACAGGCTCTTATCATATCATGATGCGTTTTTTCATACAGCGCCCTCAATTTTATATATTGAAATTGAGAACTAACTCAATGAAAAATTTCCATAAAAAAACCCAGCTCGTAAGCTGGGTTTGAATAGAAAAAGGTAATATTACAGTAAATCTGCAATCATTTTTTCCAGTTTTTCTTGGTCTACCGCAAACTTACGAATACCATCAGACAGTTTATCAACCGCCATTGGGTCTTGGTTATGCTGCCAGTAGAACTCAGCTTCAGTCAGTTTTTCACCTGGCTCTTGAGTTTTACCCGCATCAGTCAGTTTACGAACTAATTCACCTTGTGATTCAGATAACTCTTTCAGTAAGCCCGGAGAGATTGTTAGACGGTCACAACCTGCTAATTCGATGATTTCACCAACATTACGGAAGCTTGCACCCATCACTACTGTTTTATAGCCATGAGCTTTATAGTAGTTATAGATTTCAGTCACAGAAATCACACCCGGGTCTTCTTGTGGCGCAAATTCTTTTTTATCCGTATTGGCTTTGTACCAGTCAAGGATACGGCCTACAAATGGGGAAATTAGGTAAACCCCCGCTTCCGCACAAGCACGAGCTTGAGCAAAAGAGAATAATAAGGTTAGGTTACAGTTAATGCCTTCTTTTTCTAGTTTCTCCGCAGCACGGATACCTTGCCAAGTTGAAGCGAGTTTAATCAGAATACGGTCATTGCTGATGCCAGCATCGTTGTACATTTTGATTAAATGGCGAGCTTTAGCAATACAAGCTTCTTCGTCATAAGAAAGACGCGCATCAACTTCAGTAGAAATACGACCCGGAACTAATTTCAGAATTTCCAGACCGATATTAACTGCCAGTTTGTCACAAGCATCAACAATTTGTTGCTCGCGGTTGCTGCTTTGCTTACGCGCCCACTCTACCGCTTCATCGATTAGTTTGCGGTATTCAGGCATTTGTGCAGCATTTAAGATCAGCGACGGATTAGTTGTCGCATCTTGTGGTTTGTATAGCTTCATCGCTTCGATGTCGCCAGTATCAGCAACAACGGTTGTCAGACTACGTAAGGAGGTTAGTTTATCGGTCATTTCTTTAATCTCGTTGTTATACCCGTCATACTTCAAGCTGTAGTGGTGTTTGCTTACCACCTACCTACAATTTGAATTACTTTGCGTATTATAAAGGAATTGTGGCTATAGCCGCACCGTATACAGATAATATCATGCATCCACATTGCTGCAAGCAAGGAAATCCAGTCAGAAGCAACTATTTGATTGGCAATCGGTTTCGCCCCTTGATATAAAACTGAATCCTTTTAGCTAAACATCATTGATTAAAGAATAACAAAAAACAATATTGGTTTGGCTTATTATATCAATTAGCCATTAAGGATGAATTTTTGCTAAAGTAACGGCTATCATTGTTTAAAAAGGGTCAAGTCATGCTGATTACTATTTCACCTGCAAAAACATTAGACTACGAAAGCCCCCTGGCAACCCAGCAATTCACACAACCCGAGCTATTGGCTGAATCACAGAAACTGATTAATGTATGCCGTAAGCTAACCCCCGCTGATATTGCAAGTTTAATGAAAATTAGTGATAAGCTAGCAGGGCTCAATGCCGCTCGTTTCGCAGAGTGGCATGCTGATTTTACACCTGACAATGCAAGGCAAGCTATTTTAGCGTTTAAAGGTGATGTCTATACTGGCATGCAAGCCGAAAGCTTTTCTCAAGCAGATTTTGAATTTGCCCAATCTCACTTGCGTATTTTATCTGGTCTGTATGGCGTATTAAGGCCTTTAGATTTGATGCAGCCATATCGCTTAGAAATGGGCATTCGTTTAAAAAACACCCGTGGCAAAGACTTGTATGAATTTTGGGGAGACATTATCACCAAACAGCTTAACCAAGCACTTGCAGAGCAAAAAGACCAAGTGCTCGTCAACCTTGCATCCGATGAATATTTTAAATCAGTGAACACTAAAAAACTGGATGGCGAAATCATTAAACCTATTTTTCTTGATGAAAAAAACGGTAAATATAAAGTCATCAGTTTTTATGCAAAGAAAGCTCGTGGTTTAATGAGCCGGTTTATTATCCAAAATAAATTAACGAAAACAGATCAGCTTTCTGATTTTAATTTAGATGGTTATCAATTTGATGAAAGCCAGTCTAAAGGTAATGAGTTAGTCTTTACCCGCTCAGAACAGCCTTAAAACTCAAATTCAGGTATTGCTATAAGGTCAATACCTGATTATTTCAAGATGCTTTATTTTTTCGTACCCCATCACAGTTTAATAATAAAGCCTGCATACTCACAAAAATTCGCATCGATTACTCAGTTTACGGTTTCAGTTTATGACAACATAGGTTAAGTTTTACCCACTATTTTGGAGGTAAAGTATGCCTTATGTTGCATCATCAAAGCGCTATACTGAAATGGAGTATCGTTCATGTGGCCGTAGCGGGTTACGTTTACCAATGATTTCATTAGGGTTATGGCATAATTTCGGCGATAACAAACCTTTTGATAATTGCCAAGCCATGCTTCGGCACGCATTTGACCTTGGGATCACCCATTTTGATCTCGCCAATAATTATGGCCCACCACCCGGTGCTGCGGAAAGCAAATTTGGTCGGATCTTACAACAAGATTTCCTACCTTATCGTGATGAAATGATTATTTCTTCAAAAGCAGGTTATACCATGTGGGATGGCCCTTATGGTGATTGGGGAAGTAAAAAATATCTTATTGCAAGCCTAAATCAAAGTTTGAAACGGATGGGACTTGATTATGTCGATATTTTTTATCATCACCGCCCTGATCCAAACACCCCTTTAGAAGAAACCATGGGGGCTCTTAACCTCATTGTGCGCCAAGGTAAAGCATTATACGTAGGTATATCTAATTATCCTACAGATGTAGCAAAGGAGGCCATCAGTATCCTCAATAAATTAGGTACTCCATGTCTTATCCATCAACCTAAATATTCCATGTTAGAACGCACGCCCGAAGAAGGACTCCTTGATTTACTGGAAGAAGAAGGGGTTGGCTCTATCGCTTATTCACCACTGGCTGGTGGAATTTTAACTGACCGCTATTTAAACGGTATCCCTGCCGATTCACGGGCTGCCGGTAACCCTTCACTACCGCCAGAAAGGCTCACTTCAAGTGTTTTATCTAAAGTCAAACAGTTGAACGAACTTGCGGAAAAAAGAGGTCAAAAACTCAACCAAATGGCCTTAGCATGGCTACTTCGTCATGACCGAATCACCTCGGTATTGATTGGTGCTAGTCGCATTAGCCAAATTGATGATGCTATGGGGATATTGAAAAATCGCGCTTTTACGCAACAGGAACTTAAAACTATTGAATTGATTTTAGAGGATTCAATATAAATTGCTTCTTAAGGCAAGTTGCAGAGTATATCTGCAACTTGATAATAATAAAAACTAACGGTATTCACCATTCGCTTTAAATTGGACGACGGAATATGGCTGGGTTCTGCCATCCGGTTGTTCCATCCCTAAACTGCCAATTGGCATCCCCGGCACCGAAATGCCAACGACATCCGCGGGGAGTGATTCAATAGCGTCAAGACTACTTACAGGGACATGACCAACAATCACTTTCCCTTTATATTTCGCAATATGGCAGCTACGTAAATTATAAGGCACCTTTAATTTATCATTTAACTGGCTTAATTCATCATAACTTATCTCATTAATAACAACATCATAGCCCGCTTTATTAATTGCTTCCCCCCATAACTGGCAGCAGCCACAGTTTGCATCTTTATACAATTGTACGCTTTCTGCTTGCGAAAAAGCCGAAAATGACAGTAATAACATTCCACTTAAAATTAGTTTTTTCATCCAGTTCACCTTTTAAATAATCACTAATAATATTTATAAAAATCTATTTTTTATTGCGCGCCTGACAAATTAGTTTGTATGCAGCAGGAATAATAAATAACGATAATAATGGTGCAGTGATCATTCCTCCAATCATGGGGGCTGCAATCCGACTCATCACTTCAGAGCCAACTCCAGTACCTAATAAAATAGGTAATAAACCTGCTAAAATTACCGCAACCGTCATGGCTTTAGGTCTGACTCTAAGTACTGCACCTTCATATAATGCACTATCTAAATCTTGTTTTGATAACTGGTTAATTCCTTGCACTTTTTCTTTATCTTCAATAGCATGTCTTAAATAAATCAACATAACAACACCGAACTCAGCGGCTACGCCCGCCAATGCAATGAACCCCGTTCCCGTCGCAACGGATAAATTAAAATTCATCCAATAAAGGAACCAAATAGCCCCGACTAAAGCAAAAGGTAGGCTGAGTAAAATAAGTAATGCTTCACTGAAACGCCTAAAAGCTAAATACAACAACACAAAAATGATCATAATAGTTGCGGGTACCATTAGCATAAGCTTTTGGTTAGCTCTTTCTAATAATTCAAATTGCCCTGTAAATGAATAACTCAGCCCCGGCTTCATTTGGATGTTATCTTTTATTGCGGCATCAATATCTTTAATAACAGAAACCATATCGCGGTCTCGTGCGTCAATATAAATCCAACTTGTTGGACGTGCATTTTCTGTTTTCAACATAGGTGCCCCCATATTGACAGCCACATCGGCGACATCACTCAGTACAATTTGTTGCTTACTTGGCGTTAAAATCGGTAATAATTTCAATGCGGAAACACTATTTCGATGATCCTGTGGATATCTTAGACTTATGGGATAACGTTCAATACCTTCTACCGTTTCACCAATCATTTCCCCCCCTGTCGCCATCGATATATACACTTGTACATCGCTAATACTCATTCCATAACGGGCGGCTTTTTCTCTATCAATCTTGACATCAATATAGCGGCCACCAACCAACCTTTCTGCTAATACAGAAACAACACCGGGCACAGATTTAGTTACTTTTTCAATTTCTTGCGCTAAAGCATCAATTTCTTGGAGATCTTTACCTGAAACTTTAATCCCGATAGGGCTTTTTACCCCGGTTGAAAGCATATCGATCCGGTTACGAATTGGTGGAACCCATAGGTTTGCAACCCCTGGTAAACGAACTGTTTCATCTAATTCGTCAATGATTTTTTCAAGCGTCATCCCTTCTCGCCACTGTGATTGTGGTTTCAAACGAATTGTCGTTTCAATCATTTCCATAGGAGCGGAGTCTGTTGCCGTCTCAGCTTTACCAACTTTGCCAAATACAGTGTCTACTTCAGGAATGGTTTTTATAAGCTTATCGGTGTTCTGTAATAAAAATGCAGCTTGAGCGGGTGAAACCCCCGGCAATGTTGAAGGCATATATAACAAGTCGCCCTCATTAATTGATGGTAAGAATTCACCGCCTAAATGCTTTAACGGCCATATCACGGTAAATAGTGTTAAAAAACCGATTAATAATGTCGTTTTCGGCCATGCTAAAACCTTAAGCAAAATAGGGCTATACAGTGAGATAAGCCAACGGTTGAGTGGGTTTTTATTTTCATTTGGAATATTACCGCGGATCCAATACCCCATTAAAATAGGGATCACTATTAACGCTAAGGCAGCTGCCCCAGCCATTGCATAGGTTTTTGTAAACGCAAGTGGTCCAAATAACCGTCCTTCTTGCCCTTCTAACGTAAAAATAGGGATAAAAGAAAGAGTGATAATTAATAAACTAATGAATAAGGCAGGCCCAACTTCCACAGCGGAATCAGTTATAAGTTTCCAACGCTGAGCATTATCGAGTATTTTACCTTCATTTTGGTGTTGCCATTTTTCTAATTTTTTATGGGCGTTCTCTATCATCACGATTGCAGCGTCAACCATCGCACCAATCGCAATTGCAATCCCCCCTAACGACATAATATTTGCATTTATTCCTTGATAGCGCATTACAATAAAAGCAATAAATAAACCAAGCGGTAAAGAAATAATAGCCACTAATGCCGAACGAAAGTGCCATAAAAAAACGGCACAGACGAGGGCTACAACAATAAATTCTTCCAGTAATTTATAACTTAAATTATCTATAGCATTATCAATTAATATGCTTCTATCATAGGTTGTGATGATTTCAATACCTTCGGGTAAGCTAGCTTTTAAATCATCAAGTTTTTGTTTTACATCTTGGATAACATCACGTGCATTTTCACCTGAGCGAAGTAAAATTATTCCACCAACAACTTCCCCCTCACCATTCAGCTCCGCGACCCCACGGCGCATCTCAGGGCCTTCTTGTACTCGAGCAACATCTTGTAAATAAATAGGAATGCCACTTTCAGATGTTTTCAGGTAAATTTTATTAAAATCATCCAGTGACTGAAGATAGCCACTAGCTCTAACCATATATTCAGCTTCAGCAATCTCAATTGAAGAGCCCCCAGCTTCTTGGTTAGCCATCTCTACCGATTGTTTTATCTCAGGTAAAGTAATTGAGAACTGGGCAAGCTTCAGAGGGTCAACCACTATTTGGTATGATTTCACCACACCACCAACGGTTGCTACTTCCGAAACATTAGGCAGCGCTTTTAATTCATACTTCAAAAACCAATCTTGTAATGAACGTAATTCAGCTAGATTATGCTTTCCAGTTTTATCGACTAAAGCATATTCAAAAACCCAGCCTACTCCTGTCGCATCTGGTCCAATCGATGCGACTGCCCCTTTAGGTAACTTAGTTTGAACCTGATTTAAATACTCCAAAACCCTTGAACGAGCCCAGTACAAATCAGTATTATCTTCAAAAATAACATAAACATATGAATCACCAAATGCAGAAAAACCTCGTACTGTTTTGGCACCTGGTACAGATAACATCGTGGTAGTTATTGGGTAAGTAACTTGGTTTTCAACTAACTGTGGGGCCTGACCCGGATAGGTCGTTTTAATAATGACTTGAACATCGGATAAGTCAGGCAAGGCATCAACTGGTGTATGGCGAATACTCCAGAGGCCTGCAATAACTAAAAAAACTACCCCCATTAATACCAAGAACCGATTAGCTACTGAGCGTCTTATAATCCATTCCAACATAGTCTACTCCTGAGATTTATGTGATGAATGATTAGATGGTGTGGCTTGCTCAGAAAGTGCTTCCATTCGTGCTAATGCACCAGCAATATTGGCTTCAGAATCAATAAGGAAAATACCCTGAGTCACTATAGGCTCTCCAACTTGTAAACCTTCAGATATGGCTGTCATTTGTTGAGATTCCTTGATGACCCGGACTTTTTTCGGGATAAACTCACCGTCTTTCCCTACCGCAATCACATGTTGTTCTTTACCTGAATCCACTATCGCCTGAGAAGGAATTAACAGACTTTCTTTATCTTCAGCGACTAAATTTAAATAAGCAGTCATCCCAGGTTTTAATAAATTTTCTCCATTTGTAATTTCTGCACGAATATTAATAGTCCGGCTAGCCGCATCAGCACTCGGTAATATCAACCAGTTATTTACTTTAAATTGGTGATTAGGATAAGCAGGAATAGCAACAGAAAATTGAACCTCTTTATTCAACAATTCTGCTGTTGATTGTGAAATAGATGCATTCAACCATAATGGAGTTGTTCCTTGAATTTGAGCAATAACTCCTTCTTTTGTCACATTCATTCCAAGGCGTAGGTTTAGTGCTGTAATCACCCCTGAAATAGGCGCTTTGATGATAAAACGAGTTTGTACTTTGCTACTTTTAATAAATTGAGCAATTGAATTTTCTGGCATGCCATTTAAACGTAGGCGTTCAAGCACGCTATTAAGATCTGTTTGTGGAACGCCCATCTGCTTCAAGGCGAGATATTCACTTTGAGCTTCGACCCATGCAGGGATGGTTAACTCAGCGATAGCTTCTCCTTTTTGGATCTGCTCCCCCACCGTAAATGGATAAACTTTTTCGACAAAACCACTTTCCCGTGCTTGTACGATGGCAAATTGGTGGTCATTAAATACAATTTCAGCAGGAAATGTTAAGTCATAGTTTAATTTTCCCCATTTCACAGCCACTGTTTTTACACCTAAATTTTGCGTTTGTGTTGGGTTAATAGTGACCCCTTTACTATCTGCTGAAGCTAAATTCTCATCCGCATATTTAGGTACTAAGTCCATATCCATAAAAGGAGACTTACCCGGCTGCTCAAATTTAGTATTTGGGTACATCGGGTCATACCAATATAAAACGGTGCGCTCTTGTTTTTCAGTTTCCTGTACCAGTTTTTCATCTACAAAGAAATAACGGTAAAATAAAATTGAAATCGCACTCGATAAAATAACCACAAGCAGTAATTTGGCCAGGTTGACTAATGACATAACATCTCTCTATCTATTTAATTTATCTTTTCGATTGATTTCAATATGGAAAGGTTGCCTTTTTGAGAAAAAGAAAACGTTAGTTCATCATTCTCTTGTAAACCTTTAATCATATTTTCATCTTCATAGGTAAAACGCATAGTCATTGGTGGCCAACCAATACTTTCAATTGCTTGGTGGTTAATTGTTAGTTTTTTATTCGCTTTATCAATCGCAATTAACTTACCTTCTGTGTTAATAACCGGCTCAGCAACTTTTTCTGGGTAAACAGAATGATCGTGCTCCGCTGTATTTGCGTAACCTATCGTTGTGAACATCCCTATCGAAAGGGCAAAAATAACTTTATTCAAATTTTTCATGTTTACGATCCTATTTGTCCGCCACCTAATGCAGAGAATAAATTCACTTCATTCTTCTGCTGCTCTATTTTCAACATCAATAAATTCTGTTGCTCTGTAAATAAAATTCTTTGTGATTCAAGAACATCTAAATAGCTTAAACTGCCATATTGGTAACTAGCTTGTTTTTGAGCCAATACATGTTCTAACGTTTTGACATACTGCTTTTGAGAGAATATTTGTTTTTCTAAACTAGATTTAATCGCCAACGCATCTTTCACTTCACGAAAAGCCACTTGGATATTTTTCTCGTAATTAACAATTGCTTTATTTTTGCGAATAGTCGCTAGCTCTAAATTTCGGCTATTTGTACCACCAGTAAAAATAGGGAGTGTAATTTTAGGAATAAAATTCCAAATACCATTCGAGGAATCAAATAGTCCCGACAAAGAGTCATTACTATTCTCAATGCCAGTATTGAAAGAAATAGAAGGGAAGAATGCCGCTCTTGCTACACCAATATTCGCATTTTCTGAAATAATATTTTGCTCTGCCGCCATAATATCAGGCCTTTTTAATAACATTTCAGAAGGTATATTTGAGGGGGTTATAATAAGTGGATACTTTGGCTCATAGCTCGTTGAGGCTATTTTTATTTTCTCAGCGTAATCATGCGTCAAGAAATTGACTAAGTTTTCATTTCTTACTATTTCACTATTAATTTTTTCTATACTAATTTCAATGGATTGAACTTGCCCTTTCGCTTGCTCTAAATCTGATAGTGTCGCATTTCCTGCTGCAACTTTTTGCCTCACAATAGATTGGCTGTTGAGATAACTGTTTTTTGTTTCTTTAGCAATTAATAAAAGTTGTTGGTTGTATACCACATCTAAATATGCGTCAGCGACAGCCTTAATCGTTAAAATTTGTGTAGCTCGGCTCATTTCTTTAGAAGAAAGGAATTTTGCTTTATCAGCTTCTGATAAATTCTTAATACGACCAAAAAAATCGAGCTCATAACTAATATCAATACCCGCACTGTATTTTTTATTTAGAGATGAATCAGAATTCAGTGACTGGTTATAATCACCACTCGCTGATGAGCTAATTTGTGGGTACTTTTCAGCCTGAGACAAGCCAAAACGAACACGAGCTTCTTCCACATCTAATGCGGCAAGATAAAGGTCACTGTTCTTTTCAAGGGCTGTCTGTATCACCCTTTTCATTTGCGGGTCTTGAATAAACGCTTGCCAGCTAGGTATAGAAAATGTCGATTCCCTTGTTCTGCTAGCGGCCGTTAAATCAGAATGTAATTGTTCTGGTACATTAGACTTTGGGCGCTGATATTCAGGAGCGAGAGAGACGCACCCTGTTAAAATTAGAGCATGAGCTATCAGTAATATTTTTGGTGAAAACATGGTATAGCCACGCCCCTAGTAATTAAAATTATTGCTATGGTAAAAAACACCTCCTGTTAGATTCATGACATGAAAATGACAAATTTGTCATTTTACATTTGTTGGTTTCAATGCTTAGAATAAAGCTGGATAAAATAGCTCCAACTCAGCTTTGAGGTACTTGTGAAATTACTTATTGTAGAAGATGAACATAAAACCAGAGAATATTTATCAAAAGGGTTAACTGAATCTGGTTTTATTGTCGATGCGATAGAAAATGGTATTACGGGGCTTCATATGGCAACAACAGAAGAGTATGACCTCATCATCCTTGATGTCATGTTGCCTGATATTAACGGTTGGGAAATAGCGAAAAACCTACGTACTATTGGCAAAAACACTCCTATATTAATGTTAACTGCATTAGGTAATGTTGAGCATCGAGTGAAAGGCCTTGAACTTGGCGCTGACGATTATCTTGTAAAACCTTTCGATTTTTCTGAATTACTTGCTCGTGTTAGAACTCTTTTACGTCGAGGAAATAATAATATTCAAAAAACTCAATTTTCTATTGCTGATTTGCATGTTGATTTAATTAAAAGACGAGTCACTCGGTCTAATGAAAAAATTAATTTAACGAGTAAAGAATTTGCTTTGCTTGAGCTTTTTGTTCTACATCAAGGCGAAGTGCTATCACGCTCTTTAATTGCATCAAAAGTATGGGACATGAATTTTGATAGCGACACCAATGTTATTGATGTCGCGATTAAGCGTTTAAGATCAAAAATCGATCATAATTACGAACCGAAACTGATCCATACCATTAGGGGTATGGGGTATTTACTTGAGATCCCAGAAAATGAATAAGCTATTTCGCTCCCCGATCTCTATTTCTGCTCGGCTTATTTTCTTGATCAGCATCACCCTTTCCCTTGCATTGTTATTATTTAGCTGGCTTATGATCAACTCTGTCGTTTTGCATTTTAAACAGCAAGATGAATATACACTCAACCAAATTAATTTAACGATCCACAGTTTATTAAACGAAAATGCTGGCTCACAAGATGAGCAATATACACTGATCAGAACTATTATTAATGAACATCAAGATATTGTGGTTTATTTGAGTGACAATAATGGAAAGGTATTAACATCACCGAATGCAACAACAGAACTTATTTCCCACTTAAAAAATTATGACCCTAACAAAAGCAATAAAGACCTCTACCTTAAAAATTACCGCCTGTCAGAAAGCTATATTCAAATCAGTGGCCCTTCAGAAGCAAAAAAATATCGGCTAGTAACAGCTTTATCCTTAAATTTCCATCATGATTACCTTAATTCACTAATAAATAATTTAATTATCAGTGCGGTTTTGCTATGTTTTTTAACCGTTTCTATTGTTTATTTTCTTGTTATCAAAGGGTTGAAACCACTTAAAGATGTCAGTGATGAAATAAAAAATGTCACCTCAGAGAATTTAAGTATTCGCTTAGACCCAACCGCTGTCCCTAAAGAACTAAAACAATTAACTATTTCATTTAACCAAATGTTGGTTAAAATTGAAGATGTTTTTGTCAGGCAAACCAATTTTTCAGCGGATATAGCCCATGAAATGCGCACTCCTATCACTAATTTAATGACTGAAACACAAATATCTTTAAATAAAAATCGAACAAAGGAAGAATTAGTCGAGGTGCTTTATTCAAACTTGGAAGAATATAATCGACTATCACGGATGATCTCAGACATGTTATTTCTGGCGCAAGCCGATGATAACCGATTGATCCCAGAGAAAAAACAGATCAATCTTAAGGAGGAAATAACTTTAATTCTTGATTACTTTGAGTTTTTAGCAGAAGACAATGAAATTCAATTAAAACTTATTGGTGAAGCAAACCCTATTTTTGCAGATAAAAACATGCTTCGTCGAGCAATTACCAATTTAATTTCGAATGGCATCCGCTATACGCCAAAAGGTGATTCCGTCAGTATAAATTTGGCAAATGTCAAAGGTGGAATTGAGATTATCATTAGTAACCCAGGTAAAAAAATCCCTGAAGAACATCTCCCTAAGTTATTTGATCGCTTTTATCGGGTGGATAAATCAAGGCAAAGAAAAAATGAGGGGAGTGGAATTGGTTTAGCGATTGTGAAATCAATTATACTTGCACATAAAGGATCTATTCAGATTGCTTCAGATGAGTATTCTACCCGTTTTACAATTTTCCTTCCTAATAATATATAAAATTTCTCATTTAGAGTTAAAAAAGAAAAATGGCAGATTTGTCATTTTTCTGTCAGGTATTAGACAGAAATAAACCCTTATTATAACCATATAGAAAGTTATTCTGTTTTATTTTAATAAGGATGTATCATGAAAAAAGTTATTTTGACTTTAGGGCTTATCGTTGTCACTGCTAATATGGCTTACGCAAAACCTGAAAATAATATACATAAAAATGCGGCAACGGCGCTTTCATTTACTGAGAATAGCACATCTGCATCGACTCAAAAGGCTATTAATAACCACCTTAATCAAGCTGGAATTAATACAAAAAAAGCCATTAACCAAGGATTAAGTTTTTCTGAATTAGATAGCCATGCTAAAGCGGCTGTTGCCCTTAGTTTTACTAAAAACAATACGTCACCAACTATGAGGCAAGCAATTTTAAATCACAAAAGCCAATCTAAAGATTTTCAACAATCAAAGCCTTTGAGCTCAACATTATTTACCGATATGAATGAACATGAGAAGGCAATTACTATGCTGAAGTTTAATAAAAATAGTTCCTCAGCGAGTATTCAAAATGAAATTAACCGTCATTTAGAGCAGCTCAATTAATAGATTAAATTTAATTGTTCATTCACTTGAATAAATAACGGAGGCCAGAGCCTCCGTTATTTATTAATATGCTATTTACTCTTATTGCTTAGGTGCTAATTTCATCAAGAATGTACGCAACTCTGCAAAATCAGAAGGTAAGAAATGCGATAACAGCGGAAGTTCAGCACGCTCAGCAAGCTCTTTTGGTAAAGGGATCTGTTTACCTAAGATTTCCTCGACACTTTCTTTAAACTTAGCAGGGTGAGCCGTTCCTAAAAATAGTCCGTATTCCCCTTGTTGTAGCTGATCACGTAAAACACGATAAGCAACAGCAGCATGTGGTTCTGATAGATAACCTTTTTTATCCAATTCACGTACGGTTTCTTTTGTCACATCATCATTAACCGTGCCATAACCAAGATCTTTCAGTGACCAGCCTTTACGACGGAATAATTCCTCAATGCGTGGCCAGTTATTTGGTTGGCTAACATCCATAGCGTTCGACAAAGTAGCTACGGTTTGATGTGGTTTCCACTCGCCTTCAACAAGATAGCGTGGGACAGTATCATTCACGTTAGTCGCGGCAATAAAACGCTTAACAGGTAACCCCATTGATTTAGCTAATAAACCTGCGGTTAGATCCCCAAAGTTACCACTTGGTACAGAGATCACGAGTTGATCACGTTTTTCAGCTGGGATCTGTGCAACGGCTTCAAAATAATAACAAATCTGAGCCAGTAAGCGGCTAATATTGATCGAGTTAGCTGAGTTAAGGTATAGGGCCTTTTTCAGTGCTTCATCATCAAATGATTGTTTGACTAATGCTTGGCAAGCATCGAAATCATCTTTGATAGCAACGGTATGAATATTGTCACCCAGTGTACAGAATAGCTTTTCTTGTAACGGGCTGATTTTCCCTTCTGGGTATAAAATAACAACCTGCACATTTTTTAAACGATAAAATGCATGTGCAACTGCTGCCCCTGTATCACCGGAGGTTGCCGTTAAGATAGTAACTGGTTGGTCACCTGCGACTTGCCCTAAAGCTTGAGCCATAAAACGCCCACCAAAGTCTTTAAATGCTAGCGTAGGGCCGTGATAAAGCTCTAAAGTCGCGATATCTTCCTCAACCTTAGACACTGGTGCAGGGAAGGCAAATGCGGCTTTCACGCGTGCAGCTAATTCTTCTTGAGGAATTTCATCACCAATAAAGGCATTTAAAATACGGCTACTACGTGTCACGAAATCTAATTTTAATAGTTCTTCAATTTCGCTTGCACTAAACTCTGGCAGATCTTGCGGAAAAAATAAGCCTTGTTGTTTACCAAGCCCCTGCTTAACTGCCTGTGCAAAACTTACTTGTTCGTTATTATCTTTTAAATTATACAGTTTCATTATTTACCCTATTGTCCTTGCCCCTGCGAGATCCAAACGGCAGATATGCACAAAGCCTTCATCATTCTGAATATAATGTTGTTGCAAGTAATCCGCCATATTTTCAGCGATTTGTTTATCATCGCAAATGGCAAACAGTGTCGGCCCCGAACCGGAAATACCACATGCTAACGCACCAATTTCTTTGGCATTTTTACGTGCCTCTGCAAACCCTGGCAGTAGCTGAGTGCGATAAGGCTCAGCCACGACATCTTGGATCATTGTTGCAGCAAGTAATGGTTGGTTAGTATGGCATGCATGGATAAAACCAGATAAATACCGGCCATGATTTACAATGTCATGGCGTGGGTAGCTATCAGGGAGAATAGCACGCGCTTCTGCTGTCGATACTTTAATTCCCGGATACGCCATTACCCAATACCAGTTTTCAAATGCAGGCACAGGTTGGGAAATAATGCCATTTTGTTCGATGATCAACTGTAGCCCACCTAAGAAACAAGGCGCTACATTATCGTAATGCACGCTACCAGAAATTCGCCCTTCTAATTCGCCCATCATGCCTAATAATTGCGTATCATCAAATGGCTTGTCCGCAAACTCATTTAATGCCATTAACGCGGCAACCACGGAACATGCACTTGAACCAAGACCAGAACCTATTGGCATATTTTTTTCAAGGGTCATTGCAACATTCAACTGTTTGCCAAGGCGTTCACAAAACAGCTGCCAACATTGGTAGACAATATTGTGTTCGTTCTTTTTCGGTAACTTAGCAACGAATTTACCTTTGTTCGTTAGCGAGAAAGTATCCGCAGCTTCAACGGTGACACAATCACCTAATAATGAGCCATCCGCAGGGGAGACCGCCGCTCCAAGGACATCAAACCCAACGCTAACATTACCTATTGAAGCTGGTGCATAAACTTTAATCACTTCTTAAACTCCCAATTTCCATGAAAGGGTACGCAGCATATCTGCAAATACACCAGCAGCAGTAACATCATTACCTGCGCCATAACCCCTTAAGACTAAAGGAATTGGTTGGTAATAGCGTGTATAGAAAGCCAGTGCATTTTCGCCATTTTTAACCTTGAAGAGTGGGTCATTGCCATCAACAGCAACAATTTTAACCTGACAGCGCCCTTCTTCAATTAACCCAACATAGCGTAACACTTTTTCTTCTGCTTCTGCGGCTTTTATACGCTGAGCAAACTGTACATCTAATTGTGGTAAACGAGCCATAAATTCAGCAACAGAGCCGCTGCTATCGAAATCCATAGGTAAAACAGGTTCAATTTCAATATCTTGTAGCTCTAAGTCATAACCTGCTTCGCGGGCTAAAATCAATAATTTACGTGCTACGTCCATACCGGATAAATCATCGCGAGGGTCTGGTTCTGTAAAGCCTTTCTCTTTTGCCAGCGCCGTTGCCTCAGATAAAGACATGCCCTCATCAAGCTTACCAAAGATAAAGGACAGTGAGCCCGATAAAATACCACTAAAGTGAACTAATTCATCCCCTGCATTGAGCAAATTTTGTAAATTTTCAATAACAGGTAAGCCCGCACCAACGTTTGTATCATAGAGAAATTTACGTTTCGAGCTTTCTGCTGCGCCACGCAATTGGTGGTAGTAATCCATGGATAATGTATTGGCTTTTTTATTTGGCGTGACGACGTTAAAACCATCTTTTAAGAAATTCACATATTGCTCTGCAATTTCTTGATTGGAAGTACAATCGATAATCACAGGGTTTAAGAAATGATACTCGCGTTCTAAACGGATCAAACGACTTAAGCTAAAAGGTTCTTTTGCTTCCGCTAATTCAGCTTTCCAGTTAGCTAAATCAATGCCTTGCATATCCGTTAACATTGCACGTGAGTTTGCGATACCACACACACGCAGGTCGATATGCTTTTGCTTCAACCATTGTTGCTGACGGTGTATTTGTTCAATCAATGCATTTCCCACCCCACCGACTCCGATGATAAAGGCTTCAATCACTTGCTCTGCATTGAACAACATTTGGTGACAAAGACGTACCGCCGTGGTTCCCGCCTCGTTCGCAATTACGGCTGAAATAGAGCGCTCAGATGAGCCTTGTGCAATAGCAACAATATTGATATTGCCACGGGTCAATGCAGAGAAAAAGCGCGCTGAAATACCTTTCAATGTACGCATGCCATCACCGACTACAGAAATAATCGCTAATTGCTCCATCACGCCCAGTGGGTCTAATACGCCATCTTTCAACTCTAAATAGAATTCATCTTCTAGTGCAGCGCGAGCACGCTGTAGTTCATTATGTGGCACACAGAAACTGATGCTGTACTCTGATGAAGATTGGGTGATCAACACGACTGAAATGCCTTTACGTGACATGACAGAGAAAATACGTGCAGCCATGCCCACCATTCCTTTCATACCAGGCCCCGATACGTTGATCATTGCCATGTTATTTAAGTTAGTGATCCCCTTAACTGGTGTGCTGTCATCCGTTTGACCATCCCCAATCAGAGTACCGGGAGCACTTAGGTTAGTGGTATTTTTAATTAGGCAAGGTATTTGGAATTGGGCGATAGGAGCGATTGTACGAGGATGGAGAACTTTGGCGCCAAAATAAGATAACTCCATGGCTTCTTGATAAGACATCCCCTTCAATAAGCGTGCGTCAGGTACTAAACGCGGGTCACAAGTATACACACCATCAACATCAGTCCAAATTTCACAACAATCTGCACGTAAGCAAGCTGCCAATACCGCGGCGGAGTAATCAGAACCATTGCGGCCTAACACTACTAGTTCGCCTTTATCATTCCCAGCGGTAAAACCAGCCATTAAGACAAAGTGATCTTTGGGAATATTTAAAGCAGCAATACGTTTTGTCGATTCATTTATATCAACAGTAGATTCAAGGTAATGCCCTTTTGCTAATAGGCTTTCAACTGGATTAATCACTGTCACATTATGACCACGAGCTTTTAATACAGATTCCATAATAGCAATAGAGAGCTTTTCACCACGGCAGATAATTGTAGCGTTGATGCTATCAGGGCATTGACCTAGGAGAGTAATACCATGCAGTACTTGTTTGATTTGTGCGAATTCTTGTTCTGTAAGTTTTTTCAGCTTGTCATATTCGAAACCAGGCTGTTTTTCTTTCAATCCTTTTAAAAGGTTAGCAAAAATCATTTCGGCATCATTTACATGCGTGATGACATCTTGACCTGCAACCGTTTTTTCAATCATAGCAACCAGATGGTTAGTGATTTTTGCTGGTGCTGATAGCACCAGTGCCACTTGCCCATCTGCTAATTTACTTTCAGCGATGTCAGCAACATTTAGTACCCGTTCGTCATTTGCAACCGAAGTACCGCCAAATTTAAGCACACGCATGGTATTTCTCTCCTGAATTAACACCAAAAAAAAGCCCGCATCTTATGGGGATGCGGGCTTTTTCATTTTTATTTTTTGGATGCGTCAGCCCGCCCCGTTTCCTGTGGTTACGGTGGTGGTGGTAATAATAATAGTCAGGCTGATATTACGCATAAATTCTGTCTGTCTCTTAGATCTTTTGGGTTTCTCCCTATACGGTTAAAGCAATCGGCATAATTTGTCAAATTTATTTGATTCCAACCCCTTTAACAAAACAGTTTTTCAATAAAAACCCCTCTAGGAAAAGGGAAAAAATCTTCATAAAAAAACAAAAACCCCACCAGTACCAGCTTTAACAACCAAAATAATTTAAATTAGCAGATGAATAATTTTTTGCGATTTTAATGGCTTATTTGTTTATTAAATGAGCAAATAAATACAATGATGGGATTTGATAAAAGTTATGTACCACTAAAAATAAGCAGGAATTTCCACCAAGATGAGTCAGAAAAAAACCATATTCCAATTAACCTGATAGAGACTTATTTCTAGTTGTAGATCAATGCATGGGGTTTTGTGATTTACCGAGAAAGTTGATCGTTATCATATGGGCTTAATCTGAAAATATCTGATATCACTCTCTACATTTACACTCATATTCGTTGTTTAGCATAATCTCCACCAATTTATGCTTTATTTAAATGTAAAAATATTGTTAGTAAATTTCTTCACCCTTAAAATAACACAAGTATATTTACTTATTTACAGTCATAAACGACTCATCATATTACTGCATAGACACTTTACTTCTAGTTTAGAAGCGTTTGCTCTCTATCATTTAAACAAAACAACCTGTCAAAATTCGAGATGAGTCACAAATCAGACATTATTTTTGATGGTATATTGGGGAAATTGCAGATTAAATTCTTTAATTTCAAGTCAAAGCAACAACCCTCATATTCGTCTTCTGCATTTTGACCGACTATCTGATATCTAAATCGCATGTTAATTTATATAATTATGTACCTAACAATTTTTGTTAACGTGCTACAATTGATTTTGATATGTATCAACAAAAGTTAGTTTTTTAGGTGGTAAATGCAGTATTAGCTGTTATATTGCTGTTAACAGCCCAATATTGGGAAAGTGCTTATATTTTGGCTAGTTTTTTAGAGCCATTTGCTGCAAAAGCAACATAATGTCACTGTTGGATTTTGAAACAAATTTATACTCATAAACGTGTTTTTTCAGAGAAAAATATAATAACCACCTAACTGAAAACGGCTTGTGAGTTCAGTATTTTTATTTTAATACTTTAGGTAGCAACTATGCAGACCCCACACATTTTGATTGTTGAAGACGAAATAGTCACACGCAATACGCTGAAAAGTATCTTTGAAGCTGAAGGCTATGTGGTTCATGAGGCAACTGATGGCGAAGAGATGAACAACGTTCTCTCAGAACATGACATCAATTTAGTCATCATGGATATTAACTTACCAGGTAAAAATGGCTTATTACTTGCTCGTGAATTACGTGAGCAAGAAAGTATTGCGTTAATGTTCTTAACTGGCCGTGATAACGAAGTTGATAAAATTCTCGGTCTGGAAATCGGTGCTGATGACTATATCACCAAACCATTTAACCCACGCGAATTAACTATTCGTGCGCGTAACTTACTGTCACGTACCATGAATTTGGCTGGCGGTACTGAAGAGCGTCGTTTGGTTGAAAGCTATAAATTTAATGGTTGGGAATTAGACATTAATAGCCGTTCATTAGTTAGCCCTGCTGGTGAACACTACAAATTGCCGCGCAGTGAGTTCCGTGCAATGCTGCATTTCTGTGAAAACCCAGGGAAAATTCAGACTCGAGCTGACTTACTGAAGAAAATGACTGGCCGTGAATTAAAACCTCATGACAGGACTGTTGACGTGACTATCCGTCGTATTCGTAAGCACTTCGAATCTACACCTGACACACCAGAAATTATTGCCACTATCCACGGTGAAGGTTACCGTTTCTGTGGTGATTTAGACGAATAATTAACAACCTAATTATTTGCATTATAGTTATCGAAATCCGCTGTCTTTTAAGCAGCGGATTTTTTTATGAGTGGCATCCATACTATCAGAGGATTGCAGCCCAAACACTCGTCATAATCACCACGGCATGATCGGTACAGCACTTAACGCATTTTTCGGTGAGCCGTCGATCATTTTGTCTGAATACGTTAAATAAACCAGTGTGTTACGTTTCGGGTCATAAAAACGAACCACTTGCAGTTTTTTGAAAACTAACGATGTGCGCTTTTGAAAAACAACTTGGCCTTTTGTTGGTTTACGCTTTACACGGTCGCTCAGTTCAATCGGACCAACTTGCTGACATGAAATAGCAGCATCAGAAGTATCTTCCGCTAACCCCAACCCCCCTTTGATACCACCCGTTTTTGAGCGACTCAAATAACAGGTAACGTTATCAACATCAGGGTCATCAAATGCTTCCACGACAATTTTATGGTCAGGGCCGAAAATCTTAAATACAGTATCGACTGAACCGATTTCTTCAGCGAAAGTAATACAAGGCAACGCTGATAATAATGACGCGAGAACAATATTTTTTAATCTGGAACAACGCATACTGGGTTTCCTATTCAACTCACAATCGGTAAACCTCGTATCAATACAAGGTTAATTATTCACTTTTCTAACTAATTCTCAAATACAACTCATTTACTATAAACGAAAAAGGTAACTTGATATAGAATAGCGATTCATTGATAGATTATATCTGTACTATAAGTCGCATTGGCTGGGGATATACATGGATCAAACTAATATTATTCGCGACTTGCTTCGCTGGATAGATGACAACCTTGATAAACCACTCTCGCTGGATAATGTTGCCGCAAAAGCAGGCTACTCTAAGTGGCATTTACAAAGAATGTTTAAAGAAGTCACTGACCAAGCGATTGGTGCTTATATTCGAGCCAGAAGACTTTCTCGTGCTGCGGTTGCACTGCGCTTAACAAGCCGCCCAATTCTTGATATTGCGCTACAGTATCGCTTTGACTCGCAACAAACTTTTACGCGCGCATTTAAAAAACAGTTTAACCTGACACCGGCTTTCTACCGCCGTAGTGAGGAGTGGTGTGCTACTGGGATTTGCCCACCGATTATCTTAGATAATCATATAAATATTGAACATGAATTTATGCAAATGCCTGAACTGCAATTGGTCGGTTTGGAGCAAAGCTGTTCTTATGCTTTAGAGGAATGGTCAACCGCATGTTCAGAAATGCGCCAAACGTTTTGGCATTATTATTTAGATAATACCACCAAGATTGCTTCTGAGGTGTTCGGGCTGCATCATGCAATCCATAACCCTGAAAAAGAAGACGAGCAAACTGTGTTCTATACCACCGCAGTTAGGCCTGAAGATGCAAGTTTCAATACTAATCAGTATACCAATTTGACATTACCGAGTGGTAAGTATGTGAAATTTTCATTTAATGGCGTGCCAACCCGAAATGCGTTACAGGAGTTTTTATACCAAATTTATGGTGTTTATTTACCCAAACTCAATTTAACGCGTCGCCCTGGGTATGATATTGAACATTACCGACTAAAAAATATCGACTTGCATAATATCACCCCAGAAAGTGATGACCCTAAAACGCATATCGATACGTTTGATTATTATGTTCCTATCAAAGCAGACGATACTAAAGCACGCTAAGCTGAGGGAGTTTCATTACATTGAAACTCCTTACTTTTCAATAATTAGCCTTGTTGTTCATCAAGGGCTGGCTGCGTTAAATGAGTCACTTCCCCCGCAGTTTCGACTATCCACCCATTCGCAAGCCATGGGCTGTTTTGGTAGTCTACTCGAGATAATGAGCAATTACGTAAACGTAAGCGGCGCTCTGAATACGCAGGAACCCCCATAATACGGCTAATTAAAGTACTTAGTGCGATGCCATGGCTTACAAGCAGGGGTCGACTCCCTTCGGGGAGATCTAAGCAACTATTTAATGCCGCAAACATACGCGTATAGAGTTCTTCCATCGATTCCCCCTCAGGGATTCGACCACCACGAGTGCCGTCAATCAAGCTTTTACGCCACTGTTCTTCTTCTGAGGTTAACGACTCAATCGCTCTTTGTTCAAGAACCCCCATATTTAGTTCACGTAGACGCGGTTCTGTGGTAATTTCACATCCGCATACACTTGCAATTATTTGTGCAGTTTCCAGTGTGCGTCCCATATCACTAGTGATAATATGGGTAATGCCTTCTGATTTTATCCTTTCAGCCACCTGCCTTGCTTGCAGTCGTCCAGTGGCTGTCAGAGGGCTATCGGATTGTCCCTGGATGCGACGAGCTAAATTCCATTCAGTTTCGCCATGGCGAACAAGATAAACCTGTAACATAGATGTGTTCCGTTATTACTTTTCGAAGTATGTGTTCAAAGGAAAATAATTAATGTACCAAGTTATAGCTGCAACGACTAATCCTGCCAAAATTAAAGCGATCCATCTAGCTTTCGATGCTGTATTTGGGGCTGGCAGTTATCAAATTGAAGATATTAATGTCGATAGCAGTGTTCCACAGCAACCTATCGGTAATAATGAAACCCGTACAGGGGCTAGACAACGCGTAATGGCTTCAAGACAAGTTCGCCCTGAAGCAGACTTTTGGGTCGGTATCGAAGCAGGCATTGAAGATGATATGACTTTTGCTTGGATAGTTATTGAACATAAGCAAATACGCGGCGAGTCTCGCTCTGCGAGTATTATGATCCCAGAAAAAATTCTGGCAGGTATTCGTGAAGGTCGTGAACTTGGCGATGAAATGGCCTTTTTGACCGGTATTGATAATATCAAACAACAAGGTGGCGCTATTGGTTTTTTCACCGACGGGGTATTAACCCGCACAAGTGTTTACCAACAAGCCTTAATTTTGGCCTTAGTTCCCATTAAGCATGAAATTTATAAAGAGCTAAACCAAGTAGAAGACTAATTATACTTAAAATAATTAAAATTGCATGTGCGATTAAACATCACGCTTTTCACACTAAAGTATGGGAAACCATACTTTTTTTGTGTCTATTAATTTTAAAAATAGATAAATGCCAATACTCAAAATAGTTCGAATTGTAGGTAGGCGGCAAGTCGCGCTAAGCCCTAGGAGCATACATAAGTATATGACTAGGGTTAGCAAATGCAGCTAACACCCCTGCTATTTTAAAATAGATAAATGCCAATACTCAAAATAGTTCGAATTGTAGGTAGGCGGCAAGTCGCACTAAGCCCTAGGAGCATACATAAGTATGTGGCTAGGGTTAGCAAATGTAACTAACACCCCTACAATTTTGAAATAGATAAATGCCAATACTCAAAATAGTTCGAATTGTAGGTAGGCGGCAAGTCGCACTAAGCGCTAGGAGCATACATAAGTATGTGGCTAGGGTTAGCAAGCGCAGCCAACACCCCTGCTATTTT